>JBAXDG010000012.1:0-37814 GCA_037141075.1 Kiritimatiellales bacterium
AAAGGTCATTCAGGTCGGACGTCGCAAAACGGCCGCCTTCGAGAGGAACCAGCGGGCGCAGATCCGGCGGAATGACCGGCAACACTTCAAAAATCATCCATTCAGGACGCGAATTGCTCTTAATGAGCCCTTCGATTACCTTCATCTGGCTGACCAGTTTTTTACGAGTCTGCTTGCTGCGGGTGCTGGCGAGTGAATCTTCGAGTTCACCCAACTTTTCGGCCAGATTGATCTTCTTGAGAAGCTCACGAATCCCCTCGGCGCCGATACGAGCATCAAAACTGCCATCGCCGTAGTTGTCCAACGCTTCACGGTATTCCAACTCGGTCAGCAGCTGTTTTTCCTTAAGCGGTGTGTCACCCGGCTCAATAACAACATAGTCGTCATAGTAAATGATGTGCTCAAGACTGCGCAGAGTCATGTCGAGCAGAAGACCCATGCGGCTCGGTGTGGCCTTAAAGAACCAGATGTGCGATACCGGAACGGCCAGTTCGATGTGAGCCATGCGTTCGCGACGAACACGCGACAGCGTCACTTCAACGCCGCAACGGTCGCAGATCACACCTTTATGTTTGATGCGTTTGTATTTTCCGCAACTGCACTCCCAGTCCTTGGAAGGACCAAAGATGCGTTCACAGAAAAGACCGCCCTTTTCAGGTTTGAACGTACGGTAGTTGATGGTCTCGGGGTTTTTAACCTCCCCGAAACTCCAGGAACGAATGTCCTCAGGCGAAGCCAACTTGATGCTGGCCACATCGACAATCGTCTCTGTCTCTACGCCGAGTATATCTGCTGCATTGCGTGTATCCACCGGTTTTCTCCTGTCAAAGATTAAATACGTCCTGTGAACGAAACATTATCTGTGTTCGGCTTTTTAACTTCAAAATTCAAGCCGAGCCCCTGCAGTTCCTTGATCAGTACGTTAAACGATTCCGGACGTCCGGCATCGAGCACGTTCTCACCCTTCACAATGGACTCATAAATACGGGTACGGCCGGCGAGGTCATCGCTCTTGACCGTGAGAATTTCCTGCAGCGCATGTGCCGCGCCATAGGCTTCCAGCGCCCACACTTCCATTTCCCCGAAGCGCTGTCCGCCGTACTGCGCCTTGCCGCCCAGCGGTTGCTGAGTGACGAGCGAATACGGACCGACCGCGCGGGCATGGATCTTTTCCGTGACCAAGTGGTGCAGCTTAAGCATGTAAATGGTTCCGACCACTACGCGCTGTTCAAAGGCTTCGCCGGTTCGTCCGTCATAGAGAACCGTCTTGCCGTCTTTGGGCAGTCCGGCCTCTTCGAGCATCTCGCGGATTTCTTTTTCGGAAATCCCGTCGAAAATCGGCGTGGCGGCATGGATACCAAGATGTTTACAGGCCCATCCGAGATGGGTTTCAAGAACCTGTCCGACGTTCATACGGGAAGGCACGCCGAGCGGATTCAGCACGATTTCAACCGGCGTTCCGTCCGGCAGGAAAGGCATGTCTTCTTCGGGCAGAATGCGCGAAATAACACCCTTGTTGCCGTGACGCCCGGCCATCTTGTCACCAACCGACAGCTTCTTCTTGCTGGCCACATAGACCTTGACCTGCTTGACGATGCCTTCGTCAACCTCGTCACCGTTTCCTGCACGGTCGAGCGAGCGCTGTTTGTCGGCTTCGGCTTCCGTGAACTTGTTACGGAAATTGTCGATGATGCTCATGATCTTGATCCGGATGGGGCTCGGATCAATTTCGATGTGTTCGTAACTGGCGGCCAGTTTACGCAACAGCGTCTTGGTGATTTTACGGTTGGCCGGAATAATGACATCGCCGCTCTGCACATTCATCACATCCAGCGGAATCTTTTCGCCGAGCAGAATGTTGCTGAGAGCTTCTGTCAGATCTTCGGTCAATTCATGAACGGAGCTCTTATAGCGCTCTTCGATATCCTTCTGGCGCTTGCGCATGTCGGCGGCCGGCTTGGCTTTAGGCGCTTCCTTGACGTTCTTGTTCTTAGCCGAAACTTTGACATCCATCACGATGCCGTAGGTTCCGCTGGGTGCACGCAACGAGGTGTCGCGCACATCCGCCGCTTTTTCACCGAAAATAGCGCGCAACAGACGTTCTTCAGGAGCCAGCTCGGTTTCGACTTTCGGCGTGATCTTCCCGACCAGAATGTCGCCGGGCTTCACTTCCGCGCCGATCTGAATGATCCCTTCGTGCGTCAGGTTCTTGAGAGCCTCTTCTCCGACGTTTGGAATATCGCGGGTGATTTCTTCCGGACCCAGCTTGGTGTCGCGGGCGCCGCACTCGAACTCTTCGATATGAATCGAGGTATAGACGTCTTCTTTGACGATCTTCTGACTGATCAGAATCGCGTCTTCAAAGTTGTATCCGCACCAAGGCATGAACGCCACGGTCACGTTGCGTCCGAGGGCGAGTTCGCCCTGATCCGTGGCGGGGCCATCAGCCAGAACCTGACCTTTTTTGACTTTCTCGCCGTGCTTGACGATCGGACGCTGATTGAGACAGGTGCCTGCATTCGAACGCATGAACTTGCGCAGTTCGTATTCCTGATAGTCTTCTTTGGCCGTTTTCTTTTTGACCGGCATTTCGCCGTCTTTGGAAACAATAATCTTGTCGGCCGAAACGTAAGCCACTTTACCGCCTTCTTCGGCGATGATCAGCACTCGCGAGTCGCGGGCGATACGGCCTTCGATGCCGGTGGCCACAAAGGGGCGCTCCGATACCATCAGCGGAACGGCTTGGCGTTGCATGTTCGAACCCATCAAGGCGCGGTTGGCGTCGTCGTGCTCAAGGAACGGAATCAGCCCGGCGGCGATACTCACCACCTGCTTGGGCGAAACGTCCATGTATTGGACTTCCGCCGGAGCCATTTCTTTAAAGTCGCCGCGAACACGCACCATCACGCGATCGTTCTGGAACGTGCCGTTCGGATTAAGCGGCGCATTCGCCTGAGCAATAACGAAATTTTCTTCTTCGTCCGCCGTCAGCGACTCGACCTTATCGGTTACGCGACCTTTTTCCACCTTGCGGTAAGGAGAAATGATGAAGCCGTATTCGTTGATGCGCGCGAAAGTACTCAACGATGAAATCAGACCGATGTTCGGACCTTCCGGAGTTTCAATCGGGCAGATACGTCCGTAGTGCGAGCTGTGAACGTCGCGCACTTCGAATCCGGCGCGGTCGCGGTTCAACCCGCCTGGGCCAAGAGCCGAAAGGCGGCGTTTGTGAGTCAGTTCGGACAGAGGATTGGTCTGGTCCATGAACTGGCTGAGCTGCGAACGACCGAAGAAGTCCTTGATCACAGCGGAAAGCGCTTTGGGGTTGATCAGCTTCTGAGAGGTCAGGCGGTCAACGGTCGTATCAAAGATCGTCATACGTTCTTTGACCAGACGCTGGATGCGGGCCAGACCGACGCGGCATTGTCCTTCGAGCAACTCGCCGACGGTACGAATGCGGCGGCTTCCCAGATGGTCGATATCGTCCAGTGTGCCGTTGCCCATGCGGATATTGATGAGGTAGCGGACAGCTTCCACGACATCTTCTTTATCCAATGTCAGCGAGGTCGCTTTGGTTCTCAGCTTCTGCTGAATTTTGTAGCGGCCGACGCGGCTCAGGCTAAAGCGGGTTTCGTCAAAGAAAAGACGCTTGAGCATCTGGCGGGCGGAGGCCGTGGTGGGCGGATCGCCGGGCCGGAGCTTTTGATAGAGGTCTTTGAGCGCTTCGTCAACCGAGCGGGTGGTGTCCTTCTGGATGGTCTTCATGAAAAGACCTTCGTCCCAGGCAACGTTGACGACTTCGACGTTTTTGTAGCCAGCGTGCTTCATGCGCTGAATCATGTCCAGCGTGAGCGCGTCGTAGCGGCGTCCAATGACGGACTGCGAGTCGCTGTCGACCGCGTCGTCTTTGAGCACAAGATTGGAAAGCTCCGACTCATCGCCGATACGTTTGCTCAGCGGGAAGCTTTCAATCGTGTAGTACAGATTGATGATTTCTTCGTCCGTGCCATAGCCGAGGGCACGCAGGAACGTGGACGCAAGGAATTTTCTGCGGCGACGCTTGCGATCCAGATAGACATACAGCAGGTCAGAGGTGTCAAACTGGGTTTCGACCCATGAACCGTGATCCGGAATGATGCGGAAAGAATAAAGGAGCGAGCCGTTCGCATGGGTGGTCTGCTCGAAGCAGATTCCCGGCGAGCGGTGCAACTGACTGACAATAACGCGCTCTGCGCCGTTAATCACAAAGCTACCGCGCTCCGTCATCAGAGGGATTTCACCCATGAACAGGGTGTCTTCGCGGACATCTTCGTTTTCGCGCAAACGGAACGTGACGTAAAGAGGGGCCGCGTAGGTCTCGCCTTCTTTAATGGCTTCGACATACGACAGGTTCGGCTCTTTGATCTCGTATCCTGCGAAATCAAGCGCTATTTGACCGTCATAACTTTCGACCGGAAATGCTTCGCCCAGAACCGCCTGCAAACCGGTTTTTTTCCGGCGTGACGGCGCAACCCCCTGCTGGAGAAACTCCGCATAGGAATTGGTCTGGAGCTCAATGAGATCCGGTGCTTCAATTACGTCTGTCAGTTTTCCAAAGTTTTTTCTATCGGACATTCCATTACCTTCAGGCTCAATTGAACGCTTCATCCCGCCGCTTTATGCAAAGCAGACGGGCTCGCGAAATACAAACACACTACCTGACGTGCAGAAGCACCGGCGGGGAAACCGCCGGGCCATGCCTGCACATCGCTTCTGTTACTTGATTTCGATGGTGGCGCCAGCGGCTTCGAGCTTCGCCTTGATGGTTGCGGCTTCTTCTTTCGAGACGCCTTCTTTGATCGTCTTCGGAGCGCCGTCCACCAGATCCTTGGCTTCTTTGAGACCCAGCGAAGTTACGCCGCGGAGCTCTTTAATCACCTGAATCTTCTGTGCGCCGGCCTGAGCCAGAACAACAGTGAACTCGGTCTGCTCAGCAACGGCTTCTGCTGCTGCCGCGCCGCCCGCTGCCGCTACTGCGACCGGAGCTGCTGCGGAAACACCCAAACGGGTTTCCAGAGCCTTGACGAGCTTTGAGAGCTCAAGTACGGAAATACCTTCAATCCAGTCAACGAACTCGGCCATTTTGCCTTCGAGCTGGACACCTTCTTTTACTTCTACAGTTTCTTCAGCCATTTTGTTTTCCTCCCTACACATGAATTGAATTCAACCAACCTAATTAAAATCTTCTACTTAAGCCGCCTTCTCTTTTTTCTCAGCGACCGCATTCAGCACGTACAGCAGACTGCAAACCTTCTGGTTCATCACACCAACCAGCTGGGTCATCGGAGCCGCCAGCGTACCGACCAGTTTCGCCTGAAGCTCTTTCTTACCAGGCAGACCGGCCAGTGCGATCACGTCCTTCGAAGAAAGAATCGCGCCTTCCAGCACGCCGCCTTTTACGGCCGGCTTATTCTTGTCACCGGAAAACTTCTTCAGGATTTTGGCCACTTCGACTACGTCGCCGGCACCGAAAATCACGGCGGTCGGACCGCTCAGCTTTTCGGAGAGTCCGCCGCAGCCCATTTCACCGCTGATACGGCTGAGCATGCTGTTTTTAACCACTTTCACGCGGGCATTCGCGCCGCGCAGAAGCTTCTTAAACTCATCGGTCTCGGGCATGGTCATGCCCTTGTAGTCGGCCAGCAGCATGTAAAGCGCCCCGGAGACATTCTCCTGGACCTCGTTGTACATGGCCTGCTTTTCCGGTCTGATTTTTTTATTTTCTTTGCTCATGACTCTGCCCTGTCCTCACAATTAAACTGCTGCTGACTCTTTGGTGTCAATGTGCAGACCCGGCCCCATCGTGCTGGAGATCGTGCACCGTTTAATATAAATACCTTTGGTCGAAGCCGGTTTAGCGGCCAGAATCGCTTCGTAAATCGCGTGGAAGTTTTGAGCCAGCGCCTCGACGGTAAAGGAGCGTCTGCCGAACGGAACCATAACGTTGCCGTTCTTATCCATGCGGAACTCAACACGACCTGCCTTGAACTGCTTAACAGCTGTCGCGGTGTCATCGGTGACCGTTCCGGTCTTCGGATTGGGCATCAGACCGCGCGGGCCGAGCACCTTACCGAGCTTGCGGACTTCTTTCATCGCATCCGGCGTGGCGATAACGATATCAAAATCCATCCAGCCGCCGGTCACTTTGGCCAGCAGGTCTTCGAACCCGGCCTCCACAGCTCCCGCGGCGCGGGCGGCTTCAGCGGCGGAACCCGTGGCGAACACGATGACGCGGACGTCTTTTCCGGTTCCGTTTGGAAGCGCCACGGTCGAACGGATCGCCTGATCCGATTTGGTCGGATCGACGCCCATGCGCAGGGCCACTTCGAGGGTTTCGTCAAATTTCGCGGTCGGATTGTCCTTGATGAACTTGATCGCCTCTTCGATGGCGTACAGTTTTTCGACCGAAACTTTTTTCTTTACTGCGGTATATGTTTTTCCGTGCTTAGCCATGGCTATTCAACCTCAATTCCCATACTGCGTGCTGTGCCGGCGATGATGCGGCAAGCCGCCTCTTTGCTGCCGGCGTTTAAATCAGCCTCTTTAATTTTGGCAATCTCTTCAACTTGCGCGCGGGTTACTTTACCCACCTTATCGCGGTTCGGAACTCCCGATCCTTTGGCTACAGCCGCCGCTTTTTTCAGCAGCGCGGAGGCCGGCGGGCTCTTGGTGATAAAACTGAACGAGCGATCCTGATAGACGGTGATCACCACCGGGATAATCATGCCCGCTTCCTTCTGCGTGGCCGCATTGAAGGCTTTGCAGAATTCCATGATGTTCACGCCGTGCTGACCCAGCGCAGGACCCACCGGCGGTGCCGGATTGGCCTGTCCGGCCGGAATCTGCAGTTTGATCATGCCTTTTTCTTTTTTTGCCATACAAAAACTCCGCTCAAATTACGCTTTGTCCGCCTGCCAGTATTCAAGTTCCACAGGAGCTGACCGTCCGAAGATCGAAACCGAAACTTTCAGTTTACCGCGGCCCGGATCCACCTCTTCAATCACTCCGTTAAAATTGAGGAACGGTCCATCGGTGATCTTAACCGTCTCACCTGGTTCAAAATTAATTTTGGGTGTAACCGTTTCCTTCTTCTCTTCCACCTGATTAACAATCCGATCCACTTCGTCAGCGCGTAACGGCACCGGGGATTCCCCCCCGACAAAACCGATCACACCGGGCGTGTTCTGGATAAAATACCAGGTTTCCTCAACTAAATTCTTTTTTTCGTCATACAGCGCCAGATTCGCCATCACATATCCAGGAAAAAACTTGCGCGAAACCGTCGTCTTCTTGCCCTGTTTCACTTCCGAAACCTTTTCGGTCGGAATCAGAACTTCGCCGATGTATTCCCCCAGCTCTTCCTGCTTCACCCGGCTAACGATGCTGTTCTGCACCTTATATTCATGCCCGGAGAGCGTATGTAAAACAAACCACTGTTTTTCCATTTTTTTCTTTCTCTCCGTTACCGAAGAACCGCCCTCAGCAGGCCCATCAGCACCGTATCGCTCAACCCGACAAAAACCCCGAGAATCAGAACCGAGATCACCACAACCATCGTCGACCCGAGAAGCTCCTGCCGTGTCGGCCAGGTGCATTTCTTCAGCTCGATTTTCACCTCGCCCAGAAATGTCTTCAGTGCTTTGAACAGTTCGACTATCTTTTTCATCTCGTTTCCCCGAAGAACTGGCAGGCCAGGAGGGAATTGAACCCCCAACCTGCGGTTTTGGAGACCGCCGCTCTGCCAATTGAGCTACTGGCCTACACCGTCTTAAATTTTATTTGGTTTCTCTGTGCAATGTGTGGCTGCGGTCATGCGGGCAGAATTTCTTCACTTCAAGCCGACCGGTCGAAAGCTTCTTGTTCTTGGTCGTCGTGTAGTTACGCCGCTTACATTCCGTACAGGCCAGTGTAATAATATCGCGCATGATGGTGCCCTTTTCTCGGCAGTTTTCTCAGAAAACAGTGCATCGTTTCACAGATGCACTGCCTTCGGTTTAACGTCGTTCGATTACTTAATCACTTCGGTTACGCGTCCGGCGCCGACGGTACGTCCGCCTTCGCGAATCGCGAAACGCATGTGCTGCTCCATTGCGATCGGAGTAATCAGCGCAACGTTCATCGTCACATTGTCTCCCGGCATAACCATTTCCACGCCTTCCGGCAGGGTGATGTCACCGGTCACGTCCGTTGTACGGAAATAGAACTGCGGACGGTAGCCCTTGAAGAACGGAGTATGACGTCCACCTTCATCTTTGCTCAGAACGTACACTTCGGCTTTGAAGTCCGTGTGCGGGAGGATCGAACCCGGCTTGGCGAGAACCTGACCGCGTTCAACATCTTCCTTCTTGGTGCTGCGGAGCAGACAGCCGACGTTATCGCCAGCGCGGCCTTCATCCAGAATCTTGCGGAACATCTCAACGCCCGTGCAGGTCGTCTTGACGGTCGGCTTCAAACCAATGATTTCGACGTCATCACCGGTGTGAACAATACCGCGTTCGACACGGCCGGTTACTACGGTACCGCGACCTTCAATCGAGAACACGTCTTCGATCGGCAGCAGGAAAGCCTGGTCAGTAATACGAACCGGCTCCTTGATGTAGCTGTCAAGAGCATCCATCAATTCCTGAATGCAGGCAGCGCCCGGTCCGGAAGGATCTTTGATCGCGCCCGTTGCAGAACCGCGAATGACCGGAATGTCGTCGCCCGGAAACTCGTACTTGCTGAGCAGCTCGCGGATTTCCATTTCGACGAGATCAAGCAGTTCAGCATCATCAACCAGGTCGCACTTGTTCATGAACACCACGATGGCCGGAACGCCGACCTGACGGGCGAGAAGAATGTGCTCGCGGGTCTGGGGCATCGGTCCGTCGCAGGCGCTGACCACGAGAATCGCGCCGTCCATCTGAGCGGCGCCGGTGATCATGTTCTTGACGTAGTCGGCATGGCCGGGGCAGTCAACGTGCGCATAGTGGCGGTTAGCGGTTGAATATTCGACGTGCGAGGTAGCAATCGTCAAAATTTTGGTTGGGTCACGGCGGCCCTGAGACTCGGAAGCTTTCGCAACCTGGTCGTATGCAATATAGGCTGCCAAACCTTTGGCACCCTGCACGCAAGTGATTGATGCCGTCAGCGTTGTTTTACCATGGTCAACGTGGCCGATCGTACCCACGTTCACGTGCGGTTTTGTCCGTTCGAATTTATCCTTAGCCATGACTTCTCCTTTTAACTCTTCCTAATCCAATTTAACAAACTCTTCTCTTGTGGAGCCCACGAGCGGGATCGAACCGCTGACCTCGTCCTTACCAAGGACGTGCTCTACCGACTGAGCTACGTGGGCAATTTTCCCCCGTGCTCGCGCCTTTATCATTCAAAAATAAAAAAGTATAAAAAGGCCCGCTTCCTGCTTTTTCGTCCCAAGAAACAGACTTTTCTCTTACACCTGTTTAGTCCTAAATTACTCTGCGCAAACACCAAATCACCTTTGGTCTTTCACACAAAGGGGAGCGACTTTAGCGGAAATGAGTGGGCTGTCAACTATTTTGGGGCAAATATTTTTAAACGATTTAATCCCGCCTTTTTTTGCCGCCTCGCCGCGAAATATCCTAAAAATCCTGTTGAATATAAAATTATAATCCCTATCGTATTGGTCATATTTAAAAACAGCCCGTCATAAGGAGGAAATTATGCTCAAAATAGGCCATACAATACCGGACTTCGAAATGGATGTGTTCCACAACGAAGAAATCAAGAAAATCAAGCTGTCAGACTACAAAGGAAAATGGGTTGTGGTGATCTTTTACCCTGCCGACTTCACCTTCGTCTGTCCGACGGAACTTAAAGAAGCCGCCCAGCTCTACCCCAAATTCCAGAAAGCTGGCGCTGAAATCATCAGCATCAGCACCGACACCGCCTTTGCGCACAAAGCCTGGCACGACGAGTCTGAAGCGATTAAAACCGTCCAGTACCCGATGGGTGCCGACCCGACCGGCAACATCAGCCGCGCCTTCGGAACCTACATTGAATCCGAAGGCCTCGCCCTGCGCGGCACCTTCATCATCGATCCTGACGGCGTACTGAAAACCGTAGAAATGCACGACCTCGGCATCGGACGCAGTGCCGTTGAAGCCCTGCGAAAGCTCGAAGCCGCCAAATTCGTCCGCGAACACGGTGACCAGGTTTGCCCTGCTGCATGGCAGCCCGGCGACGCAACGCTCACGCCTGGCCTCGACCTCATAGGGAAAATATAAACTTCCGAACATCGGAACTTTTACGCCCCGTTTCTCCAACCCATTGGAAAACGGGTTGTTACGTTAAATAGCGGCGTCAAACTACGAAGGAAAGTACTCCGTTGTGTAGCGGAAAACCCGCAGGGTGTCTGACCAATAGTCTGTCGGTAGTCCCGCCTTCCGCTTCAGATGCGCCCAGAAAAGCTTTTTCGCAGGCAGTTCTTCCCAGACGCTCGGCAGAAATGTTCCGCGCTGGAATCCTTCTTGCAGAATCAGCCCGTCTATGCCGGGCCGGATTTGACGCAACACGTCCTCTTCGGACGAAAACATCAGCTCTTCCGGCGGAGAAAGCACCGAGATATGAATTTCGAGTTTTTCGAATTCCTTCTTCGTCAATGAATCGAAACGCGGATCCTCAAACGCGGCGGCACGGGCGTTTTCGGCAACATCTTCAGCCAGCGGGCGGCAGGCTTCGAGCATGCCGATGCATCCGCGCAGGTTCCCGCCGAGCGTCAGGGTCACAAACGTCGCCCGCTGCTCTCTTAATTCTGCAGGCAGTTTTCCAAGGTTTGGATAAATTGTCCTCCGCTTTTCCAAACCTTGAAAAATTGCATCGCGAGCGATCGCAAGCAACAACTGCTGGTGTTCCGGTTTCATAACGCCACCCTATCTACTGTTTTTTTCCATTTAAAGCTAGTCCTGACCGGACAATCTGTTAAAACCCTCGCGCATCAAAAAGGATTCCTATGCGCAACAAGCAGACAAAAATTATCTGCACGCTGGCTGACAACCGGTGTGATCCGGATTTTATCAAACAGCTCATCGAAAGCGGCATGGATGTGGTGCGCCTGAATACGGCGCACATGGATATTCCTACGGCTGAAAAAATCGTTGCCAATATTCGCGCTGTTTCGGATCGCGTCGGCATTCTGCTGGACACCAAAGGCCCCGAAGTCCGCACCTGCAATCTGACAACGCCCCTCCAGATCAAAACCGGAGATCGGATTGAAATCGGCGTGACCCGTACTCCGGAAAACGGATTCCAGGTTTCGTACAGCGGGTTTGCGGACGAAGTGCCGCCCGGAAGCCGCATTCTGATTGACGACGGCCTGATGGCGCTTCTGGTCAACCAGAAGACCCCCGACACGCTAATATGCACCGCGCTCAATGACGGCGAGATCAAAAACAAAAAAGGTGTCAACGTGCCAAGCGTTCAGCTCGATCTGCCGACGCTCACCGAGAAAGACGCCGAGTTTATAGACTGGGCCACACGGAACCCGGTGGATTTTATTGCGCACTCGTTCGTCCGCTGCCGCGAAGACGTGCTGGCCATTCAGGGCATTCTGGATTTGCGGCGCAGCCCGATCAAAATTATCGCTAAAATCGAAAATCACGAGGGCGTGAAAAATCTGGAGTCGATTCTCGATGCCGCGTACGGCATCATGGTGGCGCGCGGCGACCTCGGCATTGAAATCCCGGCCGAAGAAGTTCCCGGCGTTCAGAAACAGATGATCACGACCTGTATCCGGCGGATCAAGCCGGTGATCACAGCCACCCAGATGCTGCAATCGATGGTTGATAATCCGCGCCCCACCCGCGCGGAAGTAAGCGACGTCGCCAACGCCGTCTACGACGGCACCGATGCCGTCATGCTCAGCGGCGAAACCGCCTACGGTAAATTTCCCATCGAAGCGGTTCAAATGATGGCGAAAATCGCCAAGACCGTGGAATCGCAGAAAGAATCCCTGCTGGCCACGCTGCCCGTATACGAACAAAGCGCTGAAGTGATGCCCCGCAACCATCTGGCCAAAGCGGCGGTCTCCTGCGCCGCCGCCCTGCCGGTCAAAGCCATCATCACCAGCACCAACGCCGGCATAACGGCGCGCATCTGCGCGTCGTACCGAGGCAATATTCCCATCCTCGCTTTGTCGGAGAACATGAGCACGGTTCGCCAGCTCTCGCTCAGCTACGGCGTCTATTCCGCACAAATTGCCGTTTCACAAACGACCGATAACGAACTGGTGCGTGTCTGCCTGCGCAAAATGCTCGATGAGAAGCAAATCGAGTTAAACGATTTAATCGTCTTTGTCGGCGGCGGAAATCAGCAGGCCTCGCAGCACACCAACCTCCTGCAGATTGAAACGCCCGCGATTCTGCTCAAGCAGTAACAAAGACCAGCGTGACGACGGAAGCAGCCTTTTTCTAACTGCTCGCTGGAAATATGAATGGGATGAACATGCTGAATTTTTCTTTCACAAACTCCAATGTCTTTTGTTTACCCTGGCAGGACAATTTGACTGTAAGTTTTCCATCTGCAACGAGAGATTCGTCCAATTGAAGCCAAATCATGGTTCCGTCTAAAGTTTTGGTCTTTTTTACAAGTTGCGGGTCAACAGGCCTGTCATCGGCCATTTCGATACAAATGTCTTCAGGATTACCAGAATACACAAATCGCAAGAGATTGTTATCCTCGGGGTGACAAAGTGCTTTTGGGGATGGAATTATCGGAATAAAAGCTGGGCCATCAATAGAAGAGCTCGTCAAAATTATGGGATAAACAATCAGCTCGGCGTTACCCCAAAAATTAAATCCATACAGCGGCGGCCGCCATTTTCCAAAATAAGGGCTCTTTTCTTCCGTTATCCAATCCTTCCTCTTAACCTCATGGAATTCATCGCCACGATTAATTAAACATAACATCTGGTGCGACTGTATCGTCGAACAACCGTTGAATAGCATGAGGCAACAACATGCGAAAAGTATTCGGATCAGTTTCATCATAGACTCCCTATCGGTTCATAAAACGCGAAGGCGCCGTAGCCGACAACCTGGTCTCGCGAACCGGCGGTGTCGCCTGAACTGCGCAAATCAACCAGCTCGGCGCGCATCTTTTTCTGTTTCGCCAGATGCAGCAGTCCGCAGATTGGAACCAGTCCGCAGGCGTTGTCACATTCAAGTCCGCGCTCATCGAACGCCAGAATCGCTTTGGATGCCGCCGTGTCCATCGCCCGGGCGGTTTTATAGTTTTCGTAGTGACTGAGATCAGAGCTGATCACAATCAGCGTCTCCGGTCCGCCCCAGCATTTTTCAAGCACCTCGGCAACTTCCACTGCGGAGGCCTCGCCGGCCACCAGCGGAAGCAGAGTAAAATCGCCCAACACCGTTTGCAGAAACGGAACCTGAACTTCGAGGCTGTGTTCCTGCGCATGCGCCGCATCACTGATTGGAACAAAGTTTGGCCGCGCGACAGAAACTTCGCCCAGCGGAGTGCGCCACGACGGAGCGCTGGAGGCGGCCAGTCCGCGCAACGCCACGCGGTGCGACGGACCGATCAGCACGACGCGCGAAATTTTTTCGGGATTGATCCGCTTATAAACGCTGGCGGCAATCGGGCCGGAATAAACATAACCGGCGTGCGGCGCGATGATCGCCTTCGGATGCGGCCCCGGCTTCGCCGCCGCCAGAAAACCTTCGATCATCCGGCGCAGTTCGCCGGAGTCTGCCGGATAAAACATTCCCGCCACGGCGGGCTCTCTGATCATCCCTCTCATGGCCCGAATTTTAATAGATGCGCCGCGGACTGAACAGCGCTATTATTCCGCCATGAAAACGGCGCGCTACTGGCATTTGCAGGACGACGGGTTGATTGAGTGCAAACTCTGCCCGCGCCATTGCCGCATCGCCGACGGAAAACACGGCACCTGTTTAGTCCGGCAGCGCAAAGGTGATGAATTGATCGCCGCCTCATACGGCCTCGTCTGCGGGCTGGCGGTTGATCCGATTGAGAAAAAGCCGCTCTACCATTTTCTGCCCGGCTCCAGCACGCTGTCGTTCGGAACTGTCGGCTGTAACCTGCTGTGCAATTTCTGCCAGAACCACCATTTAAGCCGCGCCCCCAAACTGGAAGGAACCCGCATGACAGCGGAAGAGATTGCCGAAGCGGCGATCCGCTACGGCTGTGAAAGCGTGGCATTCACCTACAACGAACCGATCATCTTTCTGGAGTTCGCGGTGGATACCGCCAAAGTCTGCCATGCGCACGGGCTTAAAACCGTCGCCGTCACCAACGGCTGGATTGAGCCGGAGCCGCGCAAAGAGTTTTACGCGCACATGGACGCCGCCAACGTCGATTTGAAAGCCTTCACCGACCGCTTCTACCAAAAGCTGTGCGGCGCGACGCTCCAGCCGGTACTCGACACGCTGGTTTACATTCAGAAAGAAACAGACGTTCACCTCGAAGTGACGACGCTCCTGATTCCGGGCTGGAACGACTCGCCCGCCGAAATCGACGCCATGACCAAATGGGCTGTTTCAAACCTCGGAACCGACGTGCCGTGGCACTTCAGCGCCTACCGCCCGACGGCTAAATGGAGCGAAGCACCGCCGACCCCGCTGGAAAGTCTGCTGCAGGCCAAAAGCATCGCCGAACACAACGGACTCCAACACGTCCACCTCGGCAACGTACACATCGCTGCCTGACTTTTCCAAGGATTGGAAAAATCAGTGCGCGCTCGGAACGGCGGCGGGGTTGCCCAACAAACAAAAAGCGCCCCGGTTACCCGGGGCGCTCTTTTTAACAGACGTTCAGTCTGTTATTTGGCGCAGTTGCAGGTTTCGCATTTGCAGCAGGCGCAAGGCGCGCATTTGCACGCTTCACACTTGCAGCAGCTCTTGCATTTTTCCTGCGCCGGTGCGGCCAGCGCGGTGCCCATCAGGGTCATCGCGACTAATGCTGTCATCAGAATCGTTTTCATAATTTCTCCTTTTTAGATTTCAACGTTTTGAAACACCAACAGTTGAATCAGGAGAAAATGGGCGGACGCAGAAGCGGCGGATCAGTCCGTTCGGAACACAGCGTGTTGTGAATAAAAATCCGTCCGGAGAGGGAAAGCGTGAAACTGAAAGAGGATTCGGCGGGCAGCGCGGACAGCGACGGCGCGGTTTGAACACGCCCGCAATTCTGCGAATTCTTTTGAGCACAGCTGTCACACGGACACGCCGCGCTGGCAATGTGCGCCTTCGCCGGCGGACAGCAACAGCACGACGCTTCAGAAACTGTGGTCTGATGCCGGCTGCCCTGTTCCGCCTTCACAAACGGAGGCATAGTCAGCAAGACCAGAGCGAGAACCACTGAACCCCATTTTTTCATCGGAAATATCTTTTACTTCTGCGGTGCTTTTTCAAGCTCTACACCTTCGGCTTTTAACTTCGCGATGTATTTCGCCGGATCGGCTTTAACCGCTTTGACACATTGGCGGCAGCAAACGTAAATGCGGTAGCCGTCTGAATCCACATACAGTTTCGGATTAACCGCCTGCCCTTCCATAGCCGGACAGGTTGTCTGCGGCTTATTCGCGGCATAAATAGACGTTGCCGCGACCAGCATCAGCGTCATGAGCATAATCATCTTCATGAATCCTCCTTCCGGACGCCATGCACCTGCCCGGCAACGCGCAAAATCCTATTGAACGCTTCCTCACGGGTTGTGACCTGTTCATCCCTTTTCATACCTCTCTTATACACCCTAATGAGGCATCCCACAAGAAAAAGAAACCAAAATGGTCTGGTTTAATCAAACGGCTCAGAATGCAACCGCAACCTTGGGTTTTTATACCTGCAGACTGGCCGTGCCGATGAGTAGAAGCGCCATTCGAAAAAAAGGGCAGCTTGTCCGAACATCCTGTTTCGGAAAACTCCTATTCCTGTGTTTTAACGGAAAGTTTTTGATTCAGACCGCCTTTTAAGCACGAACGGTTGACCTTCAAGGAGCAGTCAGATTCATCTATTTTGACTTCGAATTTACGTTGAAACGCGTTCGGACCGGTCTCCTCCCAGGAGGTTTCACTCAAAATAGTCATGCCCTTGGCTTTGAACTTGATTGTGCTGAGAGGCTGGGAACAGTTGCGATGTATTTGATGGTATTCCACGACCAAAGTCGTTTCTGAATTAACAGCAGGAACCTCCTCAAGCTCCTGCAAGACGATCTCGCAGGCCCGGGCGGATGAGGGCAACATAAGCGCACTCAGAATTAGGATCGTCAGGGCAATGAATTTACTTCTTCTCATGATGTTCTCTCTCCGGGTTATGAATCACTTTTCATGAGATATACACTTGCACCATCGGATGGGTCACATGCTGACAAAAAAAGAGGGAAGCAAGCTTCCCTCTTTCTCGAACAAACGTGCCCGGCCCTATTTTTCGCCAGCTTTTGTTTGTTTTTGAGTTTGTGTTTGTTTTTGGGTTTGTGTTCCGCCTTCAGTTGCGTCGGTCTCTGTACACGTTTTGTCCTGCACGATACTGCCTCCCTCGCCACTGCCACTATCCGTGCAACGGCCCGCGCCACTGCCACTGCCCGTGCCACTATCCGTGTAGCGGCCCGCGCCACTGCCACTACCCGTGCCACTATCCGTGTAACGGCCCGAGCTGCTACCACTACTCGTGCAACTGCCCGAGCCGCCACCACTACTCGTGCGACTACCCGAGCCGCTTCCCGAGCCGCTGCCGCCTCCACCACCGCCGCCACCACCGCCTCCACCGCCGCCGCCACCACCTTTAGCTTCGGCCATTGAGGTTGTCAGTGCGATTCCTGCGATCAACAATACAATGTGTTTCACTTTCATTGTTCACTCTCCTTCTGGTTGAGGTTTCCGTTCTCTGCAGGAAGTACACTTGAGCGGAAGGAATCGTCACATGCGGAAAAAAATAATCAGAAGTCGGTTGGATGAGGCTCGACGGTTAGTCCTTCGGAATCCACAACGCAGCATGGATGGATTCAAAACTTTTACCCTCGCGGCGACCCGTGAGGACAACATCCACCACGCGCAAGGTTGCGTCTCCGTCGAGATCACGATCCAGGCAATCGTTCATAATCTGCTGGATATTCGAGGGCATCAGTCCGGCCAGATGCAGGACTTCGCCCGCTTCGACCACATGGATCATTCGGCCGTATCGAACCCCGCCGGGACGGCTGAATATATTCTGAAAGACCTCTGCGGGCAGACCGCTTTCCAGCGCCATGCAAGTGTGCATGATGAGATGCTGAGCTCCGCCGCCACGTGCTGGACGGCCACTTGAGACCAGCCGCACCGCTTGGCGCAGACAGGTCAGCCGGAATTCGGCGGCAACAGCCACCTGCCCGGCATCCACCTGCTTGACCAACCCCTCTTCAATCTTCATAAACACGCAGTCTGCGGGTAGCGACTCGTCACTTGCTGCATAAACCGGGCGGAGCAAGGTCTCTGTATCGCTCAGCGACATTCCCTTTCGACGACACTGCTCAAGGGTCTTATCCACTCGCTCGGCCGCCAAGCCGATCGCGATGGTTTTTTCGCGCAATGCTTTCCAATCCTTGGAAGGGGTCTCCGCCTGACTGGCCCACGTTGCACCGCAGAACAGCAGGCCGACTAGAATCATTTTATACATCTTCATCCCCATAGATTGTGATGACGGTGTTTTCCCGGCCAAAGCCATCTGGGCGATGCGTTACCGCTTTCGGATCGGCCACCCAGCGTTTGCCGTCCACGAGGAAAATATATTCATACCGCCCGGCCGGCAGCTCCACGGCGGCCGTCCAGTGACCGGAAGCGTCGGGGCCTGTAAGCACAATGTCGCCCGTCTTCCAGTCATTGAATGTACCTAGCAATTCCACCCGGTGGGCCTCTGGCGCATACAGTTCGAAACGAAAAGAAATCTGTTCAGGCGCCGTCGGCTGGCGGATCAATCCAAAACTGAACAGGATCAGAACCGTTGCCAGAGAGCCGGTCAAGGCCGGTATAATCCACCTTCCGTGTGCAGACCAAAACGTGCGCCGGACTGGTTTCCGCCACATGGGAAGGGCTTCCATCACCCGCTCAGTAAATCCATCCGGCGCACGGGTCCGGTGCTGTTTCAGCCGCTCGATTATTTTTTCATCATCTTTCATCACGTCATTACCTCCAGCAGTTGTTTCCGCGCCCGCATCACCCGCATCTTCGCCGCACTCACTCCAATTTCCAGCACGGCCGAGATCTCATCGTATGACAGATCCTCCATATACTTTAACCGCAAGGGAGCGCCCAACTTAGGGGGCAGCGTCCCCAGAGCCTCTTCGACCGCCTGAAAATCCGGCTCCAGCGCATCCTGAATCACTACTTCCTCATTTAAATGCTTCTCTTCCACCTTGCGGCGGTGCATCCGCGACCGGAACAGATTCTTGGTTCGATTTGAGCAGATGCTCAAAATCCAGGAGCGGAAGGCGTAATCAGGGTTATACTGATCCAGCTTGCTGTACGCTCGTATGAATGCCTCTTGCGCCATATCTTCCGCATCCTCCCGATTGCGCGTCATGCTGACCGCGAGTCCGAACACCGAATCCTGATGCCGTCGAACCAGTTCCGCATAGGCAGACTCTTCACCACTCCGGCAGGCTCTCACCAGCTCGGGATCTGTTCGTTCATCTATGGCCATTTCTACCCTTAATACACCGCAACCTGAGACTTCGTCACAAGATATTCAGAAAGTATTCGCCGAGCGAGCCTGAAGGGCTCCATTTTCGCCCCATTTCTTCGGCCAACCCTTGGAAAAACTCGACGGCCTTTCTGCGGCGGAGTAAAAGGAGCGCATGAAAAAAGAAATCATCCGCACGCCAAACGCCCCTGAACCGGTCGGCCCTTATTCTCAGGCTGTTAAAGTCGGCGACACCCTCTACTGTTCCGGCCAAATCCCGCTGAATCCTGCCACCGGCACGATCCCTGCCGGGATCGAAGCGCAAACGAGACAGGTTTTGGAAAACCTGAAAGCCGTCCTGACGGCTGGCGGCGTGGATTTTCCAAACGTTGTAAAAACCACCGTCTTTCTGAAAGACATGAACGACTTCCCGGCCATGAACTCCATCTACGCTGAAGCTTTCACCGGAGCCCCGCCCGCCCGCTCAACCGTGCAGGTCGCCCGGCTTCCGAAAGACGTACTCGTTGAAATCGACGCCATTGCCGCGCTTTAACTCATGAAAGCCGACGGACTAAAAAAGATATTTCGCTGTTACGGACATTTCTACCGTCTGCACGTCGAAGGAGTTGAGCCGCAGCTTTGCCGGAGCGTGCTGGAGATTACTTCTCTGCCGCGCGAGGCCGTCGGCGCCGGAACCGATCCGAATGATCTGTTCAGCAATTCCGGCGCAGCGCGGAATCTACCCGACGCCGTGGTGATTATGATGAATCCCGGTTCGTCACGTCCGATCGAAGACGGCGACACCGACAGTCTGCTGACGATGCCCCGGCCCGCCGGATTTCAGAAGCCGCTGGTGCTGACGCAGCCGGACAACACGCAGTACCAGATTATGCGCATCATGGTTTCCAAAGATTGGAAACATGTCCGCGTGCTGAATATTTCCGACCTGCGCGATCCGAAGAGTCCGAGCTTTATCGCCAAGACAAAAGTCCTTGCCGAACTCCCCGGCGGCGACAGACATAGTCTGTTTTCAGAAGCCCGCTCTGGCGAGCGGGCGGACATGCTCAAACGGCAATCGGGCGCGCCGTTTATTCTCGGTTGGGGTCAGGACGCCGGACTGATTCCGCTGGCAAAGCAGTGTCTGAGTTGCATTGAAGGCGAAAAGATTATTGCCGTACCCGCCGGAAATGATCCGGCGCTGACCGCTCATCCCAGCCCGATGCTGCAGAAGAAGAAGGAAGAATGGCTGGACGCCATTCTGGCGGCGGCGTCATAATGGAGACCCAATTTATGATTTCTCAAAACCTCATCCCGGATCGTATCGCGAATGCCCTGAGGCAGTTCCCGCCCTTTTCGATGTTTGAAGAAGCGGCGGTTCGGGAGCTTGCCCGTATAGCAAAAGTTCAGGTGCTCACAAAGGGCGATACCGTCTGGAAACAGGGCGATCCGCCGGGCGAGGAAGTTCTGTTTCTTGCGCGGGGGCGCGTGGAATACTTTCGGCAGAACGAACTGATCGACGTGCGCGATGTCGGCGATATTCTCGGGCTGTCGGCTCTGCACGAAGGCGAGCCGTACCGCGTGACAGCTCTGGCGGCGGAAGATTCGATTCTCTATGCGCTCTCCTGGCCGCAGGTTCGCGAACTGCTCAATACGAACGACCGGGCCCGCTATTATGTGCGCCGCCACCTTTTCTGGGGAACCCGCGTCGGACGATCCATTCCCGACTCCGGACTCGAATCCACCGGCGGAACCTCCAATGCGCTGGAAGCTCATTTGAAGGGCGCACACACCATCACGCCCCGCCCGCCGGAACGTCTGCTCTGCTGTCCTCCGGAAACCCCGATCCGCGAAGCCGCAAAAATGATGGCCGCGAGACGGGTTCCTTCGATGCTGATTACAGATAACGCCCGCCATCCGGTCGGTATTGTCACCGTCAGCGATGTAGTCGAAGAGGTTGTTGTTAAGGGAAAAAACAGCGCCCTGCCGGTTTCGAGCATCATGTCCGGTTCCGTTGTCACGGTCGCTCAAAATTCCAGTATCACCGCGGCCACGCTGATTATGCTGCGCAAACGAATCGGTCAGGTTTGTGTGACCGAAGATGGAACCGTCAACACAGCCGCGCTGGATGTCTGCACACAGAAAGACCTGCTGACCCTGAGCGGACGCCACCCAGCCGGTTTTATTCATGAAATCCGTCTGGCCCGTTCGCCGGCGCGTTTCCGCGAAATCTGCGATGACATTGAAAAAATGGCGCTCACCTATCTCGAAGCCGGCATCTCCGGCCTGCTGCTCGGGGAAATCTGCGCCGAGCTGTACGATGAACTGGTCAGCCAGATGATCAATATTTCGCTGGCCGAAATGACGGACGAGGGAATGGGTCTTCTCCACATTCCATGGGCGTGGATTGCGGTCGGCAGTGACGGTCGGCGCGAACAGGTGCTCCGCACCGATATGGACAATGCGCTGATTTTTGCGTCGTCGGGCAACCCGAAGCGGGATGAAAAAAACCGCGTCTTTTTCCTGAATCTGGCGAACCGCGTGGTCAACATGCTGGTTCATGCGGGATTCGCCCGCTGCCAGGGCGGTGTGATGGCCTCTAATCCAAACTGGTGCAAGACCGATACAGAGTGGATCGCCGAGCTGAAAAACACCGATATGATAACCGATGGCACACGGCTGATGCGGGCTTTGATTCTGTATGACTTGCGTTATGTCGCGGGCGATCAGGCGCTCTGCGAGTCAGTCCGCCAAACCGTTTTCCAGGCCGTCGGAGGAAATGCATTTATCCAGCGGCGTATGGCTGAAATGATCGTGGAGACACCGCCGCCCTTGAACTTTTTCGGGAAATTTGTGGTGGAGAAAAAAGGCGGGAACGAAGGCGAGTTCGACATTAAAGCGCGCGGACTGACGCCGTTACGGGACGCCGCCCGTCTTTTCGCGCTGCACTTCGATCTCCGGCAGCATCACTCCACCGGCGGACGCTGGCTGGAACTGGCCTCGACTCATGCGGAAATGAAGGAACTGGCCAGCCTGGCCCGCGAAGGATACGACCTGCTGCTGCGCATCCGCACACTCACCGGCCTTCAGCGCGGTGACGCCGGACGTTTTATTAATCCGGCGGCCCTGACCCAGCTCCAGCGCGGACAACTGGTGAACGTGTTCGATGTGCAACGGATGGTTCAAGCCTCGGTTCGTTTCAGATTCCAACTGGATACGCGAAACACATGATCTCTTTTTTCCATAAATCTGAATCTCCGCTGATTCAAAATTATCTCGAGGCAACCAAAAGCAGGCACCCCTGGAAAACACCGTTGATGGCAAACCGCTTTGTCGCAATCGATACGGAGACCAGCGGCTTTGAAGTCGGAACGGACCGGATTCTCTCCATTGCGCTCTTCGAGATCATCGGCGGGCAGATTGATATGGCCCAGAGCCGCAAGTGGATCGTTTTCCAGCACGGCATCACTCCAACCGCCGCAACGGCGATCCACGGCATTCTGCCCAGCGAAACGCTCGAGGGAATGGATGAGAAAAAAGTTCTCGAAGAACTGATTCCCCTGCTGTCCGGCGCCGTGGTGGTGGGACACCACATCTGTTTTGATGCGGCCATGATTAACGAAGCCATGACCCGCCACTTCAAGGCAAAGTTCAGCAACCGGATTATCGACACCGCAACGCTGGCCATGCAAGAGCTGGTGGCCTTCCATCAGTCCGGCTACGAAAATCAGCGTCCGCCTTCGCTGGATGAAGTCTGCTCCCAATTGAATCTGCCGGTCGTCGCGCGGCATACCGCCGAAGGAGATGCCTTTACTGCGGCCGAAATTTTTCTGCTCTTGTGCGGACGAATCCGCCGTCGGCTCCTTCGCCGCCCCGTCAACCGTCGTGATCCATTGGTACGCGATTTACCAATTAAACGTTTCAGAGAGTGACCTGTTATGATCAATAAAAAACAGCCCTTTCACCTGATGGCTAAACCGACCGGGCCGGACTGCAACCTGGCCTGCAAATACTGCTTCTATCTCGAAAAAGAGGTGCTGTTCCCCGGCGGCAAAGTTCACCGCATGAACGACGAGGTACTCGAAGCCTACATCAAGCAGTATTGCGAGTCGCAGAACACGCCGGAGGTTCTCTTCGCCTGGCAGGGCGGCGAGCCGACGATGATGGGTATCGAGTTTTTCCAGAAAGCTGTTCTGCTCCAGAAAAGGTATTCCGCCGGACGCCCGGTTCAGAACGCCTTTCAGACCAACGGCACGCTGATCAACAACGACTGGTGCAAATTTCTGGCGAAAGAAAAATTCCTGATCGGCCTGAGCCTCGACGGCCCGCGCCACATCCACGATAAATTCCGCGTCGACCGCGGCGGCAAACCCACCTTTGACCGGGTGATGAAAGCGCTGAAGCTGATGAAAGCCAGCCGGGTGGAGTTCAACACGCTCACCTGCATCACCCGCCAGAATGCACAGTATGCCGTTGAAATTTATGACTTCCTGAAAAGCACCGGCAGCACCTTCCTGCAGTTCATTCCGATTATCGAGCGCAAGCCCGATGACGCCGCCGCGCGTCTCGGCCTGAAACTCGCCCTGCCGCCAGATCTCGCGGCCGACGATCAAGACGACCGCGTGATGCCGTGGACGGTTCAGCCCAAACAGTACGGGCAGTTCCTGATCGATATTTTTGACGAATGGGTCCGGCGCGACGTCGGCAATGTCTTCGTGCAGATTTTCGATGTCATGCTCAACGGCTGGATGGAGATGCCGCCGCCGCTCTGCGTTTTCGCCGAGCGTTGCGGCAGCGCGATGATTATTGAGCACAATGGCGACATCTTCGCCTGCGACCATTTTGTTTATCCTGACTTTCTGATCGGCAACATCCTCCAGACACCGATAGCCGATCTGGCGGCGTCAGAAAAACAGAGGAAGTTCGGTAACGATAAATACGACAAACTTCCCGAGTGGTGCCGCAAATGCGACGTCTTTTTCGTCTGCCACGGCGAATGCCCGAAGCACCGCTTCATCACCACGCCGACCGGAGAACCGGGCCTCAACTGGCTGTGCGAAGGCTACAAGATGTTCCTGCACCACGTCGATCCGTACATGCGCACCATGGCGCAACTCATCCGCGACCACCGCCCCGCCGCCGATATCATGGGCATGGTTCCGCCGAAAAAATAACCTTTTCAAGGTTCTGTAAAATTATCATTTCGCTCTTCAATTTTTAGAAAAACCTCCAGCATATTTTTGATTACCAGAGTTTTGGACGAAGAATAATTTCCGTCCAACGGGGAGGACGATATGAATTGCGAACTGTTGGATGGGTGTCTGTTTTTCAACGGATTGCACGAAAGTGCCATTGATGCGCTGAAGGAAGTCTACTGCAAAGGAAATCCAAATATCTGCGCACGGCGACAGGTCGCTATGGCCGTCGGTCGTGAACAGATTCCGCTGGATCTAACCCCGAACCATACCCATCGGGTTCAAGCAATCGTCAATGACATCTTGTCCAGACGCTGAACCCGCCGGGTTCCGATCATCGGAAAAAATCCGTGAGCATCGCCTGCGGATGATGATAGCGGTGCTGTTTTGAGGAACGTCCGTACTGCACCGCCTTCTGCGGACACCAGTGAAAACAGGCATAGCACTGCTCGCAATGTCCCAGCCACGATGGACGGCCCTCAAACATCACTACATTATTCACCGGACAAACCCGCGTACAAATACAGCATCCGTTGCACTTTTCGTCGGCGCGGAAAGAGCGGTCAGCGCGTGCGACCCTTTTTTGGAATGACGCATAGATCATCCGGCTGACAAATTTCCAAACCGTCTTGATTTTTTCATGCCGTCCGCGCGGCGACTGCTGAAGCTCGGTGGCAATCTTCCCGATTTGTTCCGTAGCGGAGGCATTGATCGCCTGCTGCTTTTCCGGAGCGGGCGCGCCGCCGAACGGCGGATAGTTTTCCGGCATCTTAACGCCCCAACTGGCAGCCAGATCGAGTCCACGCTTCTGCAACAGTCGTCGCAGAACCGCCAGCGTGCCGCCCGGAAGACCTGCATAGGTAACAACCGCAAAAACATAAGAGTCTGTCGCAGCGTTGAGTTTTTCAACAAACCGCGTCACCAGTGCTGGCGGACAGAATGCGTACACTGGAAACACCAGCCCGATGCGTTCGGCGGACGGCGGCGGATTCCTGATTACTTTCGCCATGGACACCAGTTCGGCATCGCCGCACTGCTTCGCCAGCTCTTTGGCAACCGCCAGCGAATTGCCGGTTCCCGAAAACCAGTAGATGACCGTTTTCATGACGTCTCCCTAGAACTTGGCGTTCAACTCGAAGCGCAGAAAGTAGCCCACATCCTCGTTTACCGAACTGGTTTCGTGCGCGTAATAGTCGCCATAGGTCATCGCCTCGCCCACCACCGCGCCCGTCAAATCGCCGCGCTTGCCGAACACCTTGCTGAGCAGCGGGAAGTCGTAACGGAGTTGCGTGAAGAGCCCGCGATAATTATCCGTTGCGCCGTTGTCCTTCTCCGCCGCAAACATGGGCCCGGCCTGGAGCGTGACCTTATGTTTGTCGTAAGGTTCGATGGAGGTTTCGAGGTGCGGGTAGATTAGATTCGACCAGCGGCATTGGTCATACATGCCGGAAGCGATTTCGCTGAACCAGGTCGTGCGGTTGAAAACCGGATTCCAGCCGTTGTCGGTGCTGCCGTCAGTGGTCGTGTAATAGCTGTCTTTATCGCCCGACAGATACAACAGCGCACCCGTCAGCTTAGGTTTCAAAACCACCTCTTTCTCTGAATAGGTCAAACCCGCGTACCCCATATAGGCGAATATGTCGCGGCTCGGCATGCCGGCCTTACTGTCCACCTTGCCGCCTTGCACCGCCGTCTCTAACTCACCTGACAGCTTATCGGTGAACTTCGGCGTCAGGCGCGTGCCGAGCGTATGGAAGTCGCGTCCCGGATAGCGCACGGTCTTGTCGAAGAAACGCGTCTCCTGTTTCCATATCCAGTAGAACTCCATCGGAAAGTCCTTAATCTCGTTGTAATGGAAATAGGCCATCAGCCCCTTCTCGTCCATTTTGGAATAAGGGTCGCCGCTTTTGATCTTGGTCAGATCGTAGATGTCGTGCGGGTTGCCCATCGTCGCATTGTCGCGGTAGGGATTCCACGTGGCCATCAGATCGACGTCACTCTTCTTCAGCATCTTGACCTTCGCAAGGATGGCGTTGAAGTAAGCCGAGCGCGAACCGTCACCGGGTGTGCCATCGCTGATAAGGCGCCCCGCCCCCTCCTTGATGTCCTGTCGTCCGATACGCAGGTCTACCCGGTCACCGAGATTCTTGAAATCGAAGTACAGGTTGTCGATGAACAGTTCATCCGGAAACTTGTTCTTATCATTATCGGGGGCGTTGCGATATCCCCGGAACTCGTTCCCCAAACGAAGGTACGCGCCCAGATCCTCGCCGTACGTGGCTTTGCCCCACACACGAGTACGAGTCCGGGAGTAATCCTCATACGAGGGATCGATGGTAGTCGCGCCCTTCTTCATCCAGTTGTCCTTGTACTCGTAACGGAAACGGAGATCCGCTCCGGCGTCAAAATCCCATCCCGTTTTCTTCTCAACCACTTCCGCCGCCTTCTGCGCGAAGGTCGGTGAGACCATGATCGTTAGCATCATTCCAACCAAAAATTTCTTCATGTCTTCCTTCATGGCTTTCATTTTTCTCCCGCATTGATGGAGGGTTTCGCTCTGTCGAAACCGGTTCCGGCGGTGACAGAGCACCGCCCTCCACAAAATCAGACCTTTAACAGTTTTTTGACAGCGGTATCAATTACACGACGTTCTTCACGGACGGTTTCGGTGACGGCGGATGCGCGGTCTTTTAGCAGTTCCCAGTCGATGCCGAGCGGCGCGCCGAGGTGCGTCTTCTGCATAATCGCTTTGACCGGATCCATATTCGCCAGTTCACCGAGATTTTCTTTGACGTGATTGTAGGCATCGCGGAACGGCATGCCCTGCCCGACCAGTTCCAAAGCTCGGTCGGTCGCAAAAACATCCGGAGTGAAACCGGCCAGCAACGCTTTCTTGTTCACCTGAATCGCCTGAACGAACGGAGCAAGAACCCGCAGACAGGCGCGGGTCATGGCGATGCCTTCCATGAAAGGCTCCTTGGCGTCCTGCAGGTCGCGGTTGTAGCCGCCGGGCGAACCTTTGATTAGATCATACACCGCCAGTTCGCAGGCTTTGACGCGGCTGGCACGGGCGCGGACCAGCTCGATCACGTCCGGATTTTTCTTCTGCGGCATAATACTGCTTCCGGTGCAAAGTTCATCGGGCAGCGTGAAGTAGCCGAACTCCGGCATGGTAAAGAGCATCAGGTCCTGCGCCATGCGCGAAAGCGAAAGCATCACCTGACTCATCGCGCCGAGCACGATGGATTCCAGCTTGCCGCGCCCGTTGTTGGCGTAAAGCACCGTGTGCGACGGACGGCTGAAGCCGAGCAGGTCGGCGGTCAGTTCGCGGTCAATCGGCAGCGGTACGCCGTAGCTGGCGGCGGAACCGAGCGGACACTGATCGTTCAGTTCATAGGCATTGACCAGCAGCGCGCAGTCGTCGAGCAGGCTTTCGGCGTGCGCGGCGGCCCAGAGGCCGACCGACGACGGCATACCCGGCTGCATGTGGGTTCTTCCAACCATTGGAACTTTTTCGTTTTTCTTCGCGAAGGCCAGCAGCGCGGAAATCAGCGCGGCCGCTTCGTCGAGCGTTCCGAGAATCTCTTCGCGGGCGTAGAGGCGCAGATCAACGGCGACCTGATCGTTACGACTGCGGCAGGTGTGAACCTTCTTGCCGAGATCGCCCAGCTTTTCGGTCAGCGTCCGCTCAACCGCCAGATGAACATCCTGATCGGCAAGGCGGATTTTAAATTTTCCTTCAGCCGCCAGAGCAATGATCGCCTTCAATTCCTTAATCACCTTCTTGCGCTCGGCCTCGGTGATAATCGCGGGCTTCACTTTCATTTTCGAAAGCATCGTCACATGCGCGGCCGTTCCGATGCAGTCAGCGGCGATCAGGTTCATGTCGAGTTCGACATCGCGCCCCGCCGTAAACGCCAGCACTTCCTCGTTAATCGTTCCAACCGTCGTTTTCTGTGTTTTCATAAATCCACTTCCTTCTCTCTGAGCTTCCAATCATTGGAAATTTTGACCGCAAAGACACGAAGAATTTTCGGAGCATTGGAATTCTAATTATTAAATTATCGGACCCCGCCCCCTAAAATTTTTCTTTATAAACAGCGGCGCTCATTTCTTAGAGCCATTGCCATACATTTTCTCGAAATATGTGTAAGCCTCATTGATCGCCTTCATCTCGTTCTCTGCGACAACCTTTAATTTAGATCCGAGGCCATGGACTTTGTCTGGATGATATTGTTTAGACAAATCCCTATATTTACGACGAGTATCCTCAAAACTAAAAGGATGTTGAAGATTTAAAACAGATGCGTAATACCGCTCATCCTTGTCTTGACCAGAGGATTGATTTTGACGATCGTGCTTTCGTTTTTCCTCTTCTTGTTGAGTACGTCGCCGCTCACCCTCTTTTCGTTTTTCTTCAGCCTGTCGCGCCTCTTCTTCCATTCGGCGCTGTTCGTTTTCTTTTCGTTTTTCTTCAGCTACCCGGCGCGTTAATTCTTCCTCAAGTCGCCATTCGGCTTCTTTTCGTTTTCTCTCCGCTCGCTCTTGTCCCCATTCTGTTTTTTTCACTATGGACGCAATAACCAGATAAAGTATTAACCCCCAGCCACCAACAACTGTCAATACAGCACATACACCTGGAATTCCATCTTCCGCTAGGTTAATAACTGTAAAAACTGTCTTTACCACGACTACAAAACATCCCACCAAAATGAACAGGCCAAACGATACCGCTAGCAATCTTATAACCTTCATATTCACTTCCCATTTTTCAAAACAAACACCGACAATCCCCCAACACCAATTCCCGCCAGATTTAAAACACTCCACAGCTCCCGGTTCAGGTGCAAAGGAATCGCCGGATTATAGATTGCGGCGGTCGCTCCCAGAATCCAGACCAAGTTTTGTTTTTCCTGTTTGAACGCTTGCCGAGCGGCATAGGCAAAACAGGGGCAGACAATCCACCGGAGCAGAACATAATAGCCGTATGGGTTTTCAGGATACAACGCCCATAGAAGCATTGCGCCCGCCACAGCCTGAGGAATCCAAAGCTCTTTTTTCACAAAACCGTCTCCTTTGCGTATTGCATGGAGATTACTCCTTCTGGCTGAAGGCTAAATAACAAAACTGTCTATTAACTGGGATTTGGCCTGAGCGCACAGAGCATCCATGTCTGGAAAAATAGACTCTCGTGATATCCCTTCATTTTCTAAATATTCCATGACCTCCGGCCGCGCAGATACCGGCATTTTTACTTTTACAAGCGTGCCTGGGAGTGGTGCAGGAGTTTCGCAGTTTCTTAAATAATCACCCAAAGACTGAGGCCAACCCTGTATCGATAAAACTGTTTCCTGAACTGACATACGAAGATCCCAAAAATCGCCAGGTCGAGCAAACATCCAATGATCAAATGATTCGTTAATAAACCCATGTTTCAACCATCCAAGCACATCATCAGCACTAACATCGGCCGGGTCATCGAAGATAATTTCTTTTCTGCCTTTTCTGCAATATTCCAAAATATACACTTTTCCAACATCAACAGAGTAGATTGCTACTTGGTCGCTATCATCCTGCGGGGCATTTTCAAAAGCAAAAAACAATGCGTTATTCAAGCTCTCCGTCCAATCGAGAAGATTGGTTGGGTAGCCATAGTGTTGAGCAAAAACCAATTTCTGCTCAGAACTCATCATCTCCTGTGTCGAAGGGATGACTTTTTTCAGCACATGCTCATCAAATATTAATGACCCGCAACCTCTCGAGGAAATATTTATCGGTGCGCTTTTATCCACCGCAACACCACAGTTTTTCATTAAACGCACCAGGCTGGAATCCAGTTCCCACGAGGCACTGGCCTGCCCCCGAAATACCAACCCTTTTCGTTCATCAAACATTCTCAACAGTTCACCCAGTGAACTACATTCCATTTCCCAGAATGAGTGTTCATTTCCATGGTTTTTCCGAAGGCTGTTTAGTGAACAATCAGATGGCGACAGCATCTGTTGATTGTCTTTGACCCGTGCGTAACGAAAAGGCTGCAACCAATTGTGAGGGGTCTTATTCATCAGATAAAGGGCCTCTCTTACAATTTAACAAATCTCCCGTCCCCCGTTCAAAGTTCCAAACATTGGAACCTGACTCTCCGCAGACAGGCAGGCTGCCTGTCCTACTTTCCAAACCTTGGAAACCAAAACATCACTCCAATCACCGCCCGGTTCGCGTCTGATATTTTTCGGCCCACTCGCGGATGATCATTCCGGTTGCGCCATCATTGTCTTCTTCGACCTTTTCGGCAATTTCGATTTCGATTTCTTCGACCGTCGGCAGGCTGGGTTTTAAGTTGTCCGGCAGGGCTCGGGTGAGCTGATAAGCCGAAACACCGACCGGCTTTTCGAGTCCGCGCAGGGCATATTCAAGAAGCATCTTGTTCGAGCCTTCTTTTTCGCGGCACAGAACCAGTCCGATGGAAGGTTGATCGTCGGAATGGCGGAACAGGTCGTCCACGGCGTTGAGATAAAAATTCATCTTCCCGGCATCTTCAGCGGCAAATGGACGGGTTTTGAGGTCGATGACAAAATAGCAGCGCAGTTTGAGGTGATAGAAGAGCAGATCGATGTAGTAATCCTCGTCGTCGATATCCAGCCGCACCTGATTGCCGACAAAGGCGAATCCGCTGCCGAGTTCCAGCAGGAAGTCGCGCAGATGAGCCAGCAGTGCATTTTCGACCTCTTTTTCGCGGGCATCATCGGCAATCCCGAGAAAGTCAAAGATGTACGGGTCTTTCAGAAGCTCCTGCGCCAGATCGGACAGCGGCGGCGGCAACGTCGCGCTGAAATTGGTGACGGCCAGCCCTTTGCGTTCATAGTCCTGCTGGTCAATGTGCAGTGCCAAAATATTGCGGCTCCAGCCGTGCTCAATCGTCTGCCGCATGTACCAAAGCCGCTTTTCGGGGTCTTTGACCTTTTCGATCAGCAACACGTTATGAGCCCATGGCAGTTGTAAAACAGGCGGATAATCAGCCGACTTCTCCAATTCCGCCACCGGTGGTGGCGGAATTTCACTCTTACCAACACTTCCAATTTCTGCCACCGCTTGTGGCAGTTTTATAAAACGCTCTCTATAAGTAAGATAGAACGATTTCATCCGCCAGATATTTCGTGCAGAAAAACCCTTTAAATCAGGAAAATCATGCCGGATATCAATGGAAAGCCGGTCGATAACGGAGGCAGACCATCCCTCGGCGGACTGCCGCTCGGCGACCAGCCTGCCGATATCCCAATAGAGGAGAATCAGCTCGCGGTTGGCGGCCAGTCCGGCGCGAACCCTCGCCGTCTGCACCCGGTTTTTGATTCCGGCAAGCAGGTCGGCATAAGTATTTTTGGCTATTTCACTCATCCAACAATCCGGTAATCCATCATTCCAATCTTCCGGTGCTTTCTAGAATCAGCGTAACCGGGCCGTCGTTGATGAGGCTGACTTCCATTTCCGCCTGAAAGATGCCGGTTTCAACGCACGGGCCGAGTTCGCGGAGCTGTTTGACATATTCCGCATAGAGCTTCAAGCCTTTCTCCGGCGGAGCGGCGTCAATATAGCTGGGGCGATTGCCCTTTTTGCAGTCGCCGTAGAGAGTGAACTGGCTGACCGCCAGAATGGCACCGCCGATGTCGAGAACCGAGAGGTTCATGATGCCGGCGGCATCATCAAAAATCCGCAGGTTGACGGTTTTTTTCGCGAGAAAGGCGACATCGGCGGTAGTGTCATCGTGCGACACGCCGACTAAAACGAGAAGGCCGCCTCCGATTTCGCCGACGGTTTTCCCATCGACTTTCACGGACGCGGCCTTGACGCGCTGGACAACCAGCCGCATGGGCTTACTCAGTGGCGTGCGACACGCGGAAGGTGGGCAGGCGGTTGAGCGCGGCAGCCAGTTCGTAGCGGCGCGGACGAGCCAGATCGCCGCGCAGTTCGCGGGAAATGGTTCCGAGGCCTTCGCTGCTGAGGTCGCGGTCGATCATGTCGAGCATTTCGCGCAGCGGGTAGCCTTCCTGCATGTAGCGCAGTTTGGCGTAGTAAAGAAGCAGACCCAAAGTAAGCGTCTGGCTCTCGTCGGCAATCTGCGAAACGCTGTCGAGTTCGATAACAGAGCGGCCGAACTGGATGGCGTTGAGGTCAATCGCTTCGATGACGACATCTTTGCTTCCGACGGCGGCATCAATGCTGCTCGGCATAATCCAGCGCGAGCGGCCAAGCATCGGGCCGAGATTGACGACGGGCGCTTCCGGCGGAACAGCCAGATTGAGCGCTTTGGCTTCTTCCGTGATGTTGGTGACCTGGAAATCTTCGACTTTCAGGACGGTGTCGGCGACCGGAATATATTCGGCCACAAGATTTTCACCGCCAATGACGATCGAAACACCGAGTTCATCCACCATCTGTCGGGCACGTTGCGCCAGCGAGGTGCGCGGCGTGGAGCCGAGCAGACCGGCGACGCGCGCATCCGTGGTCAGGAAGGCGGACGAAGAGGTGTTTTCATCAACAATCAAGACACGTGCGCCGACTTCGAGGGCTTCGATGGTGGCGGCGGCCTGAGAAATGAAGGAGTCGGCGGAACGGGTGCTGTAGGAAGCCGGATTGCCGCTTTCGGACTCGGAAAGAAACGGCGTGACGTTGACTTCCTGCACACTGCGACCGCGCTCCGTGGCAACCTGCACGGCATCGGAAACCGTTATGACGGTCTCGCGTCCGTCGCCTGGAATATGGTTGAACACGCCGGCAGCGATGGCGGCCATAAAATCCTTACGACCGTTAGCCGCGTCGCCGAGAACGACGGTAAGGCCGACGGGAATGCCAAGACCGATAACTTTGCCGGCGTTCGGCACATCAATTTCGGTCTGCGCAGCTTCAGAGACTTCGAAGGGGGCGATATGGTCGTAATCGGGCAGATCGCTGTCCTGTTCGCGGGCGAGCAGCGAGCCTTCGCCAACGAAGCTGACGAGCCCGAGAGTGGCCAGCGTCTGGCGGACGCGGTCAGCGTCTTCCATGCCGTTGACGAAATCTTCGGCTTCGGCGAGGTTGAGGTTACAGCAGAAGATACTGGAGCTGACAATCTCGGGCATATCTTCGAAAAACACTCTGCGGGCCATTTCCGCGTCGACGAGGCGTTCGCCGCTCACATAGACCTTGTAGGGCAGCGCAATGCGGACACGGACGTCGATATATTCTTTGGTGACGATCACCGAGGTGCGCGGCAGAATTTTCTGGCCGGGTTCAGCGATGATAATGTTGCGGCGGGCCCAGCCGCTTTCATTAAAACGGGCGATGCGCCCGGCGACGGCGCAAAGGTTACGGGTGAGATAATCTTCCAGCGCGGTACGGCGCACCGGAGAATCGTAAAGGTGACCGGGCAGTTCGGCGATAGACTGCGGGATACGGATGTTGAAGACCGGGTTTTCGGCGTCGCGGGCGGCGTCAATTTTGGTGCATTTGATGACATAACGGGCAAAGTCGAAATCACCGATCACCCGTTCGTATTCCGCGAAGGGCTTCCCGTCGATTTCGGAGAGCAGGTTGTAAAATTCTTTTCTGTCTTTCATAGCGAAGCTTCCCCGTTTTGGTGGTTAACAGTTTCCATCTGCAAAATGAGCGAGGATAGTAGAATTGCCCCCTGCCGCTGTCAAACCATTCCATCCTGCTATTACTTTACTAATAAAGGCTTTGAGCTATCATCCGCCGCATGACTGATTTGCAAAATTATCTGCCACGACTGACTGCCGCCGTTAATCTGGCGCTCGAGGCCCTGCTCCCGTCCGCGAATGAACGTCCGGCCAAACTTCATGAGGCCATGCGTTACAGCGTTTTCGCGGGCGGAAAGCGGTTGCGTCCGATCCTTTGTATCGCCTCCTGCGAGGCGTGCGGCGGCACGGCGGAACAAGCCATACCGACGGCCTGTGCGCTGGAACTGCTCCACACGTACACGCTGATTCATGACGACCTGCCCGCGATGGACGACGATACCTTGCGGCGCGGACGCCCCACCTGTCATATTGCTTTCGACGAAGCTACTGCCATTCTGGCGGGCGATGCGTTGCTCACCCTCGCCTTTGAAGTGCTGGCCGGTGTTCCGGACATTGGAAGTTCCCTTGCGCTGGAGCTTTCCCGCGCAGCGGGCAGCCGCGGTGTGATCGGCGGACAGATGGAAGATATTGATGCCGAAGGTGAAACGCCCGATGCCAATCTGGTGGAATATATCCACCGCAACAAAACCGCCGCGCTGATTCGTGCGGCGTGTGTGATGGGCGGTATTTGCGCCGGAGCGGACGTCCAAACTCTGGAAAAACTGGCGCAATACGGCGAAAACGCCGGACTGGCGTTCCAGCTGGCCGACGATCTGCTCGACGAAAGCTCGACGGTTGAAAAGCTGGGCAAAGATATCGGCTCGGACAAGGCTCGCGGAAAAGTGACCTGGCCGGCCGTTCACGGAATAGAAAAAACAGCCGCTGATGCAAAACAACTGGAAACAAAAGCTGTCGCCGCGCTGAAAGGCTTGAAGAATCCGGTGCGCCTTGAGCAACTGGCCGGATTCATTGTCCGCCGGGCTTCCTAAAACAACGGCTTGAGCGGCTTTTCCGAAGCGGATGAAAACTGCGGGCAACTATCCGTCGACTGCACTTCTTTTTTGTGGCGCGAGCAGAACTGCATGAACGGATTCACCACATAATTCGCGCAGTAACGGCAGACGCACTTGTTCTCGCCCTCAGTGAAAACCTCCACTTTTTTGGAGCGGTCGGCCTCGGTGAAAATTTCCGGAACGGAAGCCGGATCCTTGAATGGAATTGCCGCTTCGGACTTAAAGACGAACCCGCAGGCGGAGCAGCTCTGTTCCTCTCCGGTTTTCTTCAGTCCTTCGTAAACCGGCTCGCGGTGCAGAAACGATTCCGCGCCGCAGCATGTACAGATAATTTCAACTAGTGTTTTCATCCTTTCCTCCCCAGACGTTTGAATTGTCCGCGGATAACAGACCGTAAACCGCGTACCTTCTTTTGAGTTGGAAACAAACGAGGCCCTGCCTTGCAGATATTTTTCCGTGAACAATTTAATGCTGTACGTTCCCAGCCCGCGTCCGCTTTCTTTAGTGGAAAAGGACGGGGTGAATATCTGCCGCTGAACTTTGTCGGGCATGACGATCAAATCGTGCACCGTGAAGCAGACTGAATCGCCTTCGACGCAGGATCCCAGCGTAACCGTACCCCCCTCATCAATCGCCTCCAGCGCATTTTTCACCAGATTAATCAGCACCCTCCGCAACAAAACCGGATCGGACCGGAAGAAGAACTCCTCCGCTGAAGGATCCGTCCTGAGCACTTTCCCTTTAGCAACATCCGCCGAATGAAATTGATGAAGAATCCGGCTCAGCACGTCGCGTGAATCGAGATCCTGCAGATTCACCTTCAAAGTCCCATGTTCGGCCAGCATCAGCATGCGTTGCGCGCTGATCTCTTCAATCAACTGCCCAGCTGACTCAGAGAGCATGCCTGCCATCTCCCGGATATCCCCGTCTGAAAGGCCGGGCTGAGCCAAAAAATCGGCTAGTCCCTTTACACCGCCTGCGGTATTCAGCACATCGTGAAAAAAAATCTTCTCGAGCGCCTTGCGCCGTTTTTCGTCACTGACATCCATCAGCGAAAAAAGGGTGAATGGGTTTCCGTTCATGTCTAACGGATGTGACCAGACCCGCAGATCCAGCGGCTGCTCATCTTTATCATAAATCATCTGACATTCCTGGATGTCCAGACGGTTCAGTTGCAGGCTGTTCAGAATCGATTGTCCGGCCCCGCACATCTGACAGGCGGTCGTCGTACCGCAACCGCCATCCGTCTGCCGCGCGCGGATGCACCCGACCGCCTCGCCGGGGCGGAGGCCGAGTACGTCGCCAACGCCTTTCGAGTCGAGGAATTCCGCAAAGGTGCGATTGAAAAACACGATCTGCCGCTGCCTGTTGAGCACCACCGACATGCTCGGGATCGCGTCGAGAAAGTCGCGAATGAACGGGAGCTTCGCCAGCTCCTCATACTGCCGCCGGACTTCCTCCATAGAGGCCCGCTCAGCCAGTGCGAATGCGGTTTCCATTGCCATCGAACAACCTCCGGTTGCTTACAACGCGATGACTGTAACATAAGCTTCCAAACCTTGGAAACTTTAGCGTATGGTTTTTCAAATGTCTGAAAAAGTTCAATCTCTGAAAAATACGGAATGGCTCGCACGGCTCAGTGAAACGCGCAGCGGCCTCTCGAACACCCTTTACGCGATGTACTCCGGTCTGACCGGCGGTATCACGACCGATCCGGCGCTGATGATGATTCCGGCGGACGACCATCTGCCGCAACGCGGCGACGGCGTTTTCGAATCGCTCAAATGCCTCAACGGACAGCTCTACAACGCAACCGCGCATCTCGCGCGGCTCGAATTTTCCTGCAAAGGCATCGGCATGAAGCTGCCCTGCCCACGCGCCAAGTTGCTTGAAATAATCTGCGCTACCATCCGCGCCGGAGAAAAGCGCGACTGTCTGATTCGCATACTGGTTTCGCGCGGCACCGAAAATATGGGCATTGATCCCGCGCTCTGCAAAGGTCCGGTGATTTACATCGTCGTTTACCGCTATACAGCGCGCATCGAGAACGGAAAACTCAAGCCGGCGCGCGTCGCACTGAGCACCGTGCCGATCAAGCCGCCGCATCTCGCCACGATCAAGACCTGCAACTATCTGCCCAACGTACTGATGAAGCTCGAAGCCAACCAGCGCGGCCTCGATTTCGTCATCTCTGTGGACACAAACGGCAATCTCGGCGAAGGCGCCACTGAAAATATCGGCATCCTGACACCGGACAATGAACTGTTGATGCCGACTCCAGAACAGGTGCTTTCCGGCACCACCGCGCGCCGTGCGCTTGATCTAGCCGGAAGACTCGTGGCCGATGGCACACTCAAGGCGGCCGAATACCGCGACATCTCCCCGGCGCAGGCGGCGCAGGCCAAAGAAATTTTCATCTTCGGCACGACTACCGATGTCACGCCGGTCATTGAATGGGAAGGTCGCCTGGTCGGCAACGGCAACCCCGGCCCAGTGGCGGAAAAGCTGCTGTCCCTGCTCAAAACAGACATGACTCCCGAAAGCGAAGCGCTGATCGAGGTGTTCAAATGAAAAAATGGATCGTCCTGTTCCTACTCCTGCTGACCGGTTGCGCCACCGCGCCGAAAAATACGGTGATGCAGATTTCAACGATCGACGCTCTGCTGGCAGGCGCTTACGACGGACAAATGACGATCGACCAACTGCTCAAATACGGCAATCTGGGCATCGGAACCTTCGACGCGCTCGAAGGGGAAATGATCGTAATCGATCATCAGGTCTATCAGGCGCGCGCCGATGGCACCGTCCATCTGATGCCGCCGAAGGCCACTACGCCATTCGCGACGGTAGTGAATTTTTCGGCAGATCAAATCATCGACAGGCGCGGTCTGACCACCTGCTCTGAACTCCAGACACAAATCGATCAATCCACCCCCAATAAAAATCTTTTCCTCGCCATGCGGTTCGACGGCACCTTCCCGTCAATGAAAGTGCGCTCCGTGACGAAGCAGGCAAAACCCTACCCGCCGCTGGCTGAAGCGGTTCAGCATCAGGCGGTTTTCGAATACACCAATGTGACTGGAACCGTGCTGGGCTTCCGCTGTCCGTCTTTCGTCAAAGGAGTCAACGTTCAGGGCTGGCATCTGCATTTTATTTCCAAGGATCGGAAACTCGGCGGTCACATTCTCGACTTCGCCGCCGCCAGCGGCAATCTACAGCTCGACACCTGCAACCGTTTCTATATGATCCTGCCCGAGCAACAGCAGTTCAGCACACTTGATCTCTCACAAGACCGCTCCAAAGAAC
>JBAXDG010000013.1:0-35138 GCA_037141075.1 Kiritimatiellales bacterium
GCTTTATTGTTGGTGATGTGTTCATCCGAAATGGCCGCTTCACTGGTCATGCCGTGCTGCCGGGCGTTGAAGATGGTGATTTCGGCGGCAAAGTCCTTGGCTTTAAGAATAATCGTCGGAGCAAAGTCGGCCAGCGGACGGTTATCCGGCACTTTCCACTGCGCTTTCATGGCGCGGGTGCTTTTGCTGAACAAAGCCTGATCACCTTTACTGCGGATCAGGGCGAAATCCTCATTCCCGCCGGTTTGTTCATAGATGACTTCCGACAGCTCTTTTTCGGTGGCGCTGAGTTTTTTGCGCGCCGAAACACGTTCGGCTTCCAGAAGACGCTGCTCGATGATTTCCGCCCGGCGGGTCTGAATGGCGAAGTAAGTCTGGGCAAAAGCTATCTCCTGCTTGCGCGGATCGCCGTTCTGGGCGATCAAGTAGCAGGCGTAGCGGGTGAGCATGATGTCTTCGATTTCCCGCTGACTGCCGGAACCAAGATCGACCATTTTGTTGACGCCAACAAAATGGTCAGCAACAGGATGTCCGGAGTGTTCACAGGCGGTTTTTGCTCTGGAAACGGCGGTGCTATTGAAGTTCCGCCATTCTGTGTAGCCGAGCAAGGTTTGAAGGTCGCGGGCAAGCCAGTATTCCACGCCGCCATCGGTCTGCTGGGCGTGCGCTTCAAAGGTTGATGTCAGGCTTTGGACAAGTTCTGTTTTCATATCTTCAGTCTCCATGCCGGGCGGCGAATTTTTGCCGGTTAGCTTAGCGGGCAAAGGATCGCCCGTCAATTTAAAGGAAGGAAAGAAGGTGAAAGTTTATTAACAAAATAGTGTTACGCCGCCGGTAGCGTCAGACAGAAAACCGTCCGATCACCGCCGCCGTCTTCCAGTTCCAGTGTGCCGCCGTGGGCGCGGGCGATTTCGCGGGCCAGACTCAAACCAAGTCCGGCGCCGTCGATGGAGCGGTTGCGGGATTTGTTCGCGCGGTAAAAGCGCTCGAAAACCTGATCGCGTTCTTCCGGCGGAATCGTTTCGCCGCGATTTGAAATCCGGAATACCGCTCGATCACCTTCCGTTTTCAGCGAAAGAATAACCGGCGATTCGCCACGGCTGAATTTCACAGCGTTGCTCGCCAGATTTTGAATCACCTGATTAAGCAAATCGGGATCGGCGGTTACTTTCACGTCCGGCTGAAGTTCCGCCTGAACCGTAAGTCCGGGCGCGAGAATCTGAATATCTTCGCCGACCGATTCGATCATGCACGTCAGATTGACGGTCTCTTTGCTCAGCACCATCTGTCCGGAGTCGGCCTGCGCCAGTAAAAGCAGTTTGCGGATAATGGATTTCAGCCGCTGCACTTCGTCGAGCAGTTCTTTATAGGTGCGTTGATCGGCGGAGCCGTCGGTTGCGGCCTGCAACGCATTCTCCAGTTCACCTTGCAGAATGGTCAGCGGTGTTTTCAGTTCATGCGCGGCATCGGCGCTGAAGCGCACCGCCTGCCGGAAACTTGATTCGAGCCGGTCGAGCATCTGGTTGATCAGCGTGACGAGCTGGCGGAATTCGTGATCGGCACGGGTGACGGAAATCCGCTGGTCGAGATTGCGGGCCGTGATCTTCTCAACGGTTCTGGCGATGGTTCGTACCGGCCGCAAAGCCATCAGCGCCAGCAGCCAGCCAGCCGCTATCATCAGTAACAGCGCGACCGGCCCCGCCAGCAGCAGCGCGTTGCGGAAACGGATAACTTCCGCATTCAACGAGTCCAGACTCATTCCCAGGAACAGCGTTACATCCTGATTGCGAATCGCCATCAGCCGCCAGTTTCCATGGGTTGTAAATTCCGGGCCGCTGATCTCCAGCGGCTTCAGCGCGGGCGGACGCTGCTTTTGCGGCTGATCGAAAGGCCGCGGGCGGGTGTCTTCTTCCGGAACTTCCACCCGGCTCTTGACCGGCGCGGGAGTTTTTAACGCAGAGGCTTCGGCCGGCCACTGCGAAGAAGTAAACAGAACTTCGTTGTTGTCATCGATGACCTTTAAAACAAACTGCCGGTCCGTCTGGTCGCCGTAGAGTGTTTTGATCGAGCCCTCAAACCGAGCCCAGTGATTACGCGGCTGTGTTCTGCGAATATTGCCCTCCACCAGAGCACGCAGTTCGCGGTCGGTACGGTCAATGCCGATCCGGTAAATCATCTGCAGAAAAAAAAGGCTGAAGACCAGCAGCAGCGCGCCGGACAGCGCGACGCTGTAGAGTCCGAATTTCAGTTTAAAGGAACGGAACATCAGACCGCCTCTCCGCTGAACCGGTAGCCGACACCGCGGACGGTTTCGATAAACTGCTTACCGCCGCGGTCAATTTTTTCGCGGATGCGCCGGATGCAGACTTCGACCAGATTAGTCTGCGGATCAAAGCCGTAGCCCCAGACCTGCTCCAGCAGTTGTGTCCGGGTGAACACCATGCCCGGTGAACGCATCAGGTGTTCCAGCAGGCTGAACTCGCGCGGCGCAAAAATAATTTCTTCATCGCCATACTTCGCCTGCCGCGTGATCAGATTGAGCATCAGCGGACCAGCGTGCAGTACGCTGAGGGTGTCGCCGGACGTGCGCCGCACCACGGCCCGCAGGCGTGCCAGCAGTTCGTCCATGAAGAAAGGCTTGGTGATGTAGTCGTCGGCACCGAGATTGAGTCCTTCGACGCGCTGATTCATTTCCGAACGGGCGGTGAGCAGAATGACCGGAACGGTGTTGCGCCGTCCACGCAGTTCTTTAAGGATGCTGAGGCCGTCGCGGCCCGGCAGCATGATATCGAGCAGGATGACATCGAACGATCCGTCGAGCGCCAGGTCAGACGCTTTGTCGCCGTTATCCGAAACCGTCACAGAAAATCCCTGCGCCTCGAGTCCTTTGCGGACGAACGACGCGATTTTCTTTTCATCCTCGACGAGAAGAACCTTCATGGCCGTGAGCATAGCCTTCCGCCCTCACCTGAACCATCTCTTTTCGGATTACGATTCCGTAATGATCCAGCGCTTTCCGATATTCGGAAAACTACCAGAACCAGTAGGCGCCGGTGTTGACGGCGTACCAGCCGAGCAGTCCGTTGGTGACGGCGTGCGCCAGAATGGCGGCCCAGATGTCGCGGGTCTTCACCATCAGCCAGGTGAAGAACAGTCCGCAGAGAAATCCCATCACCCATTCGTTATGTTCGAGAGCAAAAACAGCGGCGATGAGGATGCACATCTTGGAATCCATCACGCCGATGTCCTTCTTGAAGAACGGACTGCCCTGCATCCAGCGGTAGACGAAGCCGCGGAACATGAATTCTTCGATCGCGCCGATCACCAGCGTCGTGCCGAGCATATGCACCCAGAACAGCGGCCAGCCGGTCATGCGCGGATCGTAGTGATAAAGTCCGGTCGCGCCCAGTTCGAGCGGCTCGCGCAGTTTGCCAAACTTCGGCAGGCCGACCAGATACCGTTGGTAAAATTCACTGATCTTCGGAAAGGCGCTTTTGAAAAATTCGGATTCGAGCCCGACCCAGAAAACAAACATCAGCAAACCGACTGCCAGCGCGAGCGGAACGTTTTTGAGCTTCGGCGGTGTGTACCAGCGCCACGGACGGCAGATCAGTAGAAGAATAATTCCGCCGACGGTCTGAATGGCGTAGCGCATTCCGGACGGATCGCCCAGCAGCGCCATCATCAAAAGCCACGCTAGATACGGGATAACATGCGTCCAAACCGCCTTGTCGTTTTCCTTATCCAGTTCCGGAGTCCAGTCGCTGTTCGTTTTGGCAGACATGCTGCGGAAGTTACCGGAAGCGCCTCTTTGCGGAAAGAAAAAATCGGATCAGTTCATCATCATCATAATCGCTGTATTGAGCGCACCGGCGAACGAAACCCAGAGGAAGTACGGAATTAACAGCCACGCCGCCAGGCGGCTCTGCCTGCCGAACAAAACAATTTCATTCCGGAAACAAAAAACCGGAGAGGTATTTTTCCTCTCCGGTCTCCATCCCCGGTGCGGCTGCACATAAAAGCACGCCGCCCGGGTTCGCAGGCGCATCACCTAAGGTTAAACCTACTTTTCGAATGCCCGCTCGCTGATGATACGTCCGCTGGGCGAAACTTTGCTGGCAGTCACAAAGATCATCAGATTGCGTTTGATTGTCCGGTTCCCTTCCGTGCGGAACAGCCGTCCGATCAGCGGGATGCTTCCGAGCACTGGAACCCGGTCGCTGAAAGCTTCGGTCTTCTCGCCGATCAGTCCGCCCATTCCGATGGTGGCACCGCTGGCCACAGAGACTTCGGTTTTGACTTCGCGCCGGTTGAAGAGCGGCAGCTTCGCGATGATGTTGGTGTGTGCAAACACCGCTCCGACACGATACTGATAGTAGGTGTAAGAGCTGTCGGCCGCAGCCAGCTCAAACTGCTGCCAGCCAAGCAACTCCGTGATCTTTGGATTGATCTTCATCTGAATATCATCGCCTTTGATCGTCGGGGTCACGGTCATTTCAACGCCCAGAATTTTCTCTTTAAAATCCTCATATTTTACGTGCAGTAAGGTTCCTTGCGAGGTGCCAGCTTCATAGATTTCTGGATAGAAGTGCCGTTCACCGACCGTGATGACAGCCGACTGACCGCTGAGCGTCGTCACACTCGGCGCTGAAAGAACGTCAACTCCGGACGACTGATCCAGCGCGCTAAGGATCAGGCCGATGTTATTGCCTCCCACCTTGCCCGAAAAATTAATTTTCCCGGGCCCGGTTGCCTTACTGTTGAACGTATCTTCGATCCGGGTCGCCGTCTCAGGGCCGGATGCGCGTGTTTCACCAACACCCAGCGCTCCGGTCTGGGGCTGCGGCAGAGAGCGCATTGCGCCGGAAAAAAGATTCGCCCCGTCTTGCACAGACCAGTCGCCGCTGTCGAAGGCCTTGCCTTCCTTCGCATCGGACCAGTTAAAGCCCAGTTCCTGGAGCGCGCCTTCGTTGAACTCCACAAAGCGAGTCTCAATTTTAACCTGCTCCTCCGACTGGCTGACTTCCGCCTGGCTGAACGTGCCCAGAATCTGTTCGAGCTTGGCCAGATTTGCCGGCGTGTTTTTAACAAACAGTTTATGCAGATCCGGCAGGTAGAGTGCCGATGAGCCTTTGGGGAAATCGACCGCTGAAAACTGCGGGACGAGATCCGTAACCTCGTTCACCCCTTCCAGACCCATCCCTTTCACGAACCGGTCGCTGACGGGATAATAACGCAGAATCATGCCCCAGGCCTGATCCACCGTCTTAATGGCCGTCTCTTCGGCCACCCGGTGGTTCTTTTTAGAAAACTGCCGCAGGAAAAAATCGGCTGTCTTGTTTTCCGGATCGGCCGCCTGAACGGATAAAAAGCCCGCTTCGGCTTTGGCGTAATCGCCGGCCACATACTGCTCACGGCTGACTTCGAGTACCGCAGGCACATCAACCGGTGCGGCGGCCACGGCCACCGGAGCGGGTTCTGCTTGCACAGCGATTGGTGTTTCCGCCGCTGGAGCGGCCGCCGCTGACGTATTCGCCCCTTGATTGTCGTTCAGATCATTCATAAGCGACTGCACACTGTCTGCCTGCTCCTGCCCATAGGCCATGCCAAGCGTCATCCCGACAACCATTAAAATTTGAAAACTTGTTCTCATGTTCCGTTCTCCTTAGTCTTAAATGAATCAGTTGTTGATGGCCACATCGGACTTGCGCTGACCGTTGTTTGCAACCTGACCGGCCGACACAAAAATCATGAGATTGCGCTTAATGCTGCGCTCGCCTTCGGAACGGAACAGACGCCCGATCAACGGGATGCTGCCCAGCACCGGAACCTTGTCTTTATAGGTTTCGAGCCGGTCATAGATCAGGCCGCCCAGCCCGACCGTGCTGCCGTCCGCCACATCCACCTGCGTCTTAACTTCACGCACACGGAAATAGGGAAGCTGCCCATTGATTTTGGGTAGCGGGAAGCCATCTGTTTCTGGAGATAACAGACGTTCACTATCACTGAACGTCGTCTGGGGCTGGCCAGGTGCCGCGATAGACGCTAGCATCATATCATAAACCTTTGAAATGCCTTGCCCCGGTAAATCCAGAATGGGGTAAGTCCCTTTGACTCGCGAGTTATTCCCCATCAGCGCCATTTTGGACGCCGGACAGACTTGATAATCGTCGTAGCCGATCAGGTCCATGATCTTGGGATTGAGCTTGAGGCGGATCAGATTGTTTTTCTGAATCTCGGGCGTGACCTTGAAATTAACGCCCATCAGTTCAGAAGATCCGAATTTATGTTGTATGTGAATATTAACATCATCCGAGTCGACACTGAACGATTTTGGAACCGCCCGGTCTTCTCCCACCCAGATTTCGGCGGCTTTGCCGTCCATCGTGGTCAGGCTGGGGGCCGAAAGTGTGTCGGAGTCGCTGTTCTGCTCCAGCGCTTGGATCACCAGAGTCAACGGCATCCAGCCGGTTTTGGTCAGCATCATTGATCCAGCTCCGAGGTTCCCCCCGAAGGCTCCGGCGGCGCTACGCAGGCCGGCGCTGAGTACTTCTTTGGACTGATTCTCGTTCACCTGCCAGTCTCCGAACAAATGGGTTCCGGTCGCGGAGGAGTCCGTGATATCATCGAGTTGCCAAGAGAAACCGAGCTGGTTGAGTGTGCTTTGGCTGACTTCAATAAATTTGGCTTTGATTTCGACCTGTCTGTAGTCGAGTTCGGCGTGGTGATACTTCGCCAGCATGGCTTCAATCTGCAACAGATTGGGCAGTGTGTTGCGCACCATAAGCTGTTCGTATTCCGGCTGGAAATAAGCCGAAGCCCCTTCGGGAAAGCTGACGTCGCCGAAAAAGGCGCGCGTATCAAGAAAAGCTCCCTGCGGAACGCCCTTGGCTTGCAGCGCTTTGCTGACGGCCGGACTAATCTTATAGGAGCGGAAAACGATCTCGCCGGAACGATCCCAGCCGCCAGAGACGTCTGCGAGCATGCCCTGCCGGGTCGTTTCACGCGGGGTATCGCCTTCAAACGCCGCCTTGATGCCATGCGCGGTATTGCGCAGTTCATCGCCGGTATACAAAATGACATCGCCGACCGCTTTGACGGTCTCTGCAGGAATCCCCTTGACCGCATCAACGGCCGATTCCAGAACGACATCACTCTCATCCGGCAGTCCCGTCGGAGATGTAATCACCACTTCAGCCTGTGCGTACAGTCCAAACGCCATTGCGGCTGCTGTGAGCCAAACGATTCTCTTCTTCATCCTCTGCTCCTTGCTTTGTGTGTCCCGAAACCGCTTGCGCGTCATTCCGGAAATCCGTTTCCCCTCATCATCAATTTGCCGGCTCTCCCAAAAGAACCGGCTTTAAAATCCTCATTGCACCGTGACTTTATAATAGATCACCGGTTCGCTGTTGTGCTCTGTATCCGAATACGTTGTTCCGCTTGTGACCGTGGCTAGAACATTCCAGCTGTCGCCGTTCATCAGGTTTGTCGTAAAATAAATGGTGTAGGTGCGCGGCGCTCCGTCCAGCGGCGCGGGCCACGACAGAAAGATCCCGGTCGCCGTTTTTTCAATCGTCGGTGTAAAGACCGATCCGGCATCCTGCGGATCGGTGCCGGCGATTCGCTCCTGATCGTCCAAGATGCCGTCGCCGTCGTTGTCGCCCGCCGCAGCGCGGCGCGGCACAAACACGGACTCAAAGCTGTTGGTCACCTTGAACGTCACGGCGAGCGTCTCGGTGGTCGTATTGGTCAACCCTTCTTGCTTGTTGTGAATGATGCTCAGCGTTGTGTTGTTGGTAATTATGCCGGATCCGTCAGACTGTCTGGAGGCGTCGCCGGTGATGGTGATTACCGCATTACTGCCTCCCGCAATACTACCAATGTTCGGCGTGTGCCCAATTACGTGGGTGTTCGCGAATTGGAACTGTACCGCGCGGTTGCTGACGACATCGACGTATTGTGTATATACCCTTCCGGAGTATGGAAGATTGGTCAGGGTCCAGTCCCCCGGCTGACGAATGTCCACTTGCTTCGTGCGGAGCGCTGTGTCGCGCAGGCCTATTGTTGTATTCGGCCACTGGAGGCCGCCTTCCAGTCTTTTGTACTGGAACGTAATGTCGCCATTCCAAGCAAGAATCGCCTGAAAGGTCAGGTTGGAGCCGCCGCCCAGCCCGTATTGCCGAACGTTTTCCCAGGTAACCACCATCTGATCCTCCGTGGAGAGGTATTTGATTGTGGCATTTTCATCCAAGACCAGATCGCCCCAGTACGGCGCAACTATCTGGTCTGGCACCGAACTGGTCACTGCAGCCAGATCATCCACCGCTATGCGTCCGGCTTTGTCGAAACGCAACGCCCCGTTGACACTTACACAAACCTGCGTGTACCCGCCCCCGTAGAACGGCATGATTTCTTCGAGAGGAATCATGGCGCTGAAGCCCTCGTCCTCCTGAGTGATATACGGGTTCGCCAGATTGGGATCCATCAATAGTCCGGTGATGTCCGTTCCGGTCGTGGAAATATCAATCCAGTTGTATACCAACGAATTGGTGATGGGGACCAAATTGGTGCTGATGTCCCCGAGAAAATTGGTGGTGATGACCACATTGGTTTGAGTGACCCACCCCGAATTGTTGGTGGTGTAACCGGCCTCCGCAGCGACGGGATCACGGATGAAAAAGGTCAACGGGTATCCGCCAGCGTTGGTGATGATAAACTGCGCAGAAGTCACCCGCCCGGCCGCGCCGGTAAAGGAGAGGGCTGAAACCGCACTGTAGACCGGATTAGAGAAATTATTGACATTCACCGTAACAATAACGGCGTTGGAGCCCCCTATGTCCCAGTTAAACCAGGCCGCAAACGTTTTGCTGACCGCCACCGTTTTTTTAGTCGCATCGACCTTGAAGGTAATCCCCACTGACTCCAGCTGATCAACCCCTATGAGCTGGGTCGGGTATGACACCCACTGATCCAGTTGCGGCGTCATCCGCACCAACGTTCCGTTTGCTGGCTTGACCGCCAGATTTGTATAACTTGCCTTACTGCCTTGAAGGCCGATCGTCACATTGGTGGTACCGTATGAGTTTGTGATGGCGGCAATATTTTTGTAGCGGAACTCGATGCACCCGTTGGTGAAGAGCGCGACCTGGAACTGGAGATCGGTTTCGCCGTCTATTTTCGAAACTCCATAGTAGGAAATGACAAAATAGTTATTTGGGCTACGAGTCGTTTTGATGCTACTGGCGGGCGACAGCAAACTCCCCCAGAATGGCGCAATCAGCGGGAGCTGGACGGTTGCGGCCGCTGGCAGAGGGCCTGTGCGGTCTATACTGACTGCCGGCTGAGCATTGGTGGTGTTGCTCAGACCGATATACCCGTCTGCGGTGACATAAAAGTTGCTGTATACGGTACCGTAAAACGGAAAGTCGAATCCGATTCCGGACACAGAACTGACGCCTGCGTTTGTGGACGAATTCCACGAGTAGCTGTTGGTCGGGGGGTTCAGCACAACCGTATCTCTTCCCGCCACAAAACCCGTACCAAGCGCTTCGTTCGTCACGTTATAAAATGTGGACCAGCCGCCGTCGTCGGTAATGTAGAATGTGAGCGGATTGTTACCGCTGTTGGTCACCGAAACCTCCCTATTGGTGGTCGCCATCCCCTTCACCAAATTTATGGTGATGGATGATGGAGAATTTGACGGAACGGCCCGCCGGAACACTTCGAACGGGAAAGTGTCCGACCAAACGAGGGTTCCAGCCTTATTGGTGACGCTAAACAAGTAAGTGCCATGCTGCGTGTTCGTTGGGATTTCCACTAGGTAGGTGGTTGAGGTCGTGGCACCCATAGCGAGGAGCGGATAATTTTGCGAAGGCGGATTGGTATTCGTAATGGTGAAATTGGTCGGATCGGCTGAGAGCGAATTGGTGATATTATTGATGGCGCGCGTGCCGGCATTCGTGCTGATCACGGTGAGTTCGATAATCTCGCCGGGTTCGTATTTGTCGGGAAGACGCCCGCTGGTGGAAATAACCGTGCCGCTGTTGGCCAAGTACATTATCTGTGCGCCCACGGTCAGGGTGACGTTGGTAAACACCGTGGCGGCATCCTTGGCGCCTGCGCTCATATTCAAAACATAGGTCGCGTCGGTTGGCGTATTGTTGGAGATGATCACAGAAAAGGTGTTGGTTACATCTTGCGGGTACAGAAGAGGGCCAGACGAGCTAGGCGGCAGGCTGTTCGATATAATTGAGAAATTTGTCGGGGCGGTGGCGGCGTTGGTGAATGCGACGGTCGAGGTGATGTTGGTCGCCAGCGAACCAAGGCTGCGAACCACCACCCTCACGGTATTGTCTGCGCCGAGGGCTGTGACGACCTGCTTGCTCGAATTGGTGAACGTTCCTTTCGGGGTGGTGATTATGATCCGGGAAATCTCTATCTTCGGCCCATTGGCAAAATTGGGAATCGGGGCCGAGATGTCTGTCCAGTTGTCGGACATGCGAATATTGTCCACAGTGGCCTTATTGGCTAAATCGGACGTCGTTGGACGGAAGTCGCCAGTCGCGTGAAACCGCAGATTGGTAACTGCGGAGAGCGTAATGTTGGTTGCAAAACTCGGCGTGCTGTAATTGGTTGGCGTTGAACCCAGGCCGTACCACACCTTCAAGGTAGCCGGACTGTTCGTGTTGACTTCCGCAATGGCCGTCAGGGCGCCGGACACGGGCAGTCCGGCCATTAAAGTGGTTATACGTCGGTTGGCAGGTTTTCTACTCGCCAGAACATTGCCCGTATCGTAGCCCAGCACTAAACCCGCAGCTTTGTCGTCGGTCTCTCCGGTAAAATAGACGCCAAAAACCATGCCGCTATTATTGTTTGTGGAAGGATTGAGATTATACGCCACATCGTATCGCACATAATAAACGCCGGAGAAATTAGCCACACCGGAGTTGGTAAAACCCGCATTTAGAATCGCGCCGTTGGTCCAGGTTCCGTCCTCCCCGGTATCTGTACCGATGCAAATCAGGCCGCGACTGGCGGTGAACACGGTACTTCCAAACCCCGAGCCGAACTGCGCCAGAGGAGAGCTTGAACCGCAGTTAAGCGTACCGCTGAGCGGAAGGTTGGCGGCATCGCTCTCGAAGGTCCACTCGTTCAGGTTAATCGCTTGGACAGAAACAGCCATCCAAATCATCGCCGAGAAAATATGCAAGCAAATGAGGGCTTTTGACCGCCTCATGGGCTTGTCATGACCAGATTGTCTGCGGATTGGCGTCATCTTATTCCCCTACGTTCGAAGTCTATTCCTTTGCAACACAACTCAGGAAGGCTACCGAATTGGAACTGAAAAAGCGATTAAAAATATCCCTGCAAGCCATCCATTTTTACAAACGCAAAAATGCTCATTACTACTTCCAGTTGCCGCCGCACCTGTCCGATGGTTCACTCGATCAAGCGATTCATCGTTGTCTATAAAAATCCAGTTCAGGTGAACGGGAAGGGTAGCTGACAAGGTGTAAGCTGACAAGGTGTAAGCTTACAAGTGTCATGTGAATTTTTCACTCGTTCGGGGTTCACTTAGCTCGGCCGCCATTTCCGGGCTGGCACAAAGATTCGTCATCTTCTAAGGTCAGATCCCAAGTGGGTTCGTATTAACGGAACTGGGATCGACGACACCCCGCCGACATTTTGTTCCCTCCGCATTATACGATTATCTCTCCCCTACAATAAATGTCCCCTGTTACCCCATCTTGCCGACAAAAAAATCGCACCAAGAATGAACAGCCCGGGACGCGGCCCCAAAAATCTTAACCGCCGACTAGGGGGTAAGGAGGATGAGATTGAGGCTCGGCGGCGGCGGTGCCCTTAAAATCGACCAAACCTCAAAGCTGTCATAGTCGAAAACACAAGGTGCCCCGGTGGGCTGAAGCTGTATTTTGAAACTAATTAATTTGCTTCCGCCCAAGACAGGAATGCCTTTGACTGTAGTTGATACCGAGGTCCCGCCGTTAAACAACGTCACTTCGATGCCATTAGAATCCAGCACAAGCGAAATGGAATTGATGGGCGTGGACTCGCGACCGGAAAGGCCGATGGTAGTACCATTCACCGTCACCGTAGTGGCCGGCAACGGCGTACTTGCTCCGCCGACCACGACGATTTTGAAGATTTCGGTGTTGCCCTCGTCATACCCGTATATGGTGTGCGAGAAACCTTTGGTGCCGTTGCCTCTTAGTTTAAAATTAAAGCTAACCCGAGTCGCCTCCGCTCCTTTGCTGAAGGGGGAAGCTGCGCTAAGGGTTCCTGCTATGAAGCCGCCGTTCTTGGCGAAGCCGATGGTTGCGGCCATGGGAATATCTCCCGAAACAGAGGGCGCTCCCGCTGTAAACTGAGAGGCGTTTTTGTTGATCGGACCGGCTGACCAGCTGCCTATTTGATCGTACAGCGATGCTGGCGCCACGGTGGACCCATTCAGGTCTGCTGCTGTAGCGATAACTTGCCCATCCTCGGAGTTTTGAAAGTCGGCATAGAACACGAGATTCGACGTGTCCCCGTAAACGGAAAAAACAGCCAGCAACAACGCCGCCGCAATCGCTCTTGTTAACAATTTTCTCATGCCTGCCTCCCTAACTGCGCTTAAACCCTTATCCGCCTTCAAACCCGTAAATCTTACCCCGTTTGAGCAATCTAAAAAAGATTTTTGTAACTAAATCTCCCCGCCTTCTGTACCTTTCCGCATGTTCTGCAAGCGGTGCTTCCAGCCCTGCCGGATTCTGGAGTGGAGCCGGCGGAGGGATTTGAACCCCCGACCAGCTGATTACAAATCAGCTGCTCTACCACTGAGCTACGCCGGCATCAAAAAAGGAGGCGGGATTATGCGGAAAGTAATGGCAAAGTCAAACCATCAGCCGCGTTTATAGCCGGGCCGATGATGCCGAAGATGGGGAAAGACGTAGCGCGAGAAGGCCGCTATGATCAAAAAAAGGGTCAGGATCAGCGTGACGATCAGAGCAAAAAGTCCACGACGGCATTCTGTGCAGTAGACGTCTTCGATAAAAAAATAAGCCGATAGAAGCCCGCCAATCACAAACACAAGGGCAGCGGCCACGAGCAGACCGCGATACGGCCGTAACTTGAACATCGGCACTCTGTCTCCCATTAAAATCATCCGCCGCCTGCTCCTCTCGTGTTGCCAGCATCCTACGTAGGCCGTTTCGCTTGATAAAGCATTTATTATTCCCGATCAGGGGTATTTTCGAGACACCACGAAAGTCTCTGTGGAGTAGAAGCGCGGGGGCTTCCGGAGAGTTCCCCGAAAAACGGATTTTTCGACGTTGAAATCGGTTAGAAGTGGCGGGAGCGACGGGACTCGAACCCGCAACATCCAGCGTGACAGGCTGGCACTCTAACCATTGAGCTACGCCCCCGCGGAAAAGAGACAAGGAGGATAGTCGGCCAACTTCTTATTTCAAGCGCAAACTGTGACAACTTCATAAGGCTGGGCGACCGCGCGAAAAACGGCTACTGTTTACACAACATGAAAGAGAATTTCGGACTCTATCTGGTGATGACCGATCCGGTCGTTGGCTACGAAGCCTGCGCTCAGACCGCTGTCCGTTGCGGACTTCGTTACGTCCAGCTGCGGATGAAAAATGCTTCGCGCGCCGACATCCTGGCCGAGGCGCGCAAAGTGCGCGCCGTCACAGCGGGCACACAGACCCTTTTCATCGTGAATGATGATGTCGAACTCGCCTGGGCCGCCGATGCCGACGGCGTTCACCTCGGCCAGAGCGACGTGCCGCTCGATGAAGCGCGTAAACTCTGGAGCTCGCCGGGAAAAATTTTCGGACTCTCCACACACAACGAGGCGCAGGAGCTGGCGGCACGGGAATTGCATCCCGATTACATCGGTGTCGGCCCCGTTTTCCCTACTCCGACCAAGGCGATCGCCGACCCGGCGCTCGGCATAGAGCGCGCCGGAACCATCATAAAAAATTCACCGCTCACCTGCGTCGCGCTCGGTGGTCTCGACGAAACTAATCTTGCCGAGGCGCTGAGGGCGGGCGCCGTCAACTTTTGCGCCGTGCGCGCCATCATGCAGAGCCCGGAACCGGAAAAAATAATCCGCTCGCTTCAACAGATTGGGCGCGCCGCAGTCTGAGCTTCCAATGTCTGGAAGAAATCAGATAGGCTCGCCGGGATTTTTCAGGAGAAACACTATGAAACGTAAACTCGCTGTCCTTTTGTCGGTGCTCTTTGCCTTCGCCGCCGCGCCGCGCGCCGCGGAATCCTACACCAACGCCTACGAGGCGATTGCGCTATTCACCAAAGTGCTCGAAGAGGTTCACCGCAGTTATGTGGACACCAACGAGTCCGGCTACGACTCGCTGATCCGTCACGCCCTGACCGGCATGCTGCAGGATCTCGACCCCTACAGTCAGTTTATGGATAAAGAGTCCTTTAAGGATATAAAGGACGACACCGCCGGACGCTTTAGCGGCATCGGGCTGGTGGTTGTCATGAAGGCCGGCCTGCTGACGGTGGTTTCGCCGATGGAAGATACACCCGCTTTTCGCGCCGGAATTCTTTCCGGCGATATTATTGTCGAAATCGACGGCAAGGAAACGCGGGAGCTGTCTCTGTCGGATGCCGTAAAAAAAATGCGCGGCGACGCGGACACGGAAGTGAAACTGAAAATCATCCGGCCTTCGACGCATGAAGTGAAGGAGCATACCATCACCCGCGAGGAGATCGCGGTCGCCAGCGTGAAGGATGCCAAACTGCTCGATGGCGGGATCGGCTACATCCGGCTCACTCAGTTCAACGAGCCGACGGCGGAAGATTTAAAGGTCGAGCTTAAAAAGCTGACCGACCGGAAGATGAAAGCGCTGGTGCTCGATCTGCGCGGTAATCCCGGCGGCCTGCTGACCTCCGCAGGCGGCGTGGCGGAACTTTTCCTGCCGCGCGGCGATTTGATTGTTTTCACAAAAGGCCGCGGCGACGAACTGGCGGATCAGCGGATTAAATCGTCCGGCAATACTCATTATGCCGATTTCCCGATGGTTATTCTGGTGAACGGCGGGAGCGCCAGCGCCGCAGAAATCGTTTCCGGTGCATTGCAGGATCATAAACGCGCGGTGCTGGTCGGCGAAAAAACATTCGGCAAAGGTTCCGTGCAAAGTGTGCTGCCGCTCGAAGACGGTGCGGCGATCAAATTGACCACCGCCAAATATTACACACCCAGCGAACGCGTGATTCACGGAAACGGCATCGAGCCGGACGTGAAGGTTGTAATGAACCCCGAAGACCTTTTTAAAATCCGCCTGAAGCAGGCGCAGAAGGACGGAGAAGTGGATAACGACCTGCCGGTTGAACCGGAAATCCGCGATGTTCAGCTCGACTACGCCATCGGCACGCTCAAAGGCATGCTGATCCAGCAGGAATGGATGAAGTGATCTTGCTGGGTATAGAAACCTCGTGCGACGAAACCGCCGCCGCGGTGCTGATCGACGGCGCGGTGCGCTCCAACATAATTTATTCGCAGATCGCCAAGCACGCTCCCTACGGCGGCGTCGTGCCGGAAATCGCCTCACGCGACCACGTCCGTAAACTGCCGGGCATCATCGAAGAAGCCCTGCACGGCGCAAACTGTAGCTTTGGGCAGCTCGACGGCATCGCGGTGACGTACGGCCCCGGACTCGCCAGTTCGCTGCTGATCGGCTATTCCGCCGCGCGGGCACTCAGCCAGCGGCTTAACATTCCGCTCACCGGCGTGCATCATCACGAAGGGCACATCTATTCTGTTTTTCTGAGCGAAAACCCGCCCGTGCTCGACGGTGCGTTTCCGATGATGGTACTGCTCGTCTCCGGCGGCGACACCAAGCTGGTTTATATGAAAGCGCCCGGCTGTTACGAAATTATCGGCCAGACCGTTGACGACGCGGCGGGCGAAGCGCTTGACAAAGGTGCCCTGCTGCTCGGCCTTGGTTATCCCGGCGGCCCGGTTATTCAGCGAACCGCCGAGGGCGGCAATCCGCGGGCCGTGCGCTTTCCGCGCGGACTCGACAACGTCGGCGGCGAATGGAAATACGATTTCGACCGCAAGCTTTGCTTCAGTTTCAGCGGATTGAAAACCGCCCTGCTCTATCATGTACAAAACCATCCGGAAACGCTGAAGGATGAATCGTCCAAAAGGGATTTGATTGCCAGCTATCAGGAGGCCGTCGCTGACGCGCTCGCCGTCCGCGTCGAACGCGCGCTGGAACAGTATGACTGCGCTTCGTTTGCCTGCGCCGGCGGCGTATCGCTCAATAAAATTCTGCGCGAGAAACTGGGGCGGCTTTCAGAAAAATGCGGCGTTCCTCTGAAACTCTCGTCGCCGAAACTCTGCACCGATAACGCCGCCATGATCGCCGGAGCGGCATACATCAAATGGGCTGCCGGGCATCCGTTTGTCACGCCGGAAGATGTGAACCCCAATTTACGACTGGAAAATTGGGGCGGGCAGTAGAAGTGAAGCCTGCCCCGTGACGATTTTGTCGGACATTGGCGTATAAGAGGCTTGATTCTCCGCGCGGGTTCAGTAACTTCTCGTCCTTCTCACGCGGGTGTAGCTCAATGGTAGAGCTCCAGCCTTCCAAGCTGGCTGTGAGGGTTCGATTCCCTTCACCCGCTCCATTCTTTTAGTTAATGTTTACAGGGGTTTGCTAACAGCGAGCCCCTTTTTCTTTGTCCCTCTGCCGCCAGACTTCGGGGGAAACTTCGGGTTTGGCCGGTTGATTCGCCCTGTTTGATTAAGGGCGTTTCATATGAACACAAACAACAGGAGGCAGAAAATGGGACTGGAAATTACACGGAAGAAAGACGGAACATTGCGGTCAAACTGGTGGTACGGACGGTTTGAGATAAACGGGCAGACGAAGTGCGTGAGCCTTGATGTCGAGATCAAGGGGCGCATCCCCGCCACGCTTCGCGAAATCGGAGACCCGCTGTTTGAAAGGTCGCGTGCTCAAGCTCAAGTAAAGCTGGACGAATTGATCCGCGAGGCCAGAAGCCACAAGGCCGCGGAAAGGCACCTGCAGGACCTGTACGAGCTGAAAGCAGGCAGCGCACTGCACAACGCGCCGCTGACAGAGATGGAGAGCATCTGGGATAACATTCCGACGAAGAAGACCCGGTCGAAGCAGTGGGTTGAAACTCAGCACAGCGCATTGAAAGCGTTCCGGGAGTTTGTCACAAAGCAACACTCGCATGTTGCCACCATGCCGCAGGTGACGCGGGCCATGGCGCTGGCCTGGCTGCGGACGCTAGATGAAAAGGGCCTTCGAGCGGAGACCTACAACCATAAGCTGAACCTGTTTCAAAGCATCTTTAATCCGGCGGAGAATACCGGGGTGCTGCGCAACCCGTTTGCCGGCATTCCGCGAAAACGGAAAATGACGATACATCGCGAGCCGTTTACGGAGGAAGAACTGGAACGCATAATAGCGCACTGCGGAGAGCTGATCCGGCCGGTCTTTATCACCGGCATGTGCACGGCCATGCGCCGGGGTGACTGCTGTCTGCTGAAATGGAACTCCGTTGATCTCGAAAGCGGCTTTATCACGGTGGAAACTTCCAAGACCGGCGAAATGGCCGAGATCCCGCTGTTCCCCCGTCTCCGGAAGGAGATCGAGAATATGCCCCGGTTTGGGGAATATGTTTTTCCCGAGGCCGCCAAAATGTATCTGGAAAATCATCGCGGGATCAGCTGGCGGATGAAAACGGCTCTGGAGAATGCTGAGATCACGAGAAACAAGGTCGGCAGAAATGGCCGACTGGCAAACATTAAAGGGTTCCATTCCCTGCGCACAACATGGATCACCATGGCGCTGACCGCCGGGGTTCCGATGGAACTGGTGCGGCGGGTGACGGGCCACTCCACGGTCAATGTGGTGCTCAAGCACTATTTCCATCCGAAGCGGGAGGATTTCCGCGTGGCATTGGAGTCCTCGCTTCCTCACACCCTGACCGGTGGGACAGAGGAGCGCTTCGACCTGCCGAAAGAGGTGCTGCAGCTCGGCACGGTGGTTCGTTCGCTGACGCACGAGGGACTGATCGAAAAAGTCGAAGCCCTTTCCGCGGCGGTGGCCCGCATGACGAAAGCCCAAAAAGCTGCCGCCGTCCTCGCCGCCTGAGTAGGGCGGTGCAACAAGGTGAGCAGAGCCCCGTTTGATTTATCAAACTTTTTGAAAAAATAGTTGAGAAAATTTTTATGCCCCAGAAAACCAGCTCTGCGGTGAGAATATCGTTCCATAATGTTTAACCCGTGCCGCAAAATGAACAAACCCAACGTATATTTGGCATTCTTAAAAGCAACGATCAAAAGGGAGTGGCAACCCTCGGCGGAATCCGGTAGAAATTCTCCACCCGAGACAACTGTCGCGAGAGGCGGGTCTGTCGAAGACAGAACGACAATGAAACGGCAAAAATACGAAATGGATGACTGGGCATTTATTGAAATCGCCAACGACATCCGTGACATTAAAAACCAGTTGAAAACAAAAATTGCGGGATTATGAATCAGAAAGAAAAAATACGCATCTTCGTCAGCTCGGTTCAAAAGGAACTTGAACTTGAGCGGGTAGCCGTCGCCAGCTGGGTATCTGCCGATCCGCAACTGGCCGATGTGTGCGAAGTCGTACTCTTTGAAAAAGAACCGCTTTCCGGCAAACGAATCCGTAAGCCCTATCTGGAATGTCTCGAAACCTGCCAGATTTATCTGCTGATTCTGGATTGTGAATACGGAAATCCGCCGGAATTTTCCGCTACGCATGAGGAATACCGGTTCGCTTGCGAAAAGGGACTCCCCATCTTGATCTTCCTGAAAGGAAAGACCGATTACAGGAGGGAAGCAAAAACCAAAGCATTCCTGAAGGAAATCAAGGACGACGATAACACGTATAAACGCTTCCATGACCGGTTGGATTTGGAGCCTGAATTCAGGAAAGCCCTTAACCGGGCTCTGGAAAATTTATTCGATGTTCAGATTGAATCTGAGCCAGCGGATACAGTTCCGTCGGTTGAATCCGCCTCGGTATTTGAGCAGCAGGCTCTGGATATCTCCGCAGACCAGCTCGATGAAACGTCATCGGAAAAATGGCTTCGCGCAATCAAGGCTGTTCCGGAAGGACAATCCCTTTCGGATATCGAACGGCTGAATGCATTACGGCAAAAAGGACTGGTTCGGCTTGAAGGCAACTTGTTCCGGACACAGGCGTCCGGTCTGCTTTTTCTGGGCAAAGACCCGGCGGCCCGATTCCCGCAATGCCGGATTTTTACCGATGCATTCCGGGGAACGGTTTCGGACAGCACCCCGGCGGATCAGATCACACTTTCAGGACCAGCTCCGGTTTTGGTCGAACAGGTCTGGGAATTTGTTCAGAAAAACACGCGTCATCCGATGCGGGTTGTCGGCCTGACCCGGATCGCACTGGATGAATATCCCCGTGAGGCTGTTCGTGAATGTATTGTGAATGCCATTGCCCACCGGAACTATGAAGACTCCGCACGCCAGATTCTAGTTAAACTGTTTTCCGACCGGTTGGAAATTCTGAGCCCGGGCGCGCCGATGAAGCCGCTGACCGTGGCCAAGATACGGAAAGGAAACTGCCCTCCGTGCTCCCGCAATCCGGTGCTCGGCCAGTATCTGAATCACCTTCGCCTGATGGACCAGCGCGGCAGCGGAATCGGGCGCATGAAAACCGCCATGCTCAATCACGGACTGAATGGGCCGGAGTATTCTTTGACCGAAGGCTATTTCTGCGTCACGTTGAAGGGGCCGGGCGATGATCTGGATCGCTTGCGGCTTCCGGCAGGAGCCTCGGCGGGACTGCCGCCAGCGGTTGAAGATCAACTCACAGACAGACAACGGGATATCCTCACTCGTCTGGCGGGTGGCGAAAGGATTTCAAGTGCCGTGTGCCTGCAGCTTTATAAAATCACACGTCAGGCCGTGAACGCTGACTTTAACAAATTGTTGGGTTTAGGGCTCATTGAGCGAGTGGGTGCAGGTCGCGCTACGTACTATGTGTTGAATCCCGAAATAAATCGTCAAGGAATCGTCAAGTGAAGCATAGAGAATCGTCAACCGGAGTGTCGTGGCTTGAGTATCTATCGGTAATCTATCGACATTTCCCTGAAATCTATCGAAAGTACAGAAACCTGCCCGCAGGGAAATCTTCCGGTAATCTTCCGGTCTTTCCCCCTAATCTTCCGATCACCGGATACCGCCAAGGGCTGCAATGCCTTTTGACGATCATCCATGCACAACAAAAAAGTTTGTCGCTCATAAATCCAAAAATATGAGACACAAAGTCGCAACCAATTTAAATTCAATGAGTTATGCGGGGCAATGAACGAAGTGAGTGGCAATTACACGGACTTCTCACAGTTTCCCGGAAAGTTTCTTCGCCAGCTTAAACTCAAGAGCCGCTTTTGCCGCGCCATCAAAGTCCGGAAATAACGTTGCCGCTGAGATTCCGAATTTATGACATCTAAAAAGTAGCTCGCCTGCAAAATGCGAAGGCAATGTTACTTTATAAGCCGTACAATCATTGCTGTCTTCGAATAGATTATTCACTGAGTTTTTCAGACCTTCGGATGAAAACACTGTGCTCCGACCCATGCAATTGGGTTGCCTATGAATTAAAAACACACCTTTTTGCGCCGCCAGGTTTTGGCTGGTGCTGCCGGGCAACCGAACAAGTTCCAGCGCCCCGTTTAAGTGCCTTAATTCATCTGTATCCACAACCCAAACAGAGAGATTTTCGGGAGCCTGCTCTGTATTTAACACCTGTGATGCTGAAAAATATCCAGCGACGATGGGGCTCCTTGTCCAATCCAAAAGTCGCGTTGGAATGCCATGATGTTGGGCGAGCGCGATAAAAGAAAAATACTCTTCCGAAGGCCAGCCGACACCGTCTTCCCCATAGCGATCTGTAAACTCAAAGAAATCCATGCTTTTTCTGAACTCAGGAGAGTCTCTTGGGATCATTAACCCCATTTCATCAGCGTAATAAAGAAAGTCAGAAAGTAGCGCGTGTTCAAAAGATACAATGTGGTCGGTGTATCTATTTTTTCTACACGCATTGCAGTATTTTGAAATTATATCTTCACGCAGCGCCGTCGGCGTGAGCGGCCAAGTTGAATCGCCTTGTCCGCGGAATATGGGGTTGTGCATTTCGCCGATAAAACTGCCAATCGGGGACAAAACATTCCAAAAATCATCTAATGAATTTGTCGGTATCTCTTTGATTGGCATTATTACTCCACCCCGATTTGGTCAATGGCTTTCATGAGGCGGTCGGTTTCAGTGAGGGCGACGATGATTTTCTGGTAGTGAAGGATGTCGTCGAAATTGAGGGTGCTTCCGTTGCGGTCTTTCAGCCATTTCTGGGCGGGCTGGTAGCCGCCGATGTAAGACTCCCATGCGATGAGCGGGACGTTTTCGAAATACTGCGTGTCGTTAATCCAAACACGCCCGGATTCTTTGCTGACCGGTTCGTAGCCGATGGATTTGGCAGTCATTGAACGGGTGACGGTGTTGTCGCCGTCAATCGGATAGCGAGTGATGGACTGCTCGACAACCGGCGATTCGAGCAGATGAATCTGGCGAAGTTCTCCACCAAGCTGTACGAGCTGCCAGAATTTCTTCACATCGGTCGGGTATGGAATACGCGGGAAATCTATCTTGAGGAACTCTTTGTATTTCTCGCGGTACGTTGGGGAATGCAAAACTGCATAGATGTAGTCGAGCAGATCAATCGGCGCATATGTGCCGTCCCGATTCTCTTTCTCGTTCGTAAATTCCAGTCCAAGCCCTTCGGCAATTTGCGCGACAATTTCCGCATTCAGATTCGGTTTGCGGGTTTGATGTTCGCCGAAGTCGAGTTGCCCGCCGTCTGAATAAAGGTAGAGGGGAAATACGTTGGAATTATCCAATGACGAGGAGATGCTCTTATCTGTTATTTCGTTAGTTATGAAATAATTATGAGAATCCATGCTTCGACCCAGTTTGACACAAGTTAAGGCCAAGTTTTCCTTTGCAAGGTGATCCATAACCTTTTTTCTATCTCTAAAAACCAGGTTGGTTTGAAAATATATCCAGCGTATGTCAAAAGGTCGGTAGCTTATTTTCTTGATGTAAGATTCGTTAAAGGCAGGAACTAACGCCCGTTGCTCATCGACTTTCCACTGATAATTTTCCTTTAGTGGGAAGCTTTGTTTGAAAACGTCATTTGAGGTGGCTTTGTCGCAAAATAAAATGATGCGATCTTTCAGTTCACCTTGATCAATATCTATAACAAAGTCGTCGCGGGCAGTAGTGACTCCCATTGATTGCGCCGGCAACAGGTCGGAAATATAGAACCCCAAGTCGTATTGTTGCTGGGATTCAAATTGCATAGGTTTGAAAAAGTAATTTTCTGGCTGTTGTTGGATTAGCTGGAAGTCAACCGTGCCGATTTCCCGTTCCTGCAAGAAGTCGTATTTTTGTTCCCGCTTTCCCCAAAGGTCGCAGTGCCAGATTTCGGCCAAAGCATCGGGCTTCTTTTTGCCGGTTTTGACGAAAAGGTTGATCGACACGCCCGCCGTAATATCGAAGACATTTTCGTCTTTGCTCCCGTCGGGACAAACTTCTTTCCTTTTTGAATTTCCGTGAAGATCGATGATGTAAATTTTGTCGAAGCTTCTCAGGAGGTTCCAGCGCATACCCCGGAAGGTGGGGTTGTCGATAAAGCTGTGGTTGTTGATGTAGGCCAGAATGCCCTCGCCGTTTTTGTCGACGAAGTGCTGCCCATAGCGGATGAATTTGACGTAATCGTCATGAAGCCAGTGTTTGCGTTCGCCGAAGTGCTCGCCGTCCACATATTTGTAGTCTTCGATCAGCTTGCAAATCCATTCGCCCATGTTTTTTGAAATGCCGCTATAGGGCGGATTGCCAAGGACGACCATGACGGGTGTGTCGCGTTTGATGTGGTTGGCTTCGTTGGCTTCGGTGCTGAGCCAGTTGGCGAAGAGTGTTCCGGTGTCCGGATGATGTTCTTCGAGCGAATTGGTGAGGTAAACATTGAAGCGTTGATCTTTCTTCGGCTGGTAGCCCGTTTCGGCGAGTAGCATGTCGAGTTTGAGGTGCGCCATAGCGTAAGAGGCCATGAGCAGTTCGAATCCGTTGAGGCGCGGGATGAGGTGTTCTTCGACGTAGCCGCTCCATGCGCCCTGCATGGCTTGGAATTTGCCGTTGTAGATAAATTTGACGACTTCGGCGAGAAAGGTTCCCGTTCCGGCGGCAGGATCGAGTATCTGTACCTTGTGGACTTCTCTTTCTTCGATGATCGCTTTGCCTTTGTCTTTGCCTTTGGCAACAGCGGTGCCTTGTGCCACGACTTTGATTTTGGTCTTCGAAGTGTCGGCCAGTCCGTCTTTGAGTCCAAATTCGGTTTTGAGCAGTTCATCCACTGCGCGGACGATGAAATTAACGACCGGTTCCGGTGTGTACCAAACGCCGCGCGCTTTACGCAGCTTCGGGTCGTACTCGGACAGGAAGGTTTCGTAGAAGTGGATGATCGGGTCGCTGGTTTTCGTGCTCTTGCCGAAGTTTTTTAGCAAGGCTTCGACATTGGTGGCGCGGAATACTTCGGCAAGGTTGTCCACGGTGGGCCGGATGCGGTCGTCAATGTCCGGCCCGGCGATGTAACCGAATAGTTTGCGCAGGAAGGGATTGGTTTTCGGAATCAGTTCGGCAGCTTCCTGACGGCTGAAGTCGTCCAGACAGGTGTCGTGCAGGCGGGCGGCGAACATGCCGTAGGCCAGCGTCTGGGCGTAGATGTCGGCGAAGGCTTTGGGTTCCAGATCGTGAATGAGGATGTTTTTGAAGGAGTTGTATTGATCCTGCAAGGAGCTGTTGGCCTGTGTCATTTCGTCAGAAGTAACGGCCTGTTCGAGAATGTTCTGCAACAGTTTGGCTTTGCCCGCCATCATTTCGGCCAATTTCTTTGGTGATTTGATCGTCTGTCCGACGAACGTACAGAAGTCGCGAATCAGTGCGGTGAACTGCTCAAAGTTTTCCGGTAGCGGGCGGACGGTGTTTTCGCCTACGTCAGCAATACGAATTTCGTGAACCAGCTCACCGTTCTGGAAGAACTGAAACCATGTGTAGTCGGTGATGATCAGGTTATCCAGTGCTTTGCGGTAGCGGGCGAATTGCTCTTTATAGTTTTTGTGGTTCAGGTCTTTACCAACATCCTTGGCTTCGATGTAGCCAACCGGGATTTTTCCTTTGGTAATGACATAGTCGGGGTTTCCGCAGTCGGTTACGTTGGAGGGTTCATTGGTGATTTCAACACCGGCAACCAGTTCGCGGATCAATTCTTCCAAGTCGCGGCGATAGGCGTGTTCACGGGAAATTCCCGACTTGTAACGTTTGTTAACGGTTTCAATATATTGGCTGAGATTCATGCTGTTTTGTGTTCCCGATGTTGCGGGAGACATTCCGACTCTTCCAAGCCAAAGTCAAGATTGCGGGTGCATACTGTGTGTTGCTTGCGACAGTTTCCCGTTGTCAATTTCCTTAATAAGCAACAAGACGGACTGATTTTCACTCATAACCTGTTTTTGGCTCCGGTGCGTCTGTTTGATTTTTCCCCTTTAGGTAGGAAGCCCCAATACTTAGCGTCAGACTCATGGATTCTGAAACAAAAGATGCTCTCTGTCGTGATCTCGATCGTTTCTCAGGCCTTGCGGGCGGAAAAGCCTCTGTTCGAGAGCGTATATTGCAAAAGGTTAAAAATCGTTTATCGCTCGATTGAGAAGAGAAATTTTTTGAGCAGACCCAATTAGGGCGTAGGGAATGGGTTGGCTTACAGTTTAATTTGATAGCAAACGCTGCGTCCGCCACCGCCCGGTATGAATATCTTGGTGTTGACCAGTTCTTGCAGGTCGCGCGTGGCCGTCGCTTTGGCGGCACCGGTAATTGCGATATATTTTTTCGCGGTCATGCCGCCTTTAAATCCATCCGGGCCTTCCTTTAACATGCGCCGGATAACTTTGATTTGCCGTTCGTTGAGCTGACCATGAACCCGGTCGAACAGCTTCGTTTTCTTTAAGGTGAATTCGATTTTTTCTTCAACCTGTTTCTGAGCTCTGATCAGCATGTTGGAAAACCAGACAATCCAAGGGGTGATCTCATTGGAGCGCTGGCCCTGCTTGAGCGCTTCGTAATAACTGGCCCGGTCGGGTTCAATAGTTTGTGAAAGGCTCAGCAGTGCCGGCCGTCCGACTCCCTGCGACAACGCCTTTTCCGCCAGCGCCCGCCCGACCCTGCCGTTTCCATCCTCAAACGGGTGGATGGTTTCAAAGTAAAGATGCGTGATGGCTGCGCGCACCGGCGCCCACCGGATTTCAGTTGATCCGCCCGGGCCGGTATCGTTGAACCATTTTATAAAACGCTTCATTTCATCCGGAACCCTCTCCGAAGGACACGCTTCGAAATGAACGGTTTCGTTTCCAATCGTGCCCGAAACAACCTGCATCGGTTCTTGATGAGTGCGCCACGCGCCAGGGCGTACTTTTTTTGACCCCCGCATCACCAAGGTGTGCCAGTTGAACAGCATCTTTTGACTGAGCGGCTTCTTCCACTCATCCCGCAAGCAGATCATCAGCTCTGCAATGCCGGATGCTCGCTGGTCTTTAATCCGTTCTGTGGTGATATTGAGACCCAGATTATTCCGGATGGATGACATGACATCCGGACGGCTGAGGTATTCCCCTTCGATTTCGGAGGTTTTAATGGCCTCTGAAACCATGATGTCGATGAGCGTGTCGGTCTGCGTTCCTTCCGGCAGGGCATCCAGCAACCCGCCGATCCGGCCTATTTTCTCACTGAACTCAATGATCAGCGCATTAAGTTTTTCCGGTTTATACCGGAAATCAGGCCAGTCATCTTGCTGCCAGTTGTATTTCATGAGCCGTTTATATCAGTTATTCGGCTCAATAAAAGCCTTATTGTGAGCCGAATAAGTCGGCTATTCGGCTCATTTCTCCCTGAAGTCGGCGGCCTACGGTCGGCTGACGAGCCCCTCTTGTTTGATTTATCAAACTTGGTTTAGAACAATCTTCACTTTTTTTTCGCCCGTTAATTCTGCCCCATTCCGCTTCATTCCACTTCATCTCGTTTAGTGTCGGTTTCTTCCTGTTGCACCCCGGCTGCGTTCCATTTCCTTTATATAGTAAAGGCCGCTTCCTCCGGTTGATTCCGCCTCTTTGGGTAGAGCCCCATGTTTTTTTTAAACTCTAACCTATAAGGAGCGGACATATGCTACACGCCATCAAAAATCTCGCATCGAACCGAACCGAACTGTGCAACCCCTGGGAGGTCAAAACAGTTGCCCCGTCGAAATCTGAATGGAGCAGGCCCGATCTCGACCACTGCTTTTATTCTGGATTCGAAGGGTTGATTTCCGGGATGCGCATCGACTCAAAAAATAATCCCGCCGTCCGGATGCATTGGGTCGTCGCTGACTACGATGGCCGGATCGACCAACACGCGCGCGCGACCGTTCTCGACCACTGCGTTGATTTCCGTCCGCAGTATATCAGCAAAACCATTTCTGGCGGTGCCCGGCTGCTCTGGCGGCTCGAAGCACCTTTCCTGCTCCATAGCAACGACCTGACTATCCGGCTCATGCAGCATGTCCGCAAAAAGCTGGGGCTCTCTAAGATCATGGTCGGGCTGGACACCGCCGCCTTTGGAAATCCCTGCCAGTATTACGAAGCTGGCACGGACTGGGTTCAGCTTTCCGGCGGCGTTATCCCGGCAAACTTTATGATGCAGTGGGCTGTGGAGTCATCCAATCAATACGACTGGAACAAACTGGGCCCTGTTATCCCTATCGAAACCATCGCCGACGAAGTGGAACGGCAATTCCCCGGTCGTTGGGCTGGCGATTTTGACATCGGCAGACGCGGCGTTCGCTTTTGGGATTCTTCAGCGGACAACGAGACGGCGGCGATCATACGCGATTCCGGTATGCAATGTTTCACCGGCGGACAGGCATTCGTTCCGTGGTCTACCATTCTTGGCTGGCCGTTTGTGAAAAAATTTGAAGCCGACCTCATCGGCGGAGCGATCAATGGCGTCTATTTTGACGGTCACGAATACTGGATACAGATACCTAATCAGCAGTGGCAGGCTTTCTGTAAAGCGGACACCATCCTCTACCTCAAAGTGGATAAGGGTCTCCATGCCGTTGCTCCGCGTGGTGCTGCCTTCAGCGAAGTTGAGCAGGCTCTCCGTCGCATTCAGAAACAAAACTATATTTCCTGTGCCGCACCGTTGATTCATCGTCCGAAAGGAATCGTTATCGTCAACGGCCTGCGCGTTTTAAATACGTCAGCCGTCGAAGTTCTCCACCCCGCCGATCCGAATGCTGTAGCCGAGGGCCGTGACCTCGGTCATTCTTCCTTGTCCGCCGTAGCCTCGGCGAAGGTGGATGACTCCACCACTCCCATACTCCAATACTCCGACACCTTCCCGTGGTTACACGGGTACTTCTCCACGCTCTTCGATCCTGCCGAGCAGCTCGACTATTTCTACGCATGGCTTCGCCGCTGGTATATTTCGGCACGGGAGGGGCGTATGCTTCCCGGTCAGGCTTCGTTTTTTGCCGGTGTTCCGAACACTGGAAAAACACTTTTATCTACCGTTATCCTTTCCCGTATCTTTGGCGGCCATACCGACGCCAGCAACTTCCTGTGCGGCGAAGACAATTTCAATAGTCACCTGTTCAACAGCGCGGTTTGGTCGGTAGATGATGTCGTACCGCTGACCGACCACAGAACCCATCTACGGTTTTCTGCGTTAATCAAAAAAATGGCGGCTAATCGTACGTTCTCTGTCAGGGAAAAATTCAAAATCGACAAAACCATCGAATGGAACGGGCGGATAGTCGTCACCTGCAACACCGATCCGGAGTCTATCCGCATTCTGCCGGACGTGGATTTGTCGAACCGGGATAAGATAAACCTCTTCCGTGTGGCTGATCGGGATACCTTCACCTTTCCCCGTGACGTTGCCGACATTATCCGGATGGATTTGCCGTTTTTCCTTCGTTGGCTTCTCGACTGGACGCCGCCGAATCACGTTCTGGGCGATTCACGCTATGGGGTTCAAACGTACTGCGAAGCGTCTTTGTTTGAAGCGGCCCGTCATTCATCCAGTGCCTATTCCTTCCTCGAGGTCTTACTGAAGTTTTTCGAAGGGCATACCCCCGAGGTCTGGACCGGATCGGCCACCGATCTGCATACCGCGATGTTGAACGATACCGACGGACTGTCCTGCATCGCCGCCAAATATACGACGAGTAAGGTCGGACGTGAATTATCGAAGCTGGCATCCCAAGGTTACCCGCTCACGCAAACCCGTCTAAAGGTACGGCGGATTTGGACGATCAACATTAAGCATCTCTCAACCGGAGTCGCTGACGATCCCGCTCCGTTCTAAAATGTAGACGCGATGCCCTAATCCAAGTTGGGTGGGGCCCGTCTGTAGCTGCGGGCGGTGACCGCGGCTGGGGTAGGGATGTATTACCACGGCATCTGCTGTCATCACAGAAATCGGGTTCACCCCGTTGCCTGACGCTTCACGCTATTTCATTTCCGGCAAATGCCGGTTGACAGGGTGACGGGTGACAGCACCTTGAAAACCGTAGCTCTTTTCAGCCCTCATATTTCAGCATCCTCGGATTACCGGTTTATCTATTATTATATTTTGCTGTCATCAGTGTCATCGCTGTCATTGACCAATAAACACAGGGGTTTCGTGGGTGACAGCAAGGATGACAGCAAAAAGTGCTGTCACCTTATGCCCTCATCGCGTTTCTCTCCATAGTGGAAGAGGCTTCCAGCCTCTGGCCCCGACAGGTTTAGCGGGTGGCGGGACATACGCCACTTCATCCCGTCAACCGTCTTCCTTACCGGCCTACGGTACATGCCGTCGATCCCTCCGCCATGACCGACTGCCGGACGGAATCCGGTTCACGGGCTGTTTACCTCGGGCGTCCGCTGATCCCGCACATCATGGCGCTCGAATACATCGCGCCATCATGTTTCGGGGTGGACTCCCTCGGGCTGTCTGCTGTTGCAGACAACACTCCGTGGGGTGGTATGGTTGAACGCAAACCGGTTCAGTTCCGGACAATAGCCGGAATTCACCGGCCTGCTCTCGGGGAATTAGCTCGGCGGCCACGCTCAAGGGTCTCGCAACCGCTGAATACAGCGGACCGGCCAACATCGCATAATGGCGCCATTATGCAACGTGGGCCTTTGCTTCAACCCTTGCGCTCAACAGAAAATATTCTGTCAGGGCCGCCTCGCGCTCGCAGGCTCGCAGGGCTCAGCACCGGCAGGCTCACCGCGGCTCGCACTGCCTCAGCTTCGGCAGCCTCCTTCTTTCTCACTTGTCCCGCTCCACAGAAAGGGGAAAGCCCCCCTTGGCAGGCCCGCTTTCCCCTCGGCGGATACGCCTCACCCCTTTTCCCCATGGCTGTCATGGTTTCTGCTGCTCCTTCGTCGCGGCACAAACCACGCCAGCCCCGAGTGTTAGCCAATCACATGTACGTGGGGGGTCACTTCAGAGCCGAGCCCGACGAAAACCCGAGCCCGGAATACCGGACAAGGGTTTTCTCTGGGCCCAGCTCTTCCGTTCCCGCGAACATCTGATTCCTTGCCGGCGCTACCTCAACGCGCCGCCTGCGGAAGTTGCCGCTACGCGTCTTCGCCGGATACGGCTCCCTTGCCGGGGGCGCGGTATGCTTGGCATTCGGTTTCGCCTTCGGCGATTCCGCCCCTTGGCGTTACAGCGTTCCGCTATACCGCCTCGGCGCGGCCAAATTTCCAAGCTTTGGAACTTTTTCTTCCAACCTCTGGAACTCCGTGCGGAATTTTTCCAATCCTTGGAAAATCACCAATCGGCATTCGCCAATGCTTGGGGCCCCCGCTGCGCGGCCCCCCATAAAATGGAGCCCCGTGCGCTACGCGCCCCCTGTTTTTCATTGTTCTAGCAATACCCTGAAACAATTCTAGCCCCTGCTTTTTCCTGATATTTACAGGGAAACTGAAACACCTTGAAACAGGCTTCGTGTCGGTCTGCCTGCTTTTCATTGCCTTTAGCAATCTCCTGAAACTGGTACTCGGCGCCAGATGCCATTCAGGTTAAAACGAGGCCCCCCTATAAAATGGGGCCCCGCGCGCTGCGCGCGCCGGTTTTTCCTGATATTTACAGGGAAATTGAAACGGTCTGAAACGTGCGTTACCCTTTGTCGCCTTTCATCATAGGGTCAATACGATCTGCCTCTTTCCTTGCCCACTTCGTTTGTTCAGTCGGCCCGAACTTTTCCTCATAGGCAGTGATATAGCGCCGGATCAGGTCTGCGTTTTGCCAGTCTTTAGCCTCGGAGATCAGGTTGTCCCGAAGCTCGCGTGCTTTCCGGATTTGTTCGGCCCGGTGTTCCCGTTCTTTGCGGATTCGCTCAGCTTCTTCTCTTTCCCGACGTTCCCGTTCAAGCCGCTCTTTTTCCTGTCTTGCCCGCGTTAAGATACTGTCCTGCTGTGAAGCGGCTTGGATAATCAGGCAGCAAATCAGATCATTCAGGAAATCCTCAACCCGTTGAGTTTTCCCATCGGCCCAGTTGTGGCGGAGGTCCGACCTTAAGTAGTCGCGGGTGGAAGAAAAGTGAAGCTTCAGGCGACCGGTTGGAATGTGATCATACGCATGCCATGGCCCTCCGCGGGTTGTCCCGTATTTTGCCATGCGTTCCCGGGTGCGCTCAGTCGGAACAATGTTGCATATTTCGCTGATACTGAGCGATAGGTCTTGTTCGAAGATCCCATTCGTCAGATACCCGCGGGCATCCAGCGCTCGGATCAGTACATCGGCAACCCGGAACGCGCGAGTAATCGGCGGTTTGCTTACGTCGATCCGAAGGGTCGTCCGATAGTTTTCCAGCTTTTCGCCCGCCTTGACTGCTTTGGTGAACGGGTGCAGTCTGCCCGTTTCTTCCGACACGATAATCCGGTTTTCTTCCAGAGCTTCAAGTGCGAGTAGCTTTGCGGTTTCGTCGGCCAGTGACGAATCTTCAAGTCCAAGATCATTTGATGCCGGCATCTCGAAGTGGATCGGTGGCGCATCCTCCATCGGTGGCAAATTCGGCCTCTTCACTTTTTTTCCGTGCATCAGCTTAGCCCAGTATCCGGCGGGTGGTGTCGGGATATGGTTTCGTTTACACACTTTGCGCAGCCCCACATCCGACAGGCTGTATTTTTTTGCCAGCTTGATCATGGGCGTGGCCCACACCTCTGCATAAAGATTCTCTCTCGTCACTTCGACGGTATTTGTTTTCATTTGGCACCTCCCGCGCGAATCCTACCGCACGGATCGGGAAATGGGGTGTGAAACGTCCTGAAAACTTCGGGGGAAACTTCGGGCTTGGGGCATCAAAAAGCATCCGGTTTCGATAGGTTTCAATTTCCCTTGATCCAGAAAATAAATCTGTTATCCTGTTCACAGTCAGAGAGATAAAGAAACGGGATGCAACTCCCTGAACGTGATTAAAAGACTTGGAGAAGAACTTCCAAGCTGGCTGTGAGGGTTCGATTCCCTTCACCCGCTCCACCGCGCGCTCCCGTCTTTGAGGAAGAGGCCCACAATTCCCGTTTCTGTATGCAATTTTCTGCTTTCAGTTTCGTTGTATTACTGTTGGATGTGGTACATCCCGTGGATTGGCTGACCTGTGATATTTCCTGTGTAGGAAAAGGGTTGGTCGGCAGGAGGTACCGATTAGCGGAGATCATATGAAAAAATGGGTTGTGTTAGCAGTTGCGATGATGATGGGTGCTGGCGTTCAGGCTCAGGAAAAAGCTCCTATGACCAAAGCTCAGTTCATTGAAGCAGCGCAAAAGAAAGCTGAAACAAAAGGAACAGCGTTTGATCTGGCCAAGACAGAAGCTGCTTTCGCCAATAAAGATAAAAACGGCGACGGCGTGCTGACGGCGGATGAACAAGTCAGCAAGAAAGAGGGCGACAAAAAGGGCGATAAGGGCGGGAAAAAAGGCAATAAATAAAAAGCGCTCGCCTATTTGAATGACACAAAAAGTCCTGCGGATGTTTCCGCAGGACTTTTTCTTTTGCCCCGCCAGGTTTCCATAATGTAGTTGCGGGGATCCTGCGCCGGCTCCCTTTTCCCAAGGGTTGGAAAAATCAAAAGAGACCGAGCTGTTCGGGGCGGGCTTCGTACTGCGGAAATTTCAGGGGCGGCTGTTTGGCAAGTTCGAGCAGCGCATGAACGCTGGCGGGCTGGCCGGATTTTTCGAGCGCTTCAACGATGCGGGCGAAGAGCAGTCCGCAATAGACGCTGTCCTCTTCGGCGCGATGGAACGTTCCGTTCGGAAATCCAAAGTGTCGCACGAGTGTGCCGAGCTTATAGTTGAACATGCCGGGGAAAATAATTCTTGAAAGCGCACAGGAGTCCAGGACGACGCCTTTCGGGGCGCGGGCGCGGTGTTTTTCAACGGCGGCGAGCAGAAATTTGAAATCGAACGGCGCGTTGTGGGCAACGAGCGGCAGGTCGCCGCAAAAGTCGGCGAGTCCTGTGAGGACCGTATGAATACCGGGCTTGTCTGCAACCATTTCGTCGGTGATGCCGTTGACGGCGGAGGCTTCCGGCGGGATCGGACGTCCGGGATTGATCAGGGTGCAGAAAGTTCCGACGGTTTTATTGCCGCGAAAACGCACGGCGCCGATTTCGATAACAGCGTCGTTTTTCGGTTGAATGCCGGTGGTTTCCAGATCGAAGGCTATGAAGTCCATGCGGTCTCTTATACTGCATGCGGAGTCCCCTCTCAAGGCTTGGCATGGGTTTATTGCGCGAGTATGCTCTCAGCAGAAAAAGGAGGCGTGTATGAAAACAGCTGGCGTTATCGGAGCGATGGTTCTGGCGGCGGTTCTTTTGTGCGGATGTAATCAGAAAGCGGTTGCCGCGGATTCATCGGGCATCTGGAAAGCCGATTATGACGCCGCACTCAAGCAGGCGGCGGCGGAAAACAAATATGTGCTGGTGAGTATCAGCGGTCTGGAATGGTGCGGCTGGTGCAAAGCTCTCGAAAGCGAAGTGTTCTCCAAGCCGGAGTTTATCGCTTACGCCAAAGATAATCTGATCTGTGTTCTGCTCGACTTCAACAGCTCAGGCCGCGCGACCAATGCCGAGTTCGCCAAACAGCATGAAATGCTGCTGGAAAAATTTCAGGTGCAGGGATTCCCGACCGTGCTGATTCTCAATCCGCAGGGAAAAGGAATTGCCCGCGACGGTTATCAGCGCGGCGGCCCGGTGAAATATGTCGAGTTCATCAAGGGCGTAATCGCGGCCAATCCGGCGAAATAGATTCCAACCATTGGAAAAAGAAAAAGCCGCCCCGATACCGGAGCGGCTTTTCGTTTGCACGGTGTGAAGAATCTTATTCTTCGCCACCGCGAACCTTGCCTTCGGCTCGACGCTTCTTGATCACTTCTTCAGCAATCGAGAACGGCACGGCTTCGTAATGTTCGAAGTGCATGGTGAAGGAAGCGCGGCCCTGTGAGAACGAGCGGATGGTGTTCGAGAAGCCGAACATTTCGCTCAGCGGAACAAATCCGCGAATGAGCTTCATCCCGCCACGGCTGTCCATGGATTCAATGCGTCCGCGCCGCTGACAGATACTGCCGGAGGCCGGGCCCATGTATTCTTCGGGCGTGGTGATTTCGATGGACATGATCGGTTCGAGCAGTTGCGGGTTTCCTTTAAGGAAGAGAGCCTTGAAGCCCTGACGACCTGCGATCTGGAAGGCGAAGTCGCTGGAGTCAACGTCGTGGTATGAACCGTCCACGAGGTTAACTTTCATATCGACCACCGGATATCCGGCATAAGGACCGCTCTGAAGCGCCTGAATGACGCCTTTTTCGACCGACGGAATGTATTCCTGCGGAATGCGTCCGCCGACCACTTCGTTGTTGAATTCAAATCCTTCGCCCGGACCACGCGGTTCGAGTTCGAGCACAACGTGGGCGTACTGCCCGCGTCCGCCGGACTGCTTGGCGTGCTTGTAGGGACCTTTCGCAGACGTCGTGGCGGTTTCGCGGTAAGCCACTTCCGGACGTCCGGATTTGGCCTGTACGCCGAATTCGCGTTTCAGACGGTCGACAATAATTTCAAGATGCAGTTCGCCCATTCCGGAGATGATGGTTTCGCTGGTTTCCTGATCGAAGGCGACGGTGAAAGTCGGATCTTCGTCAGCCAAGCGGTGCAGGGCTTCGCCCAACTTCTCGTTGTCCATCTTGCTTTCAGGCGCGACGCTGATGGAGATAACCGGAGCCGGGAATTCCATCGCTTCGAGATAGATCGGATGATCTTTGGCGCACAGCGTATCGCCGGTCTTGGTTTCAGTCAGACCAACCACAGCCACGATGTCGCCCGCGTAGGCGGCATCAATGCCTTCCTGCTTGTTGGCGTGCATACGCAGAACGCGACCGACGCGCTGCATTTTGTCGCGCGAGCTGTTGTAAATATTGGTGCCCGAAGTCAGGGTGCCGGAGTAAACGCGGACGTAGGTCAGCTTGCCCATGTGCTTATCGGACATGATCTTGAACGCCAGAGCGGAAAGATGGTCGTCGTCTTTCGGCTGACGGGTAATTCCTTCGCCGCCCTTTTCGCAGATGATCGGTGGAATTTCGTTCGGTGCCGGCAGAATATGCACAACGCCGTCGAGTACGCGCTGAACGCCTTTGTTTTTGAAAGCCGATCCGCAATAGACCGGAACCACAGTGCGGGCGATCGTCGCTTTGCGCAGGATGCCCCAGATTTCATTTTCGGTCAGTTCGGTGCCGGCGAAATATTTTTCCAGCAGGGCTTCGTCCTGCTCGGCGCATTTTTCGACCAGATTGTTGCGCCATTCTTTAGCCTGATCCAGCAACGCGGCCGGGATTTCCTCTTCACGGAACTCCGTGCCCTTGTTTTCTTCGGAATAATAAACCGCGACCATCTTGACCAAATCAATGATGCCGATGAACTCGTCGGCGG
>JBAXDG010000014.1:0-30735 GCA_037141075.1 Kiritimatiellales bacterium
CGCACATCAAAAACCTCGGACTGCGCGGACTGGCCGCCCTGCTGCTCGGCTTCCGCGTTTCAAAACGGGAGCAGACCTCCAACTGGGCGAAAAACGAACTGACCGAATCCCAGATCCGCTACGCCGCCACCGACGCCTGGCTCGGCCGCGAAATCTACCTCCACATGGAGGGGCTTGGGTTGATAAAAAACATCAATTTATAGAACTCTCTGATCGGGCTAATAACGTGTTCCTGCTTCCCGCTCGCGTCGCTTCTTCTCTTGGTCAAAACCTATTTTCGTCAATATTCGATTGATCAACTCCGCTAAGGGAGCATCTAAGTCATAAAATGCTGCTACATTCAGTCTCGCCAAATTAAACTCAGGAAGCTCCGACTTCGGTAGTGCCGGCGAATACGATGTTTTAATCCATTAAGCTGCTCAACTGCATTACGTAGAGCGCAATCTGAAATCATCCCTTGATGCGATTTTACTCTCGCAAGGGCAACGTCAACCAAAACAATTAAAGATGCCATCTCTTTCATCTTTTGAACCCTCCTGCCTACCGCTATTTTAATAAAGCAGAAATTTTGACCGGCGTGTTGTTGAGCAGATTGAACGAAACCGGGCAGCGGGCGTCAACTTCGTGAACGAAGGCTTCTTTTTCTTCCGCCGTCATATCGGCGTCGATGTCGGCCAGAATCCGGATTTCTTTAAAGCCCACCGGATCGTCCGTCGGTTTGCCGAGCAGTCCATCCGTATTGATGTCGCCTTCAACCGCGATTTTCATGCCGCGCAGTGTAATCCGCTTTTGCATGGCGATAATGCGACCGATGGTGCCAATGCACCCGGCCAGCGAAACCAGCAGATAGTCGAGCGGCGTCGGCCCGGCATCCGTGCCGCCCGCATTCACCGGCTGATCGACAATCACCTTGTGTCCGTGAACCGAACTCTCCAGCTTAAACTTCGCATCCAGCACCGATTCCACTTTTACCGTTTTCACCGCCATCTTTTCCTCCTTTTAAAAACACCGTTTTCATCATTCATAATTCATCGTTCATAGTTCTCTTAAAGCAACGAAGTTGCATCCACGTCCACCGTCACCTTGACCGTCTTCGGCCACTTGATCGCCCCGAACGCCGCGCGAATGGCGTCATTCATTGTCTTCGTCCGCGCCGCGCGCAACAAAATCTGCCAGCGATATTCGCCGCGCATCCGGGCAATCGGCGCAGGAATCGCCGGTGAAAGAACCATTTCTTTGAGCGTTGTTTTTTCCAAACCTTGGAAACCGTTCTGCCCTTGCGCCGCGAAGCGCTGTGCCGCAACGCAGTTGCTTTCCAACCTTTGGAAAAGTTTTTCCGCCGCCGCCTGCACCTCGGCCTCATTTTTTCCGCGCAGAGTGATGCACGTTAAATGAGTGTACGGGGGATAGCCCAGCTCTTTGCGGAACGCCAGTTCCTGATCGCAGAAGCCTTCAAAATCACCGCGCCGCGCCGCCTGCACCGCCGGATGGTGCGGCGTGTAGGTCTGCACGATCACCTCGCCCGCCGCCTCGCCGCGCCCCGCGCGCCCCGCCACCTGAGTCAGCAGATGAAACACCCGCTCACCTGCGCGGAAGTCAGCCATATGCAGTGCATGGTCTGGATTCACCACGCCGACCAAAGTGACGTTCGGAAAATCGAGCCCCTTGGCGATCATCTGCGTGCCGATCAGAATATCGATTTTGCCCGTCCGGAATTTGCCGAGCACATCGCGGTGCGCATTCTTGCGCCTCATCGTATCGGAATCCATCCGCTCAATCCGCGCCTTCGGAAAAAGCTTCGTCATCACCTCTTCAATTTTTTCCGTGCCGGCACCGCCATAGCGGAACTCTGGCGACTGGCAGGCGGGACAGTTTTTCGGCACAGCCTTTTCTTCGCCGCAGATATGGCAGACCAGCCGCGCCCGCGCTTTGTGATAAGTCATGCCGACGCTGCAATGGTCGCACTCCGCCACGTAGCCGCACTCAGGACAGAGCAGCGAAGCGGAAAAACCGCGGCGGTTCAGGAAAATCATCGTCTGCTCGGCGCGGTCGAGCCGGATGCGGATTGCTTCGACCAGCTCGCGCGAAAACAGAACCGGCTTGCCTTCCTGCTGAGCCGCAATGCGCATGTCAACAATCCGCATCATCGGCATGCGGCGGTCGTCCACGCGGATCGGCAGGTCGGCGTAACGGTACTTGCCGCTCTTTGCATTGCAGTACGATTCGAGCGCCGGTGTCGCCGAACCGAGCACCACTGCGCACTTCTCCATCTTTCCGCGCATCACCGCCGTGTCGCGGGCGCTGTAGCGCGGCGCCTCGTCCTGCTTGTAGGTCGGCTCGTGCTCCTCGTCCACCACGATCAGGCCAAGGTTGTGCACCGGCGCAAACAGCGCCGAGCGCGCGCCAACCACAATCTGCGCCTCGCCGGAGCGGATACGGTGCCACTCATCGTAGCGCTCGCCGTCCGAGAGCGAACTGTGCAGAACGGCCACCCGCTCCGGTTTGTCGGCAAAGCGCGAGCGGAAACGGTCGACGGTCTGCGGCGTCAGAGCGATTTCCGGAACCAGCACAATCGCGCCGCGCCCCTGCTCCAGCGCATGGGAAATCGCCTGAAGGTAAACCTCCGTTTTGCCCGAGCCGGTTACGCCGTGCAGCAGAACCACCGGCGGCTCCGGCTCGTCCATCGCTATGATAATCTGCTTCAGCGCGACGGTCTGCTGTTCCATCAGCGGCAGCGGTTCGGTCTTCAGCAACTCAACACCTTCATGCGGATCACGGTAAACCGACTCATTGGAAATCGTCACCAAACCTTTTTTCTCCAAAGCCTTGACTGATCCGGCAGATACCTCGGCCAGATCAGTAAGCTCCGACAGGAGCATCGAACCGGCGCGTTGAAGAAGGCCTATTATCTTCTGCTGTTTGGGAGTTAATGGTGGCAGCGGCATCCCTGCCGCTGTGTGCAGAGGCTGGAAGCCTCTGCCACATTGAAAAGGGTTATCCTGAATATACTTGCGAATACGGGCCATTTGCTCCGAACTGCGCACAATGTGATCGAAGGACTCCTTTTGCCAGACAGATAACCCTTTCGTTTTTCTCAACCGATTTAATTCGTTCGCTGTATACGATTTCCAGCTATGTAAAATATCTGATAGCAGGTTATCGGCCAGAGGCGAAACCAGCACATGCACATGATTTGGCATCACCACAAACTCACGAAGCAGGTATCGTTCTCCGTCAAATTCCTTCAGCGCGGTTTCGACCAACTCTTTGGCCTCATGATCGGCAAGCTGACAACTGCCGTGTCCCGCATCCAGCCAATTTTGCAGGCGATCAGGAAAGAGCTGATAGTATTCGCGCCGGGTTGCTTCATCATGCGGCTCGGGATGCTCACTCAACCACTGCTCTTTTTCTTTTGTCCATTGTTTGAGCTTTTTCTGAGGTAAGGAATCGGCAAGTCGAAATGTCACAAAATAGGTCGCACCATCCTGCCGCCAGTGCGGAAGCGTCCCTTTCAGATCAGAAATCGGCTCTTTGGGGTCAAAGTAGTTGATAGTGGAAGCGGCATCCCTGCCGCTGGCCGCAGAGGCTGGAAGCCTCTGCCACATTGCCGCTTCCACATTGTTAACCAAAGAAACCGTCAGTTGCTTTTTGCCGCCGTTTTCTTTATTGCGGACGACGGCAGGAAGAACGGCGCGGACGCAGGTTTCGAAGGGAGCGAGATAGTAGGCGGACATCCAGCGCGCCAACTCCATTACTGTTTCGTTGACCAGCGATTTTTCGCCCAGCACCTTACCGATCGGTTTGAGGTCATCAAAGGCCGATTTGTCCGCGAACCCGACCACGAATCCGGTGACATTGCGCGACCGGAACGGCACCTCGACCCGCGAGCCGATCTCAACCATCGGCCGGAGCGGTTCGGGGATCAGATAGTCGAACTCCCGGTCCAGCGAGAGGTCAACGGCGACTTTGGCAATCAGATGCATCGCGGAACAGTAACGTCTAAACTCGAAGAACTCATCCCTAAAAACATTTCTTTGCACCCGCATGATTGCTTGTAGTGGTTTTGCCTACTTGCAAGGATGACTTTTACTGTGCTGGATTATCTGAATAATTAAAAATGTTAGTAAAAATTAACAAGATACACCTTGACCGCACCTTCCGATGTAAGGTATTCCACTACGCCACAAAGGGGTGGTGTACAATGAAAACGGGTTGCTCGATAATCCTAGTTATGACAGTGGTCTCGCTAAACTCCTTCGCTGTTTTACCGACGGCGGCGTATCCTTATAAATCCGCTCTTTTAGAAACGTTCGACTCCATGAAGACGGGAACAAGTGCACCAATCCTGAACGGGAAACCACTCTGGAGCGTAACGGCCGACGGGGCCGAATGTGTGCAAAATCTGACAGTCTCAGCCCCCGGCGTAGAGGGACGCGTCCCCAAGGGATTCAACGCTGGTGTCGACACTGATCGTGCGCTGGCCATTGGAAAAACCGGCGGATCAGACTCATACTTCACAGCTCAGTTCGTCAACGCAACCGGAAACAAATTAACAGAAATTGAACTATATTATGATATGGAAGGCTGCTGGATCCGTGCTGTTGGCAAAGAGCCAAACGTATATCGGCTGATCGGTTCGATATCAACCAATGGCACAAACTGGGTTCTTCTTCCGCAACTTAACGGGGCCATCACTAATCTGAACGTGACCATGAATGAAGCCTGGCTTACAGATGCGCAGATGGATCGACAGAAGCTCTCCCAGCGAAATATTGGAGGCATCATTCCGTTACCTGCCGCATTGGGTCCCATCCAGACGGGACAGGTATTTTATATCCGCTGGATCACATGCGATCCTCCAACCGCCAAAAACATGACATACGGTATCGATAACCTACGCGGCCCTGCAGATAGTGACGGCGACGGTCTTTCGGATGCTAAAGAAGCTATCTTGGGAACCGATCCGAAAAATCCGGACTCAGACGGTGATGGCATGTCCGACGGTGATGAAGTTGCTTACGGCACCTGTCCGACAAATTCAGCCAGTCTGTTTTCTGTCGAACTGACAGCCCTGCCTGCCGATCTCGATAACCACATTGTGGATTGGCCCACCGCCGAGGGTAAATACTATACGTTGCTGTTCTCGGAAAGCATGACCGGCACATTCAAACCGGTTCCAGGATACATACGCTTGACTGGAGAAAAAGGCGACCGCCTGTATTGTATCCATTCGACAGAAACGTCAGTCGGATTTTACAAAGTGCTCATTGAGCCTAACTGATGCGGACATATTCGCCTAAAACACCTCTTTTAAGCCCGCAGGACAAAGCAAAGGAAAATCGGAATTCGATTGTAATACGCCTGCCTACAAAGTTGTGCTGTTTTTGCCTATAATAGGGTTGTTTTCCCACTACACCCTGGTTATCTGATGCTTATTAAAAACAGTAAAAATAGCCGAAAATATACGTTGACCATTCTTCATCGTGTAGGGTATAACCTTACTCATGAAAAAAGTTTTCTCCATAATAGTCGTTACAACGGCGCTCTCACTGAGCTCTTCTGCCGTTTTGCCGGCGGGGGCATACTCTTACAAATCCGGCCTGATGGAAACGTTTGATGCCATCGGAACAGGAAACATTGCGCCGAAAGTGAATGGAACAAATGTCTGGAGCGTATTCGTTAACTACCAAGAGTACGCACAAAATCTGAAAGTAACTACCACGGATGGACGTTCTTCTGTGGGATACAACGCCGGTGCCGTCAACAACACGGATCGCTCGCTGGCGGCTGGAAAAAGCAGCGGCTCATATCTTATAACTAAGTTCGTCAATGCCACCGGAAGCAAATTGACAGACATTGAACTGTATTACGATATGGAGTGCAACTGGGTCAGCAAGGGTGGCGGGTTAGTCATATCCTCAGTGTCCGTAGAGATATCGACCAACGGAACAACCTGGGTTCCTCTGGGAGCTGGATATAACGCAGCCGTCTCAAACACAACCACGACCATATTTGACAGATGGCTCACAGATAGTGAGATGAACACTCAGAAGCTCTCCAAGCGCAACGTGGGTGGTCTCATTGCGTTGCCCGCAGGAATCGGATCAATCAATGTTGGGCATGTGTTTTATATCCGCTGGGTTACGAGCACCATGAACTCGAGTGACAAGACGACTTACGGTATCGACAACCTGCGCACCGGCACTGACAGTGACAACGACGGTCTTTCGGATGCCAAAGAAGCTTCTCTGGGAACCGATCCAAACAAGGCGGACTCAGATGGTGACGGCATGTCCGACGGTGACGAAATTGCTTACGGAACCAATCCGCTTGATTCAACCAGTGCGTTTACTCTTGAAATGAAAAGCGAGCCCGCTCCGGCACCCTCCAATTTTGAAAATAATACGGTGAGTTTTCCCGCCGCCGATGGAAAATATTATACGTTGCTGTTTTCGGAAAGCATGACCGGCACATTCAAACCAGTTGCGGGATATGTACGTTTGACTGGGAACAAAGGGCAACGCCTATATGCTATCCATTCGACAGAAACTGAAGTTGGATTTTATAAAGTCCTAATTGAGACAAACTGATACTGGTGAATTCACCGAACACGAAAAAGCGGCTCAATGGGCCGCTTTTTTCATTCTCTAGTCTCCGATGATTTTGACGAGAACCCGTTTGTCGCGCAGGCCGTCGAATTCGCCGTAGAAAATCTGCTCCCACGGGCCGAAGTCGAGCTTACCTTCAGTGACAGCACAGACCACCTCGCGCCCCATGATCTGGCGTTTAAGGTGCGCGTCGGCGTTGTCCTCAAATCCGTTATGGGCGTACTGGCTGTGCGGTTTTTCCGGCGCCAGCTTTTCGAGCCATTTTTCAAAGTCCTGATGCAACCCGCCTTCGTCGTCATTGATGAAGACGCTGGCGGTGATATGCATGGCGTTGACGAGGCAAAGGCCCTCTTGGATACCGCTCTCGCGCAGACACTCATTCACTTCCGGCGTGATGTTGATAAAAGCGCGCCGCCTGGGCGCCTTGAACCAGAGTTCTTTGCGGTAGGACTTCACAGCGTGATGCGCTTGGCGTCTTTCCAGAGTTTTTCGAGGTCGTAGAGGTTGCGCATTTCGAAACTGAAAACGTGAACCATCACGCCGTAGTAGTCCGCGATAATCCAGCCGCTGTCAGCGGTGCCGGCGGCGCGGTAGCCTTCGTACTGCTCGTTTTTGAACAGACGCTGCAGGCCGTCGCTCAGTGATTTGAGGTGCGGAGCATTGGCGGCGGTGGCGACGATGAAATAGTCGGAAATATTAGCCACCTCGCGCAGGTCAAGAATCACAATATTCTCTGCCTTTTTGTCGTCGAGAAATTTGACCGACTTCAAGATAACTTCAGGAAGCTCAGAATCCTTCTTCACGGCTTTCGCCTTGGGAGCCGCCGCAGGAACCTTCTTCACAGCTTTCGCCTTCGGAACCTTCGCGGCAACCTTCTTCACGACCTTCGCTTTTTTCACTTTTTCTTCAGACATATAATCCATGCTCCGCAATATACATTTCGACTTCAGGCGGCACAAGATAGCGGATACTAAGCCCTTCGGCCAGCCTCATCCGAACATCGGAAGCGGAAATTTCGATTTCGTGAATCCGAATCAACCGCTCCAAAAGCTTTGTTTTCCAAACATTGGAAAGCTGAATTTGTTCCGCAACCCGCACCGGGTCTTCGCCGCCGCGTGCAAACGGCACCACCGTGCACATTTCGAGCAGTTGTTTGATATTCCGCCATAAATGGAGTTCCGCCAGCGAATCGAGACCGACAATAAAAAACAGCTCGGTGCCAGGATGCTCGGCCTGAATGTGCGTCATCGTGTCAAAAGTGTAGGACACCCCGCCCCGCTGAAGTTCCATGTCGGACACCTCAAAGCTCAGATTGCCCTCCGTCGCCAGTTGAAGCATTTCGAAGCGATGCCGCCCTTCGGCCAGCGTATGACCCTGCTTGTGCGGCGGGACGGCGGCAGGAACAAAGATCAACCGGTTGAGCTCAAGCTGCTCCACCGCATCCTGTGCGATCGTCAGATGCCCCAAATGCACCGGATCAAACGACCCGCCGAACACCCCGATCCGTTCTGTGTTGAGGCCTGACATACGGGCAGTTTTTACCACAGAGGACACAGGGAAGAAAAGCACGGTTTCCAATGCCTGCCCCGTCGCATCTACATTGCTTTTGCGAGTTCTGCGCTCTTTCGCGGCCAAAAACTCTTACGTATCGAGTTTCTTTTTGAGCATAGCGATGACGGCGGGCGGATTGGCTTTGCCTTTGCTCTGTTTCATGACGTAGCCCATGAGCGAATTAATGGAGGCTGGATTGCCGGCTTTGTAGTCGGCAACAGCTTTGGCGTTTCCGGCAATCGCTTCTTCAGCCCATTTTTCGAGCGCGCTGTCATCGTTGACCTGCGCCATGCCTTTGGCTTCGACAATCACTTTCGGATCGCCGCCTGCGGTGAAGAGAATTTCAATCAGTTCATTGGCGGCACTGGAACCAATGGTTCCGCCGCTGACCAGATCGGCGACCTGCGCCAGCGCTTCTGGAGTCAGCTTGCTTTCGACAACACGGATGCCCTTCTCCGTAACGAGACTGGCAACTTTGCCCATCATGTAGTTTGAGACCAGCTTGTACTGTTTCGTCTTTTTGCAAGCGGCGTCGAAAAAGTCGGAAATGGATTTTTCGGCGGTGAGGACTTTGGCGTCGTAGTCGGGCAGTCCAAGCTCCTTGACGTACCGTTCGCGCCGCTGGACTGGCAGTTCTGGCAGTTCCGATTTCCACTGAGCAATCTGTGAGCCGGAGATTTCGACGGGAAGCAGGTCGGGCTCGGGGAAGTAGCGGTAATCGTGGGCGTCCTCTTTGGTGCGTTGGGAAAAGGTTTCGCCGCGGTCAGAGTCGTAGCCGCGCGTTTCCTGGACGACTTTGCCGCCGTTTTCGATCACTTCGATCTGGCGCTCAATTTCATACTTGATGGCCTCAACGATGAAGCTGGGTGAGTTCATATTTTTGATTTCGACCTTGGCGCCGAGCTTTTCCTGTCCGACTGGGCGGACGCTGACGTTGACGTCGGAGCGCATGTGTCCTTTTTCGAGGTCGCAGTCGGAAATGCCGCCGTACTCCATGATCAGCTTGAGCGCCTGAATATAAGCGAAGGCGTCGTCGGCCGAGTGCATACAGGGCGTGGAGACAATTTCCATCAGCGCGGTACCAGCGCGATTGTAATCCACCAAACTGCCGGCTTTGTCGTGGGTATTCTTGGCGGCGTTTTCTTCCTGATGAATCCGCTCCAAGGTGAATGTTTTCTGTTCGCCGTTCACTTCCGTCACAATCTGTCCGCCAAGGCAGAGCGGCTGGTCAGCCTGCGTGATCTGGTAGTTTTTGGACATGTCGGGATAGAAATAGTTTTTACGATCCCACTTGGAGTGCGGGTTGATTTTACAGCCTAGCAACAGCCCTGCCTTACAGCAGAGTTCAATAGCCTTGGCATTGAGAACCGGAAGCGCGCCGGGATAACCGAGACAGACGGGACAGACGTTGGTATTCGGCGCCGCGCCGTACTCGTGCTTACAGCCGCAAAACATCTTCGTCTGTGTCTTCTGCATCACATGGGTTTCAAGCCCGATACACGCTTCGTATTTTCCGTTTATGCTCATGAAAATTCAGGCCTCTGCTTATGCCACGTTGTCGTCTGTTCGTAGGCGTGACCGACTTTAAGGATGTTCACCTCTTTGAACGAGTCGCCGAGAATCTGGAGTCCGATCGGCAGGCCCGCCTTGGAAAATCCGCACGGGACGCTCAGTCCGCAGATACCGGCGAGGTTGACCGGTGTGGTGAGAATATCGTCGAGGTACATCTTGAGCGGGTCGTTGGTCTTCTCGCCGATTTTATAGGCGGGCGTCGGCGTGACCGGCGCGAGAATCGCGTCGCACTGTTTGAACGCTTCCACGAAATCGTTGCGAATGAGCGTGCGGACTTTCTGGGCGCGCAGGTAATAAGCGTCGTAATAGCCGCTCGAAAGAACGTAAGTGCCGAGAATAATGCGCCGTTTGACTTCCGGCCCGAACCCGGCGGCGCGGGTTTTGCCGTACAGCTCAATCGGATCGGCTCCGTCTTTGCGCAGGCCGTAGCGGATGCCGTCGAAGCGCGCGAGATTGGCGGAGGCTTCGGCGGTGGCGATGATGTAATAGACCGCAATCGCATATTTGGAATGCGGCAGACTGACTTGCACGATCTCCGCGCCGAGCTTTTTGCAGTGCTCCACCGCATCACGGACGGCCTTCTCAACTTCGGAATCCATACCTTCGACAAAATATTCCTTCGGCAGGCCGAGTTTCATTCCCTTGAGACTATGGTCGTCAGTCAGATCTTTTGCAAAGTCAGGAACGGACAAATCGATCGAAGTAGAGTCCATTTCGTCTTTACCGGCCATTGCTTCCAGCAGAATGGCGGAATCCTCAACCGTCTTGGTGATCGGCCCAATCTGGTCGAGCGACGAGGCAAACGCGGTCAGGCCGTAGCGCGAAATCATGCCGTAGGTCGGTTTGAGTCCGACGCATCCGCAAAAGGCGGCGGGCTGGCGGATGGAGCCGCCAGTATCGGAGCCGAGCGCAGCGACCGCTTCATCGGCGGCCACGCTGGCGGCGGAACCGCCGGAGGAACCGCCGGGAACGTGGTCGGTATTCCACGGATTACGCGTCTTCTTAAACGCCGAACTCTCGGTGCTGGAGCCCATCGCAAACTCGTCCATATTGACGCGGCCAAGAAAAACAGCGCCCGCTTCGCGCAGTTTTGCGATAGCGGTGGCGTCGTACGGCGCGGTATAGCCTTCGAGAATTTTCGACGAGCAAGTGCAGGGCTGCCCTTTGACATTCAGCAGATCTTTGATCGCCAGCGGGATGCCGAGCAGTGCGCCCTTTTTTCCGGCGGCGCGCGCCTTGTCGGCGGCTTCGGCCTGCGCCAGCGCGGAAGTGCGGTCGATGGTCAGGTAGGCGTTGATTTTCCCGTCGCGCGCATCTATCGCGGCGAGCACATCATTGACGATCTCGACAGAGGTGCACTTCCCCTGCTCCAGCAGGTCGGACAGCTCAGAAATAGTTTTTGTGTTAAGGTTGGCCATGTTTATTCCAAAATTTTGGGAACAAGAATCTGTCCGTCGCGGGCGGCGGGAGCATTGGCGATGGCGGCATCATGATCGAGCGAGGCGCGCGGCATGTCGTCGCGAAGCACGTTAACCAGCGCCATGGCATGCGCGGTCGGCTCGACATTCGATACGTCGAGTTCGCCCAGCTGCTCAACATAGGTGAGCACCTGATCGAGCTGTCCCTGAAACAGCTTCGTTTCCCCGTCTGTGAGGTGAATCCGCGCCAGATGCGCGATATAGGAAACGTCCATATGAGTTGAGTCGGCCATGCTTTTCTCCAAATGAGGCCAAACTATAGACAGGCCGCTAGAACCGAGCAAGCGGACACTTTTCCAATGTTTGGAAATTTCCGTTGATATTCTTCCAAACATCGTAAAAATGGCCGCCCTATGACACAGCTTCCCGACACCCAGCGCATCTTTCCCGAACAGTGGCTCGAACCGGTTGACTTTGCGGCCCGCTTCGAGCATCCGGAGCGTCCGTTCGAAATCGACCTCGGCTTCGGAAAGGGACGCTTTCTGCTGGCGCGCGCCCGCAAGTTTCCGGAAACCAATTTTCTGGGAATCGACCGTCTGCTCAACCGGACAAAGCGGATGGACAAGAAACTGCGGCGGCAGGGTCTGCCTAATGTCCGCGTTCTGCGGCTGGATGGCTATTATGCCGTTACCTATCTCGTGCCGCCGCAAAGCGTGGACACCTATTACGTTTTCTATCCCGACCCGTGGCCGAAAGGAAAACATCACCACCACCGCATTTTCAACGAACTGTTTATGGATGCCATCGCCCGCACACTCAAGCCCGGCGGAAAACTCCACGCCTCGACCGACCACCTGCCCTACTTCAAAGAAATCTACAAGCTGATCAAAAACGACAGCCGCTTCGAGGAAACCGAAACGTTCGTCCCGTCCGAAGACGAAGTCAGCGACTTTGAGCTGATCTTTGCCCACAAAACGCCGGGCCGCTGCTCGTTCCTCCGCAAGTAAATCTTTTGCCCGCCGAGGTCTTGTGGCAGACTCGGCGGCATGAAGATTCTTTTCACAGGCGATATGGTCGGTAGCGCGGGCCGACAGGTTTTTCAGCGCGTCACCGACCGGCTTCGCGCCGAGGGCCGGATCGATCTCGTTATCGCCAACGCCGAGAACGCCGCCGGCGGGCGCGGCCCCTCGCCTGAAATTATCGAAGCTCTTTTTGTCGCCGGAGCCGCCGTGCTGACGCTCGGCGACCACACCTGGGACGATAAAACGCTAACCCCTCTGCTCGACACCGAGCCGCGCTTGGTCCGCCCGGCCAACCTGCCGCCAGCCGCATCAGGCCGCGGTATGACGACGATCGAGACAGACGAAGGCCCGATTTGCATTATTTCTCTGATCGGCCGCGTTTTTCTGGATCCGGCGGATTGCCCGTTCCGCACCGCCGACCGGCTGATCGGCATGGCCAAAGCCAAAACTATACTGATTGATTTCCACGCCGAAGCGACTTCGGAAAAAATCGCGCTGGGCCGTTACCTCGACGGACGCGTCACCGCCGTGCTCGGCACGCACACGCACGTCCAGACTTCGGACGAAGCGCTTCTGCCGAACGGCACGGCCTACATCACCGACCTCGGCATGACCGGCCCGAAGGACTCCGTGATCGGGCGCGAGGTCGAACCGGTTGTTCAAAAATTCATTACCGGCATGCCGCAGAAGTTTGATACGGCGAAAAATGATCCCGCGCTCGAGGGTGTCATTCTGGATATCGATATCCAGACCGGCAAAGCGCGCTCCATTGAGCGGATTAGAGAACGGAACTAAAATGGACGCGTTACTAAACCAGGTTGAAGCTCGGGTGCTTGGATCGCTGATCGAGAAACAAATCACAACTCCCAGCTATTATCCGCTGACACTTGCCGCGCTGACTGCGGCCTGCAACCAGAAGAGCAACCGGAACCCGGTAACCGCTCTTGATGAGAAGGATGTCGCTCGCGCCATCTTGACGTTACGCGACAAACATCTGGCCTGGGAAACCGCCGAGGCCGGCGCGCGGGTTATGAAATACAGTCATAATCTGTCTCAGCATTTTGAATTTTCCGATCAGCAGATGGCGGTTGTGTGCGAGTTAATGCTTCGCGGGCCGCAAACCGGCGGCGAACTGCGCACGCACTGCGAACGCATGCATCCGTTAGGCGACATCGCACAGACGGAAGCCGTTCTCCAGTCTCTTGTTGATTATCCCGGCTCTCCGCTCGTGGCAAAACTCCCCCGCGAGCCCGGCCGCCGCGAAAACCGCTTCACTCATCTCCTGTGCGGAGAAGTCGTTCTGCCGCCGGAATCACTCAAGCCGCAGCCGCAACCCGCCACATTGGTCGTCCGCGCGGAAAACGAACGGCTTGCCGCGCTGGAGGATGAGGTTAAACAACTCCGCACAGAAATTTCTGACATTCAACGTCAACTCGCCGAGTTCAGAAAACAGTTTGAATAACAGATGGAAGAAACACGCAAAATCTACAGCGTCGCCGAACTGAACCGTACGGCGCGCTATACGCTCGAAAACGGCATCGGCGAAGTCTGGGTCGAGGGCGAAGTCTCGCGCCTGACGCGCCAGTCGAGCGGTCATTGGTATTTCACACTCAAGGACGAAGCGGCCGCCGTCTCCTGCGCCATGTTTAAGCAGAACAACGCCACGGTGGTCTTCGGGCCGAAGGACGGGCTTAAGGTACGGGTTTTTGGGCAGGCCAGCCTTTACGAGCCGCGCGGAAGCTATCAGCTCATCATCCGCAAAATGGAAGAAGCCGGCAAAGGCTCGCTTCAGGAGCAGTTTGAAAAGCTGAAAGCCAAACTGGCCGCCGAAGGATTATTCGACGAGGCGCGTAAAAAGCTGCTTCCGGTTTTGCCGCAGAAAATCGGCGTGGTCACCTCCCCGACCGGCGCGGCTATTCGCGACATCATCAACGTGCTGACGCGGCGGTTTCCGAACATTGGAATCCTGCTCGCACCCGTCACCGTGCAGGGCGAAGGCGCGGCGGAAAAAATCGCCGCCGCGATTGAATATCTCAACACCCGCGACGACATCGACCTAATGATTGTCGGACGCGGCGGCGGAAGCATCGAAGACCTCTGGGTATTCAACGAAGAAGTCGTCGCCCGCGCCATTGCCGCTTCGCGGATTCCGGTTATTTCAGCAGTCGGCCACGAAATTGATTTTACGATCAGTGATTTTGTCGCTGACGTTCGCGCACCGACGCCGTCGGCCGCCGCCGAGCTGGCTGTTCCTGAAAAGACCGGGCTGGAAATGCAGGTTGCGCGGCTGGCCGCGCGGCTCGGCGGATCACTGCAAAATCAGGTCCATGTTTTGCGCGAGCGGATTCCCGGCTTCCGTCAAACAATGAAACATACGCTGATGAACGATCTCCGGCAGAGACAGCAAAAGGTGGATGAAACCAGCCGGACGCTCGCAACATGCCTGAAAAATGCGGTGACTTTTCAGAAGCAGCGTCTGCCGGGCCTGCAACAGATAATGACCCATCGGCTGGAAAGCACGGTAGCAGAGCGGAAACAGACTCTGCGGCGACTTGAGGTACAGCTGCGGGCGCTGAGTCCGCTGGCGGTGCTCGACCGCGGCTACAGCCTGACGCAGACGGCGGGCGGCGAAGTTGTACGCGATGCAAGCCATTTGAAAAAAGGCGATACGCTGAAGACCCGCTTTGCAAAAGGAACTGTCATTTCAGAAGTTAAAAAGAAGGAGGCGTAAGTCATGGCCGAAAAAACTGTCGATTTTGAAAAAGCGCTCGAACGGCTCGAAGCCCTTGTCGAAGAGATGGAGAGCGGAGATCTTTCGCTCGAACAGATGATCAAGCATTTCGAGGAAGGTTCGAAACTGGTCACGCTCTGCTCCGGAAAACTCAACGAGGTCGAGCAGAAGATAGAAAAGCTGGTGAAGAAAGGCGGCGCACTGACCGCCGAGCCCTTCAAGCCGGAGGAATAAAAAAGGTTTCCGGAATCCGGAAACCCTTTTCCCAAACCTTGGAATATTTTCTACATGCCGGGACCGGCGATGTAATCCTGCAGGTTTTTGATCAGGAAATCTTTTTCGTTCACCATGTGTTTGACGATATCGCCGATGGAAATCACTCCAATAACCCGGTCGCCGTCCATCACCGGAAGATGACGGATGCGTTTGTCGGTCATTAGGTTCATGCAATCTTCAAGCGCTGTATCGGCTGTCACTGTGGTGAGATCGGTAGACATCAGTTCACTCACCTTGGCATCCTTGCCGCATCCGTTCTTTAGATAGATTTTGCGGATGAAGTCACGTTCTGAGAAAATACCAACGAGCTTATTACCTTCCATGACCAGCACAGTGCCGGAGGACTTTTCAGCCATTTTCGCGACGGCGTCGCGAATACCGGTGTCGGGGGATACAGAAATGATTTCCCTGCCTTTTTTATCGAGCAGCTTACTTACATTGGTCATGTGACGGTCCTTTCTGTTGAAGTAATTCCTGTCTCACTATAGTAGGCTGTCCACTCTGCGGCAAGCCTTGCGAAAACATCCTTTTACACCTCGTTAAAGCAGGCCGTTAGCCGCCATGGCCTTTCGCAGAGACTCTTTGTCCGCTTCGCTCATTTCACAGAGCGGCAGACGGTAGACCTCTTTAATTTTCCCCATCATCGCCAGCGCGGCCTTAACCGGAATCGGGTTGGTGTCGATAAACATCGCATCGAACAGCTTCACGTACCGGTTGTGCAGCGTCTGAGCCGCCTTCCAGTTGCCTTCCAGCGCAGTGTGAACGAGTGATGCCACCACGTCCGGCACCACATTCGAAGCCACGCTGATTACACCGATTGCGCCGTCGCGCATCATCGGAAGCGCCAGCGCGTCATCGCCGGAAAGCACTTCAAGGTCGCAGACCTCCAGCGTCTGCTTGACGCGCTCCACCTTGCCGCCAGCCTCTTTAACGGCCACCACATTGGGGTGATTCGCCAGCCGCGCCACGGTTTCGATAGCGATCTCGCGGGCGGTGCGCCCCGGCACGTTGTAAAGCACCACCGGGAGACCGATGTCGGCGACCGTTGAAAAATGGCGATAGAGCCCTTCCTGATTGGGCTTGTTGTAGTACGGTGTCACCTGCAACGTGGCATCCACGCCCAGCTTCTTGGCCAGCTTGGTCAATTCGACCGCCTCGGCGGTAGAGTTGGCCCCCGTCCCGGCAATTACCAGCACACGACCATCAACTGCCTTGACGGTTTCCTCAATCACCTTCATGTGCTCTTCGTTATTGAGCGTCGGCGACTCGCCGGTCGTGCCGACCGGCACAATGCCGTCGATGCCGTTCTCGATCTGAAATTCAATCAGTTTGCGATAGCGGACATAGTCCACCGACCCGTTCTTATTGAACGGCGTAACGATCGCTGTATGGGCTCCCTGTAACATGCTTTTCTCCTTTAGTCGTCCGACTATGCCCTACACATTGAATTTATTCAAACCCGCAAAATCGAGCGTGGCAAAATAGTCCTGAACCGTCTCGGCGCGGCGGATCTGAACGACCTCGCCGTTTTCGCGCAGAAGCAACTCGGCCGAGCGCAGCTTGCCGTTGTAGTTGAAACCCATCGCATGGCCATGCGCACCAGCATCATGAATCACCACCAGATCGCCGATTTCAACCGGCGGTAACGCGCGGTTGATGGCAAACTTGTCATTGTTTTCGCAGAGCGAACCGGTCACGTCGCAAACGAAGTTGTGCGGCAGAGTCTCTTTACCCGGCACGGTGATGTGATGATAGGCCCCGTACATGGCTGGACGCATCAGGTTGGCCATGCAAGCGTCCAGCCCGACATATTGCTTGTAGGTATTCTTTTTGTGCAACACACGACTGACAAGCCAGCCAAATGGCCCAGTCACCATCCGCCCGCACTCCAGACGCACATCAAGCGGGCCGAGTCCGGTCTTTTCAATCTTCTCTTTATAGAGTTTGTGGATACCCTCGCCCACTAGCGTCAGGTCGACCGGCTTCTGATCCGGCTTGTAGGGAATACCGATGCCGCCGCCGATATTGACGAATTCAAATTTGATTCCCAGCTCCGCAGAAAGCTCGCCGACGAGGTCAAAGAGAATGTGCGCTGTTTCGATGAAATAAGACGCTTCCAGCTCGTTCGAGGCGACCATCGTGTGCAGGCCGAAACGTTTTACGCCTTTGTCGCGCAGAATACGGTAGCCCTCAAAAAGCTGCGGGCGGGTAAAGCCGTACTTCGCTTCTTCGGGATGGCCGATAATCGCATTGCCGCCCTTGAGCGGGCCGGGATTATAGCGGCAGCAGACCAGCTCCGGCAGTCCCGTGCACTGTTCGAGGAAATCGATGTGGGTGATGTCGTCGAGATTGATAATCGCGCCAAGCTTAGTCGCCTTCACATATTCGTCGGCCGGTGTGTCGTTCGAGGTGAAGATGATCTCTTCGCCCGAAAGCCCGACCGACTCAGCCAGCATCAGTTCAGGAAGCGACGAGCAGTCCGCGCCAAACCCCTCGGTTTTTAGAATTTTCATCAGATACGGGTTGGGCGTCGCCTTGACGGCGAAATACTCCCTGAAGCCGGCGTTCCACGCAAATGCGGCTTTCAGGGCGCAGGCGTTGTCGCGGATGGCCGCCTCATCGTAGAGATGAAACGGCGTCGGATATTTTTTAGTCAGCGCTTCGAGCTGATCGCGATTTAAAGGGCATTTTTTTTTAGACATGAGTTACTCCGGTTCCAAGCATTGGAAGCTTTTACTCCAATTCTTCCAATGTTTGGAAACATTTCCGTCTAAAAGTTCCAATGGCTGGAAACTCTTCCATCCGGACAGCAAAAAACCCCGCACAATGTACGGGGTTTTTCGACATAAAGGTTTCCGCTAATTACTCAGCTTTTTCCTTTTTCGGAGCCGGAGCCTGTTCTTCGACGCTCAGTATGCCGTTTTTGTCCAAATCTTTTTTAGCAAACGCTTCTTTGGCTTTGGCTTCGTCAAACTCAGTACCCTTCTTCTCTGCATTAGCTTTTTGCTTTGCGAGATACGCTTCCAGATTCATTGGGGTCTTGGGCGCAGGTGCAGCCTGGGCAACAATGCCCGCCATCAGAAAAACTGTCAAAAGAAACAAACGCTTCATGGTCTAATCTCCCTTTTATCCACTATCTCAACAGACACCCTTCACACGAAAGATCACCTGTTTATACGGGGGAGTTTATACTCTTTGCCTTAACCAAACACAATATAATTTCAGTAGAGTGTAGTATTGTATTCAAAGATTCCGAAGACGTACTTTGAAATTCCGGTCGAACAGACTATTCGTCGGCGAAAATTTTAAAGGCTGAAACGGCGTCCGTTGCCTCAATCAGCGCTTTGCGCACCGTTTCGTCTTTAAGGCGCGAGCTGATCGCTGAAAGCGCGCGGATATACTGCGGATGCTGAGTGCCGCCTGCGGCCACCATACAGACGATTTGAATCGGGTCATCGTCGAGCGAGGAATAGTCGGCCAGCGGTTTACGGGCAATGCCAAGCGCCATGATTAGGTCGTCCACCGAATCAAGCCGTACATGCGGCACGCCGACACCGAAACCGATTCCGGTGCTCATCAGATCTTCACGCTTGAAAACAGCCTGTTCCAGTTCAGCTTCGTTATGAACCAGTGGAGAGGTTCCCAGTACGGCGCACAGTGTTTTCAGCGCGGCCTCTTTGCCGTCCGTATCAAAAAATATCACCCGTTCCGGCGAAAGAATCCGGCTTAGCATTCCCGCGCCCGGAGAAGATGGATCGGACGAGGCGGTCGCGGTTCCAATGCGGCGATTTACCCAACCCTCAATGTCGCTCCGTTTAAAGCGCCAGGTCGTGCCGAGCTTTCCGCCGGGCAACTGCCCCTTCTGCGCCCAGTCATAAACTGTGCGTTCAGACACGCGAAGATATACGGCAACCTCTTCAATCGTCATGATTTCATGATCCATACAAAAACCTCCAATGAGAAAGAACCGCACTATATGCGAAATCTGCAACCGTCCACAACTATACAGACGTGAAAAAATGCTCCGCATTGGCAAAAGTCAGAGCGGCTAAGCTTTCAGACGAAACGCCGCGAAGTTCCGCCACAGCGTGGGCGACATGGATTAAATTCGCTGGCTCGTTGGGAGACGGACAGCCTGTCGGCGGGAAATCAGGCGAATCGGTTTCGATCAGTAAGCGGTCTGCCGGAACAGCGACGGCAGAAGCCCGCACCCGCTTCGCGTTAGGATTCGCCAGCGACCCGCAGAACGAAAACCAGCAGTTCAACTCGACCAGATCAGGAATCAGCTCCGGCGCGCCTCCAAATGCGTGCAAAATGATCTTTGGTGCAGGATGTTCGCGCAGAATTTCTAACAGCCGTCCCCAGGCATGAACACAGTGAACCGCGACCGGACGATTCAGTTCGCGCGCCAGATCCAGATGCGCCGCAAAACTCGCCTCCTGCTCTGCGCGGTTTGTAAATTTTTCTTGGAAGTCCAGCCCTGTCTCGCCGATTCCAATATTTGGAATCTCCCGAACCATTTTTTCCAATGTGTGGAGACTTCCTTTCCAACCATTGGAAACAAACCACGGATGGATGCCGATCATCGGAATGACTTGTGGAAATTCTGATGCCAGTTGAAGGACTTGAGTCCAGTCCGCGGACGAAGTGCCGCAGCAGGCCATTCTCTCGACGCCTGCCGCTACCGCATGCTCCATAACTTTTCCAATATCTGGAAGCAATGCGGCATCTTGCAAGTGGCAATGACTATCAAACAGCTTCATTGCCATGAAAATACAGGCCAGTATCCGCTCTGGCAAGAATTGGATGAATCCCGTATTTAGTACCGTCATTTAACCGGTCACACCACATATTGTGTTTTTTAGCTTGCCGAGTCACCGGTTGCTCGCGATTAATATGACCGTTCTGGTAGGTTTAACAAATCGATGCTAACCAAGAGGCTCTAATGGATATAAAAATTGATCATTCCCGCAACAGTCTGATGACTGAATTCGGACTCAAAACTCTCGAAGACCGTTATATGCTCCCGACCGAAAAAAGCCCGCAGGAGGCCTTTGCCCGCGCCGCCGCCGCTTTTTCGGATGACGATGCCATGGCCCAGCGGATTTATGATTATGCCAGCATGCTCTGGTTTATGTTTTCCACCCCGATTCTAACCAACGGCGGAACAAACCGCGGCCTGCCGATCTCATGTTTTCTGAATTATGTGCCCGACAGCCGTGGCGGCATTACCGGCCATTACACCGAAACCGCGTGGCTCTCTTCGTTCGGTGGCGGCGTCGGCGGCTACTGGGGCGATGTGCGCGCCTGCGGTTCAAAAACGGCATATGGCTCTGAATCAACCGGCGTGATCCCCTTTCTGAAGGTGGTTGATGCAGAGATGCTCGCATTCAGTCAGGGCGTCACGCGGCGCGGCTCTTACGCGGCTTACCTTCCGGTCAATCATCCGGAGATCGAAGAGTTTCTTGATGTGCGCAAACCGACCGGCGGCGATGTGAACCGTAAGTCCACCAATCTGCATCACGGCGTGGTGCTGACCGAAGAGTTCATGAACCTGATTGATCAGGCGACTCGCATCCCCGGCTTCGACGACAGTTTCAAACTGGTTGATCCGCACAGCAAAGAGGTGAAGAAGACCGTCTCGGCCAAAACGATTTGGGTGAAACTGATACAAAACCGCATTGAAACCGGAGAACCCTACATCCTGTTCGACAAAGCCACCAACGATGCCCTGCCCGAGTTCCAGAAAAAGCTGGGTCTCAAGGTTCACCAGTCCAACCTGTGCAGTGAAATCACGCTCCCGACCAATGAAGAGCGCACAGCAGTTTGCTGTCTAAGCTCGGTCAACCTGGAAACCTATGACGAGTGGAAAGACCACCCGCAGTTCATTCCCGATCTCATCCGTTTTCTCGACAACGTGATTCAATCGTTCATTGACAACGCACCGGATGAAATCAGCCGCGCCCGTTTTTCGGCGCAGCGCGAGCGGAGCATCGGGCTCGGCGCGATGGGCTTCCACGCCTATCTACAGGCGCACAGTATCCCGTTTGAATGCGCGATCGCCAAAGGACTCAACCTGCAGATGTTCAAGCACATCAAAGAGCAGGCCGTGACAGCGACCCAACAGCTCGCCGCCGAGCGCGGCGAATGCCCGGATGCGGCCGGCTATGGCGTACGCAACGCCCACCTGCTTTCTATTGCGCCCAATGCCAGCAGTTCAATTCTTTGCGGCAATACCAGCCCGTCGATTGAACCGTTCCGCGCCAACGCCTTCACGCAGAAAACCAAGAGCGGCTCGGCACTGATGAAAAATAAATATCTCGAAGAAACGCTGGAACGGTACGGACAGAATAATTCCGAGGTTTGGAAATCCATCATCACGCAGGGCGGCAGCGCACAGCACCTCGACTTCCTGACCGACTGGGAGCGCGACGTTTTCAAAACCGCGCTGGAGATTGATCAGCGCTGGGTGATTGAGTTTGCCGCCGACCGTCAGCAATACATCTGCCAGTCGCAAAGCGTGAACCTTTTCTTCCCGGCGCTGGTCAGCAAACAGGAGTTGCACAACACCCACATGCTAGCTTGGAAAAAAGGTCTGAAAAGCCTCTACTACGTCCGCAGCGAAGCAATTAAACGCGCCGATGTTGTATCGGAGCAGAAGCCGCGCGAAATCATGCTCGATTATGACAAGGGGAGCACCTGCCTTGCGTGTGAAGGATGATGGAGCAGTTATCAGTTATAAATTATCAGTGATCAGTATTGGAGCTCACCATGCCGCTTTTAGAAGAGAGAACCTACTACAAACCGTTTGAATACGACTGGGCGTTTGAAGCCTACAAGATGCAGCAGCAGATGCACTGGATCCCGGCCGAGATTAATCTGGCCGACGACCTGAAGGATTTTAACGAGACGATTTCGGAGAAGGACAAACACCTCCTGTTGAATATTTTCAAATTCTTCACGCAGGCCGACGTCGATGTCGCCGGTGGCTACTCCACCCTCTTCCTGCCGACCTTCAAGGTGCCGGAAGTCCGCATGATGCTCAGCGCCTTCGCCGCCATGGAAGCCGTCCATCAGGATGCCTACTCGCTACTGCTGGAAACGCTCGGCCTCGGCGACGAAGAATACACCGTCTTCATGGAAATCGCCGCCATGGCGGAAAAGCATGAATATCTGCTCAACTTCAATATGAATACGCCGTTCGATATGGCAAAGACCATGGCGGTGTACAGCGCCTTCACCGAAGGCATCCAGCTGTTCAGCAGCTTCGCCATCCTGATGAACTTCCCGCGCTTTAACAAAATGAAAGGCATGGGCCAGATTGTCACCTGGAGTATCCGCGATGAAAGCCTGCACGTCGAATCTATGGCCCTGCTCTTCAAAGCCTTTATCAAAGAACATCCGGAACTCTGGACCGACAAACTGAAATACGAAATCTACTGCGCCGCCGAACGATCCGTGGAACTGGAAGACCGCTTCATTGATTTGGCATTCGAGCTGGGCTCGGTCGAAGGCCTCACGCCGGACGAAGTGAAGCAATACATCCGCTACATCGCCAACCGCCGGCTCATCGGCATCGGCATGAAGAGCATCTACACCGTGCCGGAAAATCCGCTGCCGTGGCTTGACTACATGCTCAACGGCGTTGAACACACCAACTTCTTCGAAAACCGTTCGACCGAATATGCCAAGGCTTCCACGACGGGAAATTGGCAGGATATCTTCAAGTGAGGCCTGCCCGAAAAAACAATGGTCACAAAAAACACTAAAACGCACAAAGCAGTTATTTTAGAACCATCCTTTTTGTGATTTCTTGTGCTTTTTGTGGCTATGAGTTCCAAGTATTTATTCGCTGCTCAGTAGCGGGAAGGCGGGCGGCGGTTTTGGTAGTTCTCTTCGGCTTCCGCTTTCATCTCTTCAATCATCTCAACGGTCAGCGGCATCGGCTCCTTCGGAACCACCCCGTTTGCGAAGCCGCGATCCCGGGGATCCAAATCGAACTCCACCCCGCGGGCTTTCGGCATCTGTTTGAAGCGGTACAAATAAAAATTCTCGACCTTGTGCCGGGCCCACTCCGTCTTCCGTAAAAATTTCACGGCGCTGGCAATGGATGGATTCATGCGGAAACAGTTGAGACCCAGTGCGGCGTATAAAATATCCCACCCGTAAAACTCCACGAGTTCAGTCACCATGGCCTCTGCGCTTACTCCATGCAGCGGGTTGTTTTGGTTTTCTTCAATCGACAACATACGAACTCCTCTCTGAATCGGCAGACGATTAACGTTAGCGACCCTCCGCAATCAACCGTAAGGCCAGATTGGCCTGCATGTGGGCGGCGATGCCGACTCGCGGGGCCATGAGGCCGCAGCCGGGGCGCGCGCCGGTTTCCAAATCGCCGACGATATAAATATTGCGCCCCATTTTTTTGACGCCGATGGTTTCTTCCGGCCCGAAACCCGCCATGCCGGAGGCGCCGATAAACGGCACATCCGGTTTTTGCGCCGTGAATGCCTGCAAAAGCATCGCCTTCTGGTCGGCACGGTCAAACGCTTCAATCATCACATCGACGGTTCCAAACGCCTGCGGTGAGCCTGTCGAATCCGTTGGAAACAGATTCTCCGGCGTCAGCTTGACCGCGTGCGCTTCGACCTGAACATACGGATTGATTTTCCGAAGGTTGGAAATCAGCGCGTCGGTTTTGAGCATTCCGATCTGATCGACGAAATACTGCTGGCGGTTGAGATTGCTCGGCTCAACCACGTCGAAGTCAGCGACAATCAGTTTGCCGACGCCGACGCGCGCCAGCGCGACGGCGATTGCTGATCCGAGTCCGCCGAGTCCGGCAATGCCGACCGTCGCGGCTTTGACTTTGGCGTGCACACCGGGCGTATGGCGCGAGGCCATCAGCGCTTCCAGTTCATCCGCCGACGGCGTTTCGCCGCGCGTGATCAGGCTGACTTCATCGCCGTTTTTCAACGGTGCATCGGAGCCCATCGCCGCGCCGTTGAGAATCACAACATCGGCCTCCGGCTTGACGCGGTCGCGCAACGCATAGAGCGTCTTCGCACCGGTTTCAAATAGTCGTTCATTGAGTTTGATGTTCATACACTGAGTATTAAGCACGTTTACGGGGAGTTTCTACAGAAGGAAACGGAGGGAAACAAAGGAAGAATCCGAAGAACAGAGCCCTTCGTTAACCTTTGTTGCCTTCTGTAAATGTATTTCCCATCTGTTGCGGCGGTTCCTTCGCGACCGGTTTGGCATAGGATTTTACGAACATGTGGATGCCGGTGATGATGATGAACACCGCGAATGCCCGTTTAAGCACCGCTTCGGAAATATTAAAAACCAGGTGTGTCCCGATCATCGCTCCGGCAATGCCGCCGAGCGCCATCATGACACAAACCGGCAGATTGATCGGAATATCCGGATTGAGTTTATAGCGAAGTGCGCCAGCCAGAGCGATCGGCAGCATGATGAAAAGCGACATGCCTTGCGCGCTTTTCTGTCCGAAGGCAAAGGCAATGGTCAAAATCGGAACCATCACAAGGCCTCCGCCGACACCGAACATAGAACTCATAGTGCCGGCAGCCAGTCCGGCGAGAATATAGAGATACCAGTTTTCCATTTACTTCTCCTTTTCAAAAAACCGCTTCATAAATTCCAGTTTGCGCGACTGGTGCGCCGCGCCGCCGCCTTCATGCCCGGCTTGCGGATAAACCGCCATTTCTTTCGACGACCGGATTTTGTTATACGCCGCATAGGTGCATTCCGGCGGACAGACTATATCCTGCATTCCGCAGGAAACCAGCACCGGACAGTTAATCTCCGGCGCGAGATTGATATTGTCAAAGTACGACAGATTCCGGCAAACGGTTTCAGCCCGCTCAGGAAACACCTTCAGATAATCGGCGATCCCGGCTCCGCCGCCGCTGCGGGTCAGAATCCGCTGTTCCATCCAGCAACTGCTGGGAACATCCGCCATGCAGAGCGCAACGGAACAGTCAAGCGCCGCCAGCCCCAGCGCCACCCCGCCGCCCTGACTGTACCCTGCCACCGCAATCCGCCGCCGGTCGATCTCCGGCGTTTCACGGGCCAGCCGGACAGCGCGTAGAAAATCGGTCCAGACACAGTACAGGTAGCTGTTCATCAAATCGTTAAGATTCAAAGTCCACCAGCCGCAGGATTTTCCGTCACCGTCAAAAGAAGTGTTTGACCCGGTTGTGCCGCGCTGGAGACGGAAGTCCGGCGAAATCACCGCGCAGCCAGCCTCAAGCCATACTGAAAAATCGGCCGGCTTTCCGCGACTGCGGTTTGCGCCGTGACAGTGAATCATCACAGGAACTTTCCGCTCCTTCGCCTCCGGCGGAAGCAGTAGCCAGGTATGGATGGGTGTTCCGTCGAGCCCTTCAAACATCAAGTCGCGCACTTCCGTCTTTGTATCGCCTTTAACATTCAGCAGAACCGTCTCACAACGCTTCAGTGTTTCCGCCCAGAACGCGTCAAAATCATGCGGCTTGGCCTGCGGCACCTCCAGCGCTTCCAGTTCGGTAATTTGTCTGTCAGACAACGACATGGCTTTGTTCTTTTCTTCAACACGACGGCAAAATAGAATCCGCATCATGAAAGCAAAACTGACCCGAAGCATCCAGAGGAATACAGGATTAATGGATCGGTGGATGAGAGCACAAAAAGCCCGCTCCCCCGCAGTAATCCAGCAACCCCTCAGTCCATTACACCAATTTCGCATGACTTCCGGTTTTTATTACCGCGCCCAACGGACGCGGCTACAGAAAATCGTTCTTACTGTGGGTGCGGACGGTGGCCGCGCCTGTACCGAATGTCATACGGGTTTGGTATTACTCCGATTTTTGATCGGCATGCTGTTAACGTTTCCAACGCTTGGAAATGCTCAGGAGAATTCTTCCAATGTCCGGAAGACCCCGCTCGTTTACCAGATTCCGATCAAGGATCAGATCGAGCCCGCCCTGCTCTACGTCGTCCGGCGCGGCGTCACGGAAGCCAAAAAAGAAAAAGCCGACGCAGTCGTCTTTGTCATGGATACGCCCGGCGGCGGCGTGAAAGAGGCGCGCGAAATCATAAGCCTGATCGGACAGATCGACGTGCCGGTTTACACCTTTGTCGAAAAAGACGCCTACTCGGCGGGCGCGATCATCGCGTTGGCCACAAAGCACATCTACATGGCGCCCGGCAGTGTCATCGGCGCGGCCACGCCGCTGGTGATGAGTCCATTCGGCGGAGTTGAAAAGCTGCCGGACGCCATCGAAGAAAAAATGACTTCCGCCGTCGCCGCGCTGGTGCGTGCCGCCGCTGAACAGGGCGGACACGATCCACGGCTTGGCGAAGCCATGGTGCGGCGCGAACTGGGCTATACGTCCGGAACCAATGTGCTGAGCAAAGCGGGCGAACTGCTCACCCTGACCGCCAGCGAAGCGGAAGGGATTCTTTCCGAAGGCACCGTCAAAGATGTCACAGCGATGCTGGAAAAGGCCGGACTGCCGGACGCTGAAATTAAAACACTCGAAGTCACATCCGCTGAACGGATCGCGCGCTTCATCGCCGCGTTCGCGCCGATTCTTTTGATGATCGGACTCGGCGGCATCTACATTGAAATCAAAACGCCGGGCTTTGGTCTGCCGGGCATACTCGGCGCAAGCGCGCTGGTGCTCTTTTTCTTCGGACACCATATCGCCGGGCTGGCGGGCATGGAAGATGTCATCATCTTCATCATCGGCTTCACCCTGCTCTTCATCGAGGTGTTCGTCACTCCGGGCTTCGGCGTACTTGGGATCAGCGGTATCGCATTGATTTTGATTTCACTGCTCAATGCCATGACATGGAAAGTTCCCGGCCACTTTTTACCTGCTCTCGGTGACAGCACGTTTCAGAACGCACTCAGCAGTCTTGCGCTGGGCATGGTCGGCACGGTCGTCGTGGGATTTCTTGCCGGAAAATATCTGCCGAAATCAAAACTCTTTCGTCCCATGGTACTCGGACAGCAGACAACCCGCGCCGAAGGCTTCACGGCGGCGCACGACCAAAGCGAGCTGCTCGGAAGAGAAGGCGTAGCGGAAATGAACCTGCATCCGGCAGGCCGTGCGCTTTTCGGCGAAGACCGCGTCAACGTCATCACCCGCGGTGAGTTTATCGAAAAAGGCGCCACCGTGCGCGTGATTGAAACGTCCGGCAGCCGCATCATCGTCGAAAAGGTCTGATGCTAAATAAAAAGCCGCTCAACCGAGCGGCTTTTTTGTCGAACGACCTGCCATATCCTGCAGGACCGTTACTGCATCCGGACTTTGATCCGATAATAGTTCCATTTGGAGTTCGGGGTTGCGTTGGTGTAATTGTTCGTCGGATACAGGATGTTGTCAGCCAGATTTGTAAACCCTTTCAACAGGTTCGTTGACCAGTATACCGAATAGACCCGTCCGGAAACCACCGGACTCCAACTGATCTTATTGGGAGTACTCTGAACCACCGTCTTGAAGCAGGATACAGCGTTACTCGGATCGGTCCCAGCAATGGATTCCTCCCAGTCTTTCAGACCGTCCCCGTCCGAGTCGAGACCGAGATCCACCGGGGGGATTTCAATCTGCGGCCAGAAGGTCGCGGCCAGTGTGCCGGAATACTGCACGTTGCTCCAGATATAGGTGTAGCTCGTGCTGCTGTTACTAAAAGTGACGCCGGTTACGGCCGTTCCGTTCGTAGTTAGCGTTGCGATCCGGTAGAAGTTACTTGCCGTGATCGTGAAAGTCGCGCTGCCGCCAATCGGCACGTTGGTGCTCGTCGGCGAAACCGAACCGCCGGTGTTCCCCTGACCTGTCAGCGTGTACCAACCGGGAAGATTTGCGTACGTCGCGGTCAGGATAATGTCCCATGGAGGCAAGACCACCGTGGTAATCGGTGCATAGATGTTGGCCACATACTGAACGTCGCCAATCCACCGGTCAAAGGTCTTCCCGGCGGCTGGAGCATTCGCCGCAATCACCACGTTGGAGTAAGACACACTGACGACAGTACCGCTGATGACCGTTAACCCTTCAACCGGGGGGAGATTAGTGACTTCTTTGTAGGTCGCGGTCACAGTAATATTGGTTGGCGGCATAGTTACTGTGGTGGTCGAAGAGTGGATATTAGCCACATACTGGATGTCGCCGGTCCACGCATCAAAGGTCATCTGGGGAACAGGCGGCCAAATTAGAATATACACCAAACTATCCGCCTCGATCGCCACCTGCTGTCCGTTGGTATACGAACCGTCACCGGAGCCGTGGTTGACCGTCAGTGCATACGTGGTGTCCACGTACGTCGCGGTCAGGGCAATGTTCTTCGTCCTCATGACCACCATGTTGGTTACGGCATAGACGTTGGTGGTCACCAAATAGTTGGTGTTGCCGGTCCACGCAGCAAAGGTCTTCCCGGGGATCACATCCGCCGCGATCGCCACCAGTTGTCCGTTGGTAAACGAACCGCTGCCGGAGCCGTTGGTGACCGCCAGAGTATAAAATCTCTCCGTGAACGCTGCGGCTATCGTCAAATTACTGGTCATCACATTTTGTATGCTGAAGTTGAAATTCACGCTGTTATTATCAAAGACGATTGGGTTGCCGTTACCGTCTACTATATCCATTCCGTTGGTCGTCACCGAGTAGATCCGGTAGCCATTCGCCCCCCCCGAGACCTCAATCTCACAATTGTCGCCGTAGTTCACAACTGGGTTCTTCACCGAAATAGACGTGCCGGGCTGACCCGTGAGGTTCGTGACGATTATCGAGAAGGTCGGCAACGGAGAAACGATCGAAAGCTTGAGCAACGTCGGCTTAAAGTTTGCCGTCGTTCTTTCCGCCATGAAGCCGATCGCATTGACGGCCGTAAAGTCAGGCACCGTCACCGGATTATTGGTTCCGCACATGAGGGTGTCCTGCGTTATAGTCAGCTCCCGCCATTGATTGGTCGAGCCAGCCATATCGGCGATGGAGATTGAAGTCACGTTAGGCACAATCCCGTTCGTATCAGTATTATTATCGCTGACATACCATTTGCCGCTATTGCCATCACGGAAGGCGGCACGAACATTACAGGAAGCAGCGGATGAATATTCGTATGCATAGCCGTTGGATGTCATATCAATCGGGCCGTTGGTTGCCAGGATGTACATCAGCGCCGAAGCTCTGTTCGTGGCGCCGAGTTTTTTGTCCGATGTTACTGCTTCAAAGAAGCCCGTCTGCAACTGGAAACTTACAAGAGTCAGAGTGCCGGTGACCTGAGCAACCCCATAGACGGGGATACCGCTATAGTCGCCGATTCCCGGAGCCAAGATAGCCCCATCCGTGCCATATCCGTAAATATTGGCGACGACTCCGCCGCTGCTGTTTGTTACCACGACCCTATTGGTTTGCGCTATAACGGTTTTCGTAGAGACCTTGTTCACAGCATCCCATACCAAATAGTCGACTTTGCTGCGTGCACGGATAGATACCGAATCCGAGGTGTTGCTGAGACCGGTGGTGGCATATTTGGCAACGACCTTGTAGTTGTAAAGCACCAGATCGGTGAGGTTCGTGTCCGTATAGCTCCAGACGTTTGTGGTGGATCCCCTGAGTACGTAGTTAGCATTACTAAAGCCGACGGAGCGGTAGACATCAAAGCTACTTGCTTCTGATGCGCCTTCCCAGCTCAGCAAAATGTTCGTATTGCCCACCACGGCGCTCAGGTTGATCGGGCTCTCGTTGGTGTACGTTGCGGAAAAGGCGGAAAGTGCGGTCAGAAGAACGGCCAGCAGGATCAGTTTTTGTTTCATAAAGGCTCCCGGTTAATGGCGGGGACGCTATACGTATTTATTTCTTCCGGCAAGCCTGCAATCAAACTTTCCCAGAGTCACAAAAATCAGCGCGGGAGTTTGATTTTGTGGCGAATATAGGTGGGCACGTCGAGATCTTCGCCGTTCCAGATGGTGCGTTCCGCACCGCCGAAGGTGCGTGAACGCTTGAGGCCGGGAAGCTCGCCCTGTTTTCCGTCGCTGGCCAGCGGCTTGAGGCCGCCGCGTCCGTCATCAACCAGCGGTTCTTTCCACGCTTCGGCAGCCAGCACGATGGCGGAAATCCGTCCCGCAAAGGCAGGATCGGTCGCAAGGCCTATTTTGACCCAGCATTCTTCGCCCTTCGGCGCAAGGGCTTCGGCAATCTGCTGAACTTCGGAAAGCTTCATGTCGCTGCCGCCGGTGATGCCGATAATCATGCCGGGCGCTTTTTCGAACAGCTCGCTGTCTTTGACCAACGGATGAGTGCGCAGTGAATCAATCAGTGCATCGGCGCGGCCTTCGCCGGTCGCCGTGGCGCAGGCAAAGCGGCAGAAGGCGTCGCAGTAGCTGAGCATGGTGTGCAGCGAGGAGAAGTCGAGATTGCAGACGCCGGTATAGGCCAGCATGCGCCAGAGGCCGATGACGCCTGCGGCCAGCGTACGGCTGCTGCGTTCCAGACTGTCTTCGAGCAACACATCACCTTCCGGCTGAATCAGCGCGTTAGGCATTTGAA
>JBAXDG010000015.1:0-29615 GCA_037141075.1 Kiritimatiellales bacterium
TGCTTCCATGATAAATCACGCCGTCCATATCGCAGATGAACGCTTTTTTGCTCTGCAAATTATTCATATTGGTTGCTCCGTTTCCCAGCATCGGAAAAACCGTATCTGTTTTTCCAATGTTTGGAAAGCCCGCTGGGAAATTTGAATGAGGATTTCAGCATAGCAAGCCAGAGCTTTTTCAAAAAGGCCGATTACTCCATCGGCGACGGGACGATGAGCACGTTGCAGAAGGCTTTATGGAGAACCGTTTCGGTTACACTTCCGAGCAACATCTTGCGCAGGAGCCCGTGCCCGTGAGATCCCATCACAATTACATCAATATCGAGATTTTCAGCCTGTTCGAGAATGAGTTCGGCCGCATCGCCTTTCAGCAACATCGCCTGAGCATCCACTCCGGCCTCCCGCAAATTTTGGGAAAGATGGAGCAGCGTGCGATGTTCCTGTTTGTATTCCTCGGCGCACAGATCGCGGGCCATTTCGACATCGCCGACCGGTGCGCTGATCAACGCGCTGGAGGGGTCATAAAACGACGCACCTATATAGGCCGCCGTTTGGAGCTGGTCGGATGTGACGTGAATGATCCACGTCTTAGCCTTCAACCCTTTTGCCAGAATAGTCGCCTGTTCAACGACTTTTCCGGTGTTTTTGGAAAAATCCACAGCGATCAGAATTTTTTTCATATCAAACTCCTTTTATGCTCTCTCTCGCTCTCATTGTAGTGCGAACCCAGGAAGAGGCAAGGAGTTGTTTCGCCGGGTTTTGGGAGTTATGGAGTAAAAGAGCCGTCATCTTCTGTCATCCCGACCACTGAATTTTGCGGATTATGAATTAACCATAGACGGACATTCTCTAAAATGATAACTCATTGGTTGTTTTTACAGAAAGACCGAGACGGGCTATGCCGCGAATATTGATAGTAGATGACGAGCCCGCCATTTTAAATCTGCTCAACAAGATTCTCGTCGGGCAGGGATATGGCGCGGCCATCGCCAGCAATGGCGAAAAGGCACTCCAGCTTCTTCAGACCGAGAAATTCGATCTGATGCTTTCTGATATCAACATGACCCCGATCAACGGAATCGAATTGCTCCGTAAAGCGTCCGCCGCCTATCCCGATATGGGTGTGATCATGCTTACCGCCTACGGAACCGTCACCACCGCAGTCGAAGCGATGAAGGAAGGAGCCTTTGACTACATTATCAAGCCTTTCAAGTTCGACGAGCTTCTGCTGACCATCCAGCGGGCTCTTGAATATCACAATGCCTTCAGCGGAAATAAAAACCAGACGCAGATTGTGCCGCCGGAAAGACTCGATGGCATTGTCGCCGAAGGCACCGGCATGCGCAAGGTGTGCGAGATGATTGAGCGGGTGGCGCCTGCCTCCACCACGGTGCTGATTTACGGTGAAGACGGAACAGGCAAAGAACTGGTCGCCCGCGCCCTGCATCGTTACAGCCCGCGCAAAGACGCAACCTTCATGGCCATCAACTGCGCTGGTTCTGCTCAACTGCTGGAAACCGAGATGTTCGGCTGCGTCAAAGGGGCTTTCATCGCCGCCGCCGCCGCCGCCGCCCAGACCGGTCTGTTTGAAACCGCGCACGGAGGAACCCTCTTCCTCGACGAGATCGGATCCATGCCGCTCGAAATCCAGACTAAACTGCTGAGAGTGTTGCAGGATAAAAAAATCTGTAAAGTCGGCGGATCGGATTATACGGCAGTGGACGTGCGCATTATTGCCGCTTCCAGCGAAAAGCTGGAACCACTGACTGCGCAGGGAAAATTTCGCGAAGACCTCTATCACCGTCTCAGTGTTATCAGCATGGATATCCCGCCGCTGCGCAACCACGCTGAAGATATCCTGCCGTTGGCGGGACATATTATGCGCCGCATACTTGGTCCTGAAGCCGAACTGCCGACGATTAATCACGAAGCGCAGAACATCCTGAGCAACTACAACTGGCCCGGCAACGTACGCGAACTTGAGAACGCCATTCAGCACGCTCTTGCCTGTACGCAGAATGGCAACATGAGCAAAGACACCCTGCCGGCAGAAATCGTCAATCGGGTCGAAGAAGGGATTAAATCCGGTGCCATCACCAGTCGTTGCGGGCAGTTCAAAGGGCAAGCACTGAAAGCTTTTTTACAGAATAAGGAGAAGGAGCTTCGACAGCGCGCGACGGAGAACCTGCCCGGCGACACGGGAAAGCCGGCCAGTGAGTTAGGGGCCAGTCTCGCCTCTCTCTACCGTAAGCGTTCCTCCGAGTGACCTGACTCCGCACGTTTTGAAAAAAAAGCGAAACGTTATTCTCCAAGGGCGCGAATGCAATTTCTAAATGCGACAAAGCCAGTTCTGTTCGACATTGCCCAGGGAAGGTGGGTCTCTAGCGGATTTCTGTCTTGGTGATTTGGATTGCGGGTTTTCTGCCCATCAGATCCACGAGATCGGCGGTAATGTTGAGCGCTTCATCGAGAATCGGGTCGCTCTTGTCGGCCTTATCGTTGTCGAGCGCCTCGTCCTGGAGTTTCTCCATATCCTTTTCAGCGACAATTTCACTGACGCGATTGGAAACGTTCAGAGACACCTCAGGATTTTCCATCCGGATGCGGATGCGGTCACGCCGCGCCAGAAAGGTGGTAAAGGCCGGATTCCCCGCCCGGCGTACGGATGAGAGTTCATTTAATTCCGGAATGGACGGTTTGACGGATTCTATCCACGGACGGTAATAGGCGCTGCGCACCTGCGACCAGGGCAGGGCATTCTTCAGTGATTCCTCGCCGATATTCGGCAGTACATCGTAGAGCGATGGCAGAATTACATCCGGAACAACCCCCTTGAGCTGTGTCGAGCCGCCCGCAATGCGGTAGAAGCTGGCAGTGGTGACCTTGATCGAGCCGAGATCGTCGTTGAATTTGGACAGCGGAAAAACGGTCTGCACGGTACCCTTACCGTGTGTTTTGCTGTCGCCGACGATGATTGCTCGGCCATAATCCTGCAAAGCCGCCGCGACGATTTCAGATGCCGAGGCGCTGAGCCGATTGACCAGCACGACCAGCGGCCCGCTGTACACGGTTTCGGGATCGCCGTCCGGCAGGACGGCAACGCCGCGCTGTTCGCGAACCTGTACAATCGGGCCGACCGGAATGAAAAGTCCGGCGATGTCGATGGCTTCCGTCAGCGAGCCGCCGCCGTTGTTGCGCAGGTCGAGGATGACGCCGTCCAGACGGTTGGTTGCAAATTCGTTGAGGATGCGGCGCACATCGGTGGAGGCGCGGCGCGCATTATCGTCGCCGTTGCGCGCGGCTTCGAAGTTGGCGTAGAACTCGGGCAGAGTGAGCACGCCGATACGGTACGGTACGCCGTTGGTTTCGGTGAAGGCCCGCACTTCTCCTTTGGCGGCCTGCGCTTCCAGTTTTACTTCGTCGCGGATGAGATCGATCGTTTTGGTGCTCGTGCCGGTGGTGTCGTCGGCGGGAATAACGGTGAGAACCACTTTGGTGCCTTTTTCTCCGCGGATAATGCGTACGGCTTTGCTGAGCGGCCAGTAGAGAATGCTCACCGGCTCTTTGTCGCCCTGCGCAACGGCAATGATTTTATCGCCGGGCAGGAGCCGCCCATCCTGTTCCGCCGGTCCGCCCGCGATGAGTTTTTCAATTTTTGCGGCGCCGTCTTCGCTGCGTAGGGTTGCGCCGATACCGACCAGCGAAAGGCTCATGTTGATGTCGAAATCCTCGACGCCGCGTGGCGAAAGGTAGTCGCTGTGCGGGTCATAGCTGTGGGTGAAGGCGCTCAGGTAGCGTTCCAAAACCGTCTCGCGGTCGAAATTATTGTCGATCAGCAGTTGGTATTGTTTGTAGCGCTCGCGGACAGCCTCGACCGGTGTAAGCACCTTGGCCGCTTTGGCTCCGGTGACGGTATTCGTAGTCTTCGGTTTTTCGTCGTTTTCGCCGACATCAATGGCGGCAACGCGGGAAACGAAATCGTTCTTAACCTTTCTGCGCCAAAGGTCATCCCATTCCGCTTGATCGGCCGGCCAGGGCGCTGTGTCGCGTTTCCAGTGGTAGGTCTCTGTCTGATTCAAGTCAAAGCCCTTGTCGAGCAGCTGATTGACGTAGGCAACGCGGTTGATGAGCCTCTCTTTGAAGCGCCCGAAGACGGTTTGTGCAAAGTCGGTCTTACCCGATTTGACCTGATCGGCCAGATTGGTGGCCTGCAACTGAAACTCGGCGATATCGGAGGCGAGGAAAAAGGAGTGGTCGTAGTCGAGTGAATCGATGAAAAGCATCAGCGCGTTGGTGGCGATGGTGTCGTTGAAGTCCTCACGATTAAGGTGAATGTGGGGCAGGCGGTCGGCCACCCGTGAGGCGATCCGTTCGACCGGCAGCGTGTCCTTCGGCGGCGCATTGGATACGATAGCGGTGGCGGCGACAGCAGGAACCTTTGGCTTTCCGCCGAACAGCCCGTGGACACAACAGCCAACCAGCAAAGTGGCAACGAGCAGCAAAAGGTATAAAGAGTATTTACGCATGACCGTTCCAAGGTATCATAAATACCCTCTGAAACAAGCGCGCGTTCCCTGAGTTTACCTCATTTTTGGTTTTATCCCGCCGCGCGCAGCGGTTACTCTGCCCGCCTGATTTTAACCGGAGGAATTCATGCTCACAAAACGCCCTGAATGGAACGCTCTTTCCGAACATTGGAAAACGATCGAATCGAAACACCTGCGCGACCTGTTTTCCGCAGATCCACAGCGCGCTGAGACCTTTTCTCTGACCGCCTGCGACCTGCTTCTGGACTACTCTAAGAACCGCGTCACTGACGAAACCATGCAAAAGCTGGTTGAGTTGGCCGAGATGACGGAATTGCGCTCGAAAATCGAAGCGATGTTTACCGGAGAGAAGATCAACCGTACTGAAGACCGCGCTGTCCTCCATACGGCACTGCGCGCACCGCGCACCGCCAAAGTGCTGGTTGACGGCGAAGACGTCATGCCCGGTATTCATGCCGTGCTCAATCAGATGGAGGCGTTCTCAAACCGCATTCGTTCCGGAGACTGGAAAGGCCACACCGGTAAGCCAATTAAAAACATCGTCAACATCGGCATCGGCGGTTCCGACCTCGGTCCTGTCATGGCCTACGAAGCGCTCAAGCCGTATTCACAGCGCAATCTGACCATCCGTTTTGTTTCCAACGTGGACGGCACGCATATTGCCGAGGCCGTGCGCGACCTGAACGCCGACGAGACGCTGTTCATCGTCGCTTCCAAGACGTTCACCACGCAGGAAACCATGACCAACGCCGAAACGGCGCGGACGTGGCTGCTGGCGGCGCTGAAAGACAAGTCCGCTGTCGCCAAGCATTTCGTGGCGCTTTCCACCAACGCCGCCGAAGTTTCTAAGTTCGGAATTGATACCGCCAACATGTTCGGTTTCTGGGACTGGGTCGGCGGCCGCTACTCGCTCTGCTCGGCGATCGGATTGCCGGTCATGATCGCCATCGGTTCGGAAAACTTCCGTAAGATGCTGGCCGGTTTCCATGCGATGGACTGCCATTTCCGCACCGCGCCGTTTGAAAAGAATATGCCGGTCATCCTGGCGCTCCTCGGCATCTGGTATAACAATTTCTTCGATGCCGCCACGCAGGCCATCCTGCCGTACGACCAGTACCTTAGCCGCTTCGCCGCCTATTTTCAGCAGGGCGATATGGAATCGAACGGCAAGTCCATCACACAGGACGGCAAGCGTGTTGAGTGGCAGACCGGCCCGGTGATCTGGGGCGAGCCCGGCACCAACGGTCAGCATGCTTTCTACCAGCTGATCCATCAGGGTACGAAGCTGATCCCGTGCGACTTCATCGGCTTTGCGAAATCTCAGAACCCGCTCGGCGACCATCACGCCAAACTGATGGCCAACTTTTTCGCGCAGACTGAAGCGCTGGCGTTCGGTAAAACCGCTGAAGAACTGAAAGCGGAAAAAACGCCCGTCGAACTGATCCCGCACAAAACCTTCGAAGGCAACCGTCCGACCAACACGATCCTGGCGGAAAAGCTGACGCCGGAAGTACTCGGCCAGCTCATTGCCCTCTACGAACACAAAATCTTCACGCAGGGCATGATCTGGGACATCTTCTCCTTCGACCAGTGGGGCGTGCAGCTCGGCAAGGTTCTAGCCTCAGCCATTCTGCCGGAACTGACTGGCGATTCGAAGCTCAAGCACGATACCTCCACCAACAAGCTGATCCAATGGTTTCGCGCACATAGATGATCATAGCTTGAATTCGGGGCACGTTCTGGAATAATCGCGGCTCATTAAGGAAATAGATTCATGGAAAATTTTACCCCCAGAGCCCAACGCGTTCTGCATCTGGCCCGCAAAGAGGCCGAGCAGTTCAACCATAACTATGTCGGCACGGAGCATATTCTGCTCGGATTGGTCGCACTTGGCAGCGGCGTGGCTGTCAGCGCCCTTCAGTCGCTTGGCGTGGATTTACAGTCGCTCCGCCTCGAAGTCGAAAAAGCGGTCGGCACCGGCACCGATACCAAAACAGCCGGCAACATTCCGTTTACCCCGCGCGCCAAAAAAGTGCTGGCGCTGGCGACCAGCGAGGCTCGCTCGCTGAACCACAGCTACGTCGGCACCGAACACATTCTGCTGGGGCTGCTCCGCGAAGGCGAGGGGATCGCCGCCCGCGTGCTCGAAAATATGGGCGTGGATCTCGAAGAGGCTCGCGAAGAAATCATGGCGATGCTCGATCCCGACTACGACGGTTCCGCGGAGGTTAACGAAGAAGAGGCTTCTCCGTACGGCACTCAGCAGCAGAAGACCGCCGATGGTCAGGCAATCAAAACGCCCGCGCTCAACGCCTTCGGTCGCGACCTGACGGAGATGGCGAGAAAGGGCGAACTCGACCCGGTCATCGGACGGAAAAACGAAATTGAGCGCGTGATTCAGATTCTCTGCCGCCGCACCAAAAATAATCCGGTGCTGCTTGGCGAGGCGGGCGTCGGTAAAACCGCTATTGCCGAAGGGCTGGCGCAGTCCATTGCCGACGGCACGGTTCCGCAGCTTCTGGCCGGTAAGAAAGTAGTCACACTCGACCTGGCGCTGATGGTGGCTGGCACCAAATATCGCGGACAGTTTGAAGAGCGCATCAAAGCGGTCATGGACGAAATCCGCAAAACGAAAAACACCCTGCTGTTTCTCGACGAGCTGCACACCATCGTCGGCGCCGGTTCGGCGGAAGGCACGATGGACGCCGCCAACATTATCAAACCCGCGCTTTCGCGCGGCGAGTTGCAGTGCATCGGCGCCACGACGCTCAACGAATACCGCAAGTCGATTGAGAAAGACGCCGCGCTGGAACGCCGCTTCCAGACCGTTATGGTCAATGAGCCGACCATTGAAGAAACCGTGCAGATCCTCAAAGGGCTTCGCCCGAAGTACGAAGAACATCATCACACCAAAATCAGCGACGCCGCGCTTGAAGCGGCCGTCAAACTTTCCGCGCGCTATCTACCCGCCCGGTTCCTGCCGGATAAAGCCATTGACCTGATTGATGAAGCGGGCGCCCGCAGCCATATCGCCAACATGGTCAAGCCGCCGGAGTTCCAGGAAATCCGCCAGCGGCTGATGGAAGCTCAGCACAAAAAAGATGTCGCCATCCGCGAACAGAAATTCGAGGAAGCCGCCGCCATGCGCGACGCGGAGCGTAAGGCCAAAGAAGAACTCGATGCCGCCATGAAGACGTGGGAGGCGGAGCAGAAAGAAAATGTTTCGACCGTGGACGAAGAGGAAATCCGTATCGTCGTTTCCAAGTGGACCGGCGTACCCGTTGATAAAATGGGCGAGCAGGCGCTCGCCAAACTTCTCCAGATGGAAGCGCAGATCGAAAAAAGTGTCATCGGCCAGAACGAAGCCGTGTCGGCTATCAGCCGTGCTTTGCGCCGCTCGCGCGCCGAACTTAAAGACCCGCGCCGTCCGATCGGTTCGTTTGCCTTCCTCGGCCCGACCGGTGTCGGTAAAACCATGCTCGCCAAAGAACTGGCGCGCTTCATGTTCGACGATCCCGATGCGCTCATTCAGATCGACATGTCCGAATATATGGAAAAATTCACCTCCTCGCGGCTGGTCGGTTCGCCGCCCGGCTATGTCGGCCACGATGAGGGCGGACAGCTCACGGAGCGTGTGCGCCGCCGCCCGTACTCCGTTGTTCTTTTTGACGAAGTCGAAAAAGCCCATCCGGATGTCATGCACATGCTGTTGCAGATTCTGGAAGAGGGTCGCCTGACCGACAGTCTCGGACGCAGTGTCGACTTCCGTAATACCGTTGTCATCATGACCTCCAATGTCGGGGCCAGCCACATTTCCAAAGGCGGACTGGGCTTTGCGCCGGAGCGCGAAGAGAACGACTATGAAAAGCTTAAGACCGTCATGATGGCCGCCTGCAAAGAAACCTTTAAGCCGGAACTGGTCAATCGTCTCGACGACATCATCGTTTTCCGTCAGCTCAACGAAAAGGACATCGAAGTTATCCTTGGACTCGAAATCGCCCGCGTGCAGGAGCGTGTCTCTGGACGTAAAATCGCGATCGAGCTGTCGGAAGAAGCCAGACAGTTCCTCATCAAAAAGGGATTCGACAAAGCCTACGGCGCGCGGCAGCTGCGCCGTTCCGTCGAACGCAATCTGGAAGATCCTCTGGCCGAAGCCATTTTGCGCGGCGAGGTCACCAACGATAAGCCTGTTGCTGTTGGTATTGCCGGTGAGAAGCTGACGTTTATTCAAAACTGATGCGGTTTCCAAGGGCTGGAAAATCAAAGCCTTGCGCTTCCAAGGTTTGGAAAAGGAATGGTGAAAATGAGCATACTAAAGCCAGTTTTCCATATCACGAACGCAATGACAGACGATCTTTCGCGGATCGATCAGGCGAAGGGTTTTCTTGACGCGACGAAGCTATCGGAAGAGTGGGTCGGCGCGATGGAGCGCCGGGCGCTGGTTCGTGAAGCGCATTTCACCACGCATATCGAAGGCTCGCAGTTGACGTTAGATCAGGCGGAGCGGTTGCTTGCTGGCGAAATACTTCCCGAAGTGAACCCCGAAGACGAGCGGGAACTCCGGAACTATCTGGATGCTTTCGATTTTGTGAAGCAGTACGTCATTGGCGGGGCTCCGATTACCGAGCGAATGGTTCTGGAAATTCATCGGCGGCTGGTGACCGGTGTGCGCGGAAGCAGTGCTTCGCCTGGGGAATACCGCGAAAAACAAAATTATGTGATTAACAGCGCAACACGGCAGGTGATTTATACGCCGCCGCCTTCCACCGAGGTGCCGGAACTTATGCAGGGGCTGGTGGACTGGCTGAATGCCGCATCGGAAATTCATCCCGTTCTGAAAAGCGGCGTGGCGCAGTTTCAACTGGTGCATATCCATCCGTTCCGCGACGGGAACGGAAGAACGTCTCGGCTTCTTTCCACGCTTTGCCTCTATCGTGCCGGATATGATTTTAAACGGCTGTTCACCATCAGCGAGTTTTATGACCGCGACCGTCCCGCCTTTTACCGCGCTATTCAGAATGTGCGCGAGCAGAACATGGATATGACCGGCTGGCTGGAATATTTTACGCGCGGTCTAGCGACGCAACTGCTTGAGGTAAAAGACCGGGGACAGCGGGTTATACAAACCGGCCTCATTGCGAAGAAACACGGCTTGACCGCCCGCCAGCAGGTTCTTGTCGGTTTTATTCTGGAACACGGCGAAGCATCTTTTTCCGATTTGGAAGCCGCCTGCCCCGACGTTCCCCGCAGAACGTTGCAACGTGACATTCAAGGGTTGGTGAATACCGGTATTCTGGTCGCGAAAGGCGCAACCAGTTCATTGCGTTACACCTTAAAAGACGGCGTGTTGTGATAACTTGCGCCAAACTTGCGCCACAACTAGCGCCAACCCCTTTGAGAAAAACCATAGGGTTGCATTTCTCCTTTGTTTCCTTTGCGTCCTTCTGTAAATTCCCAGCTTCCAACTTTTGGAAATAACGCCAATGAAGACAATTGCCATACTGGGAACAGGGCTGATGGGTTCGTCGCTGGGTCTCGCACTGAAAAAGCGCGGCGTTCCGGTGCGCATCCATGCTTATGCCCGCCGCGCCGAGACCCGCGAAGCCGCGCTGAACCTTGGTGTGGCCGATACCGTTTTTGACGACCCGGCGAAAGCGGTTAAGGGTGCCGATCTGGTTGTTTTCTGTGTACCGGTTCTGACTATTCCCGAACTGGCGAAGGCCTGCCGCGCCGGCCTCAAGCCCGGCGCGATTCTTACCGACGTTGGAAGCACCAAAGCCTGTCTGAATACGCTAATGGCGGAGGCGCTGAAAGGAACTGGCGCGGAGTTTATCGGTTCGCACCCGATCTGCGGTTCCGAACAACAAGGTATTGAGGCGGGCGATGCGGATTTATACGAAGACGCCGTGACCGTCGTGACGCCGTCCGCTTTGGCGAACAAGGCGTCCGTTGAAGAAGTTTCCAACCTTTGGAAAAGCGCGGGATCGTCGGTGACGGTCATGGATGCAAAACAGCACGACGCCATTCTGGCGGCGACCAGCCATCTTCCGCATGTGGTTGCGGCGGCGCTGGCGCTTTCGGCCGGCGATAACGGCCTGTTTTGCGGCAGCGGATTTCGCGACACAACCCGCATTGCGGACGGATCGCCGCAGGTCTGGAGCGATATTGTCTGCACCAACGGCCCTGCGCTGAAGGTGGCTTTAAAAAATTTCCGCGAAAATCTGGATGAACTGGCAGCGTTGCTCGAAGAGGGCAATGGCGAAAAACTGGCCGACTGGTTTGCCGCCGCCCGCGATAAACGCAAGGAGCTGCTTAGCTGATGCACACAAAAACGGTTTATCCTGTTTCAAAGTTCGGCGGCGAACTGCGCGTTCCCGGCGATAAGAGCGTTTCGCAGCGGATCGCCATGCTGGCGGCGCTGGCGAAGGGGACGTCGGAGGTGAGCGGTTTTCTGCGCGGCGAGGACGCGATGAGCACGATGAGCGCGATGTGTTCGCTGGGTGCGTCGGCAAAGTTCGAAGGCGATGTGCTTAAAATCGCCGGAACGGGCGGAAAATTCAAGGAGCCCGCTAATCCGTTGGATATGGGCAACTCCGGGACCGGCACACGTCTGCTGGCCGGTTTGCTGGCTGGGCAGAAGATGACGGTGACGATGACGGGCGATGCGTCGCTTTCGCGCCGTCCGATGGGCCGTATCAAAACGCCGCTGGAGCTGATGGGCGCGCAGATTGAGCTGACGGGCGAGAAGGGCACGCTGCCGATGACAATTCGCGGCACGCCGCTGCGCGGCATCCGCTATGAACTGCCGATGGCTTCGGCGCAGGTGAAATCGTGTGTGCTGTTGGCCGGACTTTTTGCAGAAGGCAAGACGACGGTGATCGAGCCGCGTCCGACGCGCGATCATACCGAAAAACTTTTCCAAGCCTTGGGAATTCCTCTGCATATCGACGGGCTGGAAATCAGTCTGAACGGGTTTGGTCCGGCCGGGCCGCAGATTACAGCCCGTAAGCTGACGGTGCCGGGCGATTTTTCGAGCGCGGCGTTCTGGATTGCGGCTGTTGCGGCGCGTCCGGGCGCGGAACTGATTGTGCGCGGTGTCGGCCTGAATCCTCGGCGCACGGCGTTGCTGGATGTGCTGAATCGGATGGGTGCGCTGATTGAAACAGAGATTACCGAGGAGCAGGGCGACCCGATCGGCACGGTGTTTGTGCGCGGCGCAACGTTGCGCGGCACAGAAATCGGCGGCGATGAAATCCCTAATTTAATTGATGAACTGCCGATGCTGGCAGTTACAGGCGCGCTGGCAAATGGCGATACGGTGATCCGCGACGCGGCGGAGCTGCGGGTGAAGGAGTCGGATCGTATTGCGGTGACGGCGGCTCATTTGCGGGCGTTTGGTGTGGAAGTAGAAGAGCATGCGGACGGCATGACGGTGCGCGGGCCGGCAAAACTGCGCGCCCCGGCGGAGCCGCTGGCGTCGCACGGCGACCACCGGATTACGATGTCGATGGCGATGCTGGCGACGTTTGCCGATGCTCCGGTTAAACTGGAGCAGGTGGAGTGCGTGGCGACATCGTATCCCGATTTTTGGAACCATTTGGAACAGCTGGGCGGAAAGGTTGAATGAGTAAACAACGGATTATTGCAATAGACGGGCCGGCGGCTTCCGGAAAATCAACTGTGGCGCGCGAAGTGGCGAAACGGATGAACTGCATCTATGTGGATTCGGGTGCATTTTACCGGGGCGTAACCTGGAAGATGATTCAGGAGGGTGTGAACACGAAGAATCCGCTGCTGGTTCTTCCGGCTCTACTGAAGTCAAAATGGGAATTCGATGTGCGTGATGGCGCGGTATTTTTCACGATCGACGGCGTCGAACTCGGCGAGGCGCTACGCGGCAAAGAGGTACGCGAGGCGGTTTCGGATATCGCGGCGATTCCGGGAGTTCGCATCTTTGTAGTGCGTGAGTTGCGTAAGCTGAAAAAGCTGGGTTCGCTGGCGATGGAAGGTCGCGACATCGGGTCGGTGGTGTTTCCGAAAACGCCATATAAATTTTATTTGGACGCCAATCCCGAAGAGCGGGCAAAACGCCGTCATGCGGAATTGGTGGCGAACGGCGAGACGGAGAAGGCGCAGGAAGTGCTCGAGTCGCTTCAGCGGCGCGACCAGAAGGACTCGTCGCGCAAGACGGCTCCGCTGAAAATCGCCGTCGGAGCCTATGTGATCGATACCTCGGGGCACGGAATCGAAGAAGTTACCCGAATTCTGATGGATCGTATTGCGGAGCTGGAAAGGCCGCGCAGCGACAAAATGCTCAACCCGATTTGGTACAGCATTACCTGTAATTTTTTCTGGGTCTGTTTGCGCCTGAAGAACAGGATCAAACTCTACGGATTGCGGAATGTGCCGAAGACTGGCGGGGTAATTGTCGCTTCGAATCATGCCAGCTATATCGATCCTCCGGCGGTCGGTGCCTGCACTTACCGGACGCGGATGACTCATTTTATGGCCCGCGATACGCTGTTTAAAAAAGGGTTCATGAACTGGTTTCTGCACAAAGTCGGCGTGATCCCGTTGGATCGTGACAAGGGCGATATCAAGGCTATGAAAACCGCCATTGCGCTGTTGAAGGACGGGGCTTCCGTGGCGCTGTTCCCCGAAGGAACGCGCTCGCTGGACGGAACTTTGCAACCGGCAAAGCCTGGAATTGGTTTTCTGGTCGCTAAAGGAAATGCTCCGGTGGTGCCGGTCTATGTTCACGGCTCCTATGAGGCGTGGTCTAAGAACAGCGATGGATGGAAACCCAAACCAGTCTCTGTTATCTTCGGACAGCTGATCACGCAAGAGGAAATCCGTGGACTGGGCGAAGGTCGCGATGCCTACGGGCTCATTGGCGAGCTGATTATGAAACGGATTGCGGAGTTGAAAGAAAATTTCGAAAAAGGACTGATTTATGAGTAAACAGGCGAAGACAGCAATCTCCCCGACGCGGGAAGAGAATTATCCGGAGTGGTATCAGCAGGTGGTGCGCTCCGCCGAGCTGGCCGAGAACAGCGATGTGCGCGGATGCATGGTGATTAAGCCGTGGGGCTATGCGCTGTGGGAAAATATCCGCACCGCGCTCGACGGCTATTTCAAAGCGACCGGCCATGTGAACGCTTATTTCCCGCTTTTTATTCCGCTGAGTTATCTCGAAAAAGAGGCGGAGCACGTTGATGGCTTTGCCAAAGAATGCGCCGTGGTGACTCATCATCGTCTTGAAGCGGGTCCGGATGGAAAGTTGGTTCCGGCGGGCGAACTCGAAGAGCCTCTGGTGGTGCGTCCGACCTCTGAGACCATTATCGGTGCGACGTACGCCAAATGGGTGCAGAGCTACCGCGACCTGCCGATTCTGATCAATCAGTGGGCCAACGTGGTCCGCTGGGAAATGCGTACCCGTCTGTTTCTGCGCACAACAGAATTTCTCTGGCAGGAAGGGCATACGGTTCACGAAACGAAGGAAGAGGCGTGGGAAGAAACCGTCAAGATGCTGAACGTTTACAAACAGTTTGCCGAAGAGTACATGGCGATGCCGGTGCTGATCGGCGAAAAGACCGCCGGCGAGCGCTTCCCCGGCGCGGTGAACACCCTTTGTATCGAAGCGCTTATGCAGGACTGCAAAGCACTTCAGGCTGGAACGAGCCATTTCCTCGGCCAGAATTTTGCGAAGGCCTCCGGCATTAAGTTTCAGTCGCGCGAAGGGCGGGAAGAAACCGCGTGGACAACGTCATGGGGTGTTTCGACGCGCCTGATCGGCGGAATGATTATGACGCACGGCGATGACGACGGTATGATTATGCCGCCGCGTTTGGCCCCGTCGCACGTGGTGATTCTGCCGATTATCCGCAACGACACGGACAAAGAGAAGATTATGCGGTATTGCAACGAAACCGCCGTCCTGCTCCGCGCGCAGAGCTATGCCGGACGTCCGGTTGAGGTTGTTGTAGACGACCGCGACATCAACGCCGGCGAGAAGGGCTGGCAGTGGGTCAAGAAGGGCATCCCGCTTCGCGTGGAGATCGGTCCGCGCGATATGGAAAACGGCGCGGTCTATGTGGCGCGGCGCGACAAGGGCGCAAAGGAAAAGTACGGCCAGAACCGCGCCGAGTTTGTATCCACGATCGCCGATGTTCTGGGCGACATGCAGAAAAATCTTTTTGACCGTGCCTGCGCATTCCGCGCGGAAAATACCCGCACGATCGACAGCTGGGACGAATTCGTTACGTTTTTCAAAGAGGGGCGCGGCGGATTCGCGCTGGCGCACTGGGATGGCACGGAAGAGACCGAACAGAAAATTAATGACGAATTGTCTGTGACCATCCGCTGTATTCCATTTGATTATGAACAGAAGGGCTCTGGAAAATGCGTTGTCAGCGGACGGCCAAGTAAAGGCCGAGTTGTTTTTGCAAAAAGTTATTAACCTTCATTGGAGGAAATTCCATGGCAAAAGGTAAATTCAAGATTCAGGGAACGAAGGATTTTCTGGTTGCGGCGGTCTTTTGCGGATTTCTTTGTGCCTGGTCGATTCGTGACGCCTGGTTCCCGACCGAAAAGGTTCTGAAAAAACATCCGCCCGAAATTGCGGTGGCCTTTAAACTATCCGGCGTGATCAAACACATTCCGGTTAAGGCCGGTGATGATATTCAAGGCAAGACCGCGCTGGCCAGTCTCTACGATGACGGCTACCGCGCTAAAGTGGCCGAAGCCGAGGCTGCTTTTGAGACCGCGAAGGCCGCTAAGGATCCGGCGGTCGAGGAAAAAAGGGAAGCGCTGATGAAGGCCCGTGCTGATCTGGAGGCCTGCACAGTTAGCAACACGGATGTCACATGGACGACGACGCACGGCGAAGATACGCTTCGCGGTACTGTTACGCGGATTCTGGTGCAGCCAGCCACGCAGATTGCAGCCGGCGTGCCGGTACTGATGATCAAACCCACCGACAGCTTCTATGGATTCAATAAAACGCTGGCAGTGTTGACCTTTATTGGAATGATCATTGCGCTGATTTTTCACCGGATTGCATCGCGCTGATAAAAAACGATTCGGAATAGAGCTTGACCGTATAACCAGCCGCACTAAGATTGCCAGCCTGTTCAGAGCTGTAACCTGTTTACAGCCAAGACCATTCGAGAGGGATTGGGGGACGATATGACAAAGAGAGATTTAGTGGTTCGCATCGCAGACGAGAGCGGCCTTATCCAGCAGGATGTCGCCGCCATTCTCCAGAAGTCACTGGACTACATTGTCGAAGCGCTGCAGAAGGGTGAAACCGTTGAGTTTCGTAACTTCGGTGTGTTTGAGATCAATATCCGCAAAGCCCGTATTGGCCGCAATCCCAACAAGCCGGAAGACGTCGTGACCATTCCTGAGCGTCGGGTCGTCAAGTTCAAGCCCGGCAAGATCATGAAACAGCGCATTACCGGCATCTAGAAATGGCTTCCACTTCTCACCAACCCATCCAGGGTATGTCCGATATTGCTCCTCCGGATGTCGCACTCTGGCAGATGATCGAACAACGGGCGCGCGAAATTTTCGCGCGTTATCGTTTTTCGGAGATCCGCACGCCCGTCCTCGAAAAACTCGAACTCTTCACTCATTCGCTTGGCGATACCACCGACGTGGTGACCAAAGAGATGTACACGCTGGAAGACCGTGGCGGCCGTAAACTGGCCCTGCGCCCCGAAGGAACCGCCGGGGCCATCCGCTATGTCGCTTCCGGCGGAGAAGAAACCGCTAATGCCCGTATTTTTTACATGGGCCCCATGTTCCGCTGTGAGCGCCCGCAGGCCGGACGCAAACGTCAGTTTCACCAGATCGGTCTTGAAGCCGTCGGCGCGCCCAATCCGCTGGCCGATGCCGAAGTGATCGCCCTGCAGGTTCATCTGCTCGCCGCGTGGGGACTGAAAGGCGCTAAAATCCGCCTCAACACCATCGGATTGCCGGAAGACCGGGCCGCTGTGCTTGCCGGATTGCGCGAGGCCATCCGCCCACGACTGAGCGAATTGCCTGAAGAAGCACAGCAGCGGTTTGAAACCAATGTTCTGCGTCTGCTCGATTCAAAAGATCCGGTGGTGCAGAAAGTCATTGCGGATGTTCCTCCAGTTATTCAATTCATGAGCGCCAGTTCGCGCGCCTATCTCGACACCGTTATCGCGACACTCAAGAAACTTGAAATCGACGTCGAAATTGACGCCACTCTTGTGCGCGGCCTCGATTATTACGTTCATACGGTTTGGGAAGTTGTACACGGCGGTCTCGGTGCGCAGAACGCGCTCTCGGGCGGTGGACGTTACCGGATTCAACTCGATGGAAAAGCTGTGGACGGTGTTGGCTTTGCAATGGGAGTCGAGCGGGTTATCGCCGCGCTCGAAGCCACCGGCGTCACAGCCGCGCAGTTCGCACCGCCGCCGCCGGTTTTTATTGTCTCGCTCGGCGAAGCGGCGCTGAACGAAAACCTGCTTTTGCTTCAGATGCTGCGTCAGCGCGGCATTGCCTGCGAAATGGAACTTTCTGCCCGTAAGGTGCAGGCGCAGATGCGCCGCGCCGACAAAACCGGCGCGCAGACCGTCATCATTCGCGGTGACACCGAACTTGAAAAAGGAACCTTTGTTCTGAAAAACATGGCTGACGGCTCGCAGCGCGAAGTTGAACTGCCTGAATTGATAAAACTTCTGTAAGGGCGGGATTCATCCCGCCCCTGCACAAAAAATGGAATGAACTATGCATAAATTTCGTACACACACCTGCGGAGAGCTTCGTAAAGAAAATGTCGGACAGACCGTACGTCTCTCCGGCTGGGTAAACACCATTCGCGACCACGGCGGCGTGCTGTTCATCGACCTGCGCGACCACTACGGCATTACCCAGATTGTGATCAGCCCGGACAAGGCGTTCTACAAAAACATTGAACACTGGCGCGTCGAAACCGTGCTCTGCTTCACCGGTGATGTCGTCGCCCGCGACGCCTCCGCCGTTAACCCGAAGCTGATCACCGGCGAAATCGAACTGGTTGCCGAAACGATGGAAGTTCTCGGTGAAGCCGAAGTGATTCCGTTTCAGGTCAACAAGGAAGAGGAATGCTCTGAAGCGCTACGCCTCAAATACCGTTTCCTCGACCTGCGCCGCAAGAGTCTGCACGATAACATCGTTCTACGCTCTAAAGTCATTTCACGCATTCGCCAACTGATGACCGAACAGGGCTTTCTCGAATATCAGACGCCGATTCTCACCAGCTCTTCGCCCGAAGGCGCGCGCGACTATCTGGTGCCGAGTCGCATTCACCCCGGCAAGTTCTACGCTCTGCCGCAGGCTCCGCAACAGTTCAAGCAGTTGCTGATGGTTTCCGGCTTTGACCGTTATTTCCAGATCGCACCTTGCTTCCGCGATGAAGACGCCCGTGCCGACCGTTCGCCCGGCGAGTTTTACCAGCTTGATATGGAGTTGAGCTTTGCCACGCAGGACGATGTGTTTGCTGTGAACGAAAAACTGATGTCCACCATCTTCAAAGAGTTCAGCACCAAGAAAGTGGACGGAATTCCGTTCGTCCGCATTCCCTACCGCGAAGCGATGGATAAATACGGTTCCGATAAGCCGGACCTGCGCAACCCGCTCATTATGCAGGATGCCAGCGATATCTTCCGCACCTGCGGCTTCAAAGCGTTCGCCGGTGTGGTTGAAAAGGGCGGTGTGGTCAAAACCATCGCTGTTAAAGGTTGTGCCGGACAGCCGCGTAAGTTCTTTGACGATATGGTCGCCTTCGCGCAGTCGGTTGGTGCCAAGGGGCTGGGTTACATCAGCTGGGCTGACGGCGAAGCCAAGGGGCCGATCGCCAAGTTTTTGAGTGCGGATGAACTCACGAAACTAAAAACTCTTGGCGGTGCCGGAGACGGCGACACGATGTTTTTCATCGCGGACACGCTCAAAGGAGCTCAGAGCATCGGCGGATCGGTTCGCACCGAACTCGGCCTTCGGCTGGATCTTCTCGAAAAAGATGTTTTCCGCTTCTGCTGGATCGTCGACTTTCCAATGTTCGAACTCGACGACGAAGGCAAGGTGGCGTTCAGCCATAACCCGTTCTCGATGCCGCAGGGCGGCATGGATGCGCTGCTCACCAAAAATCCGCTCGATATTCTGGCGTATCAGTACGACATCGTTTGCAACGGTACGGAGCTTTCCTCCGGCGCGGTGCGTAATCACAGTCCGGAAACGATGATCAAGGCGTTTGAAATCGCCGGTTACGGCAAAGAAGTGGTCGAGTCGAAGTTCCCGGCCCTTTATCGCGCCTTCAAATACGGCGCGCCGCCGCACGCCGGCATCGCCCCCGGCGTGGACCGCATGGTGATGCTACTGGCCGACGAGCCGAACATTCGCGAAGTGATTGCCTTCCCGATGAATCAAAAGGCCGAAGACCTGCTGATGGGCGCGCCCGGTGAAGTGGAGCTTAAACAGCTCCGCGAACTGCATATCAAACTGAACTTGCCTGCGAAGCAGCAGGAAAAAGAGGCATAATGAGTCACGTAACGCGTTCTATCATTATTCCGTTTTATAACGAAGAAGCCTGTGTGCGATCCGTTCTGGACGAGGTGCGGGCCTGTCAGCCTGATGCGGAAATTATCGCGGTGGACGATGGGAGCCGCGACGGAACCTGGTCGGTTATTTGCGGCACGGCCTCCATAAAAGGTTTGCGGCTGACTCAAAATCGCGGTCAGAGCGCCGCGATGTATGCCGGCATGCGCGCCGCTTCCGGCGAGTTGATTGTGCTGATGGACGGCGACGGGCAGAACGATCCGGCTGATATCGAAAAGCTGGTTGACCTATTGAAGCAGGGAAGCTGGGATGTGGTCTGCGGTCAGCGGGTGAAACGCCGCGACACCTTGAGCCGCCGCATTGCCTCCAGGTCGGCCAACGCGATCCGTAGAAGTATTCTGAATGACGGCATCAGCGACACCGGCTGTTCGCTGAAGGCCTTCCGCCACGAACATGTTGAACTGCTTGTTCCTTTTAACGGGTTGCACCGTTATCTTCCGGCGATTTTTAAGCATGCGAACCTGCGTATCACTGAGACGCCGGTCAATCATCGCGCCCGGACTCTAGGCGTATCGAAGTACACGAACTGGAACCGGGCGTTGCGCGGTATTTATGATCTTTTTGGTGTTCGTTGGCTTCTAAACCGCAAGGTCGTTTATCCGAAAATGGAGCATCATAATGAATCATGAACTGTTTACGATCGGGTACTGGATTGTCACACCGTGGAAGCTGGTTGGTTACGCCGGGGTGGTGCTTTTCGGCGGGCGCTGGTTTGTGCAGCTGATCGCTTCGCACATGAAAAAGAAACCGACCTTTCCGCAAATCTTCTGGTACATGAGCCTCACAGGAAGCGTTTGTCTGCTGGCGTACTTCACTTTCGGTAAGAACGATTCCGTCGGTATTTTATCCAACCTGTTTCCCGCCTGTGTCGCCGGTTATAATCTGTTTCTGGATATTACCCATAGACAGCGCAAGGCTGTTTAGGGGAGCTGGGTGCCCATCTGCCAAAGAATCACGTTTTTTCCCCGATACTCATGGGAGAAACAGGTTTTTGAGCCTTTCGGTAGCGTGTTTTCGTCTTCGTGCTGATAGCTGATAAACAGGGCACCTGGGTGGCCAGCGGCAAAATTCAGAATGACATCCGGGCCGCTGTCCAATGCAGTAATCGGTTTGTTCAGTCGGCCAAGAAACTGGTATTGGCCGTGGTACTTTCCGATATTCGCGACTGAAAGCCCTTCGTCCATTTTGCTTTTTATAAAAACAGCCGTTTCTTTCACGTCATAATCATCCATGAGGCTTTTCTTGGCTTCAACGAGCGCGAACAACAGCACCAGGGTCATGCCCAAGGCTACCCGTTTAACCACGTTGCTGTTCGGGTTGAAAGGCAGTAGAAAAAGAAATCCGGCGACCAGCAACCCGGTCTCAGCAAACAGGATGTCGCCGAACTCTATGCGCCCTACATCGCCGCCCAGATCGATAAAAGGAAGCGCCAATGCGACGAGACCGAGCAGTAGGAACAGGCTCCCGAGAACTTTTACAGACGTTTTCCCGGAAAGGCCTTCGGCTCGGGCGATGTTCCGGCCGATCAGAAGCGCGCCGGCCGGAATAAATGGAATTAGATAGTGAATCTGTTTGCCGCTGATCATGGAAAAAACAAGCAGCGGAAGCCCCATCCATGTTACGCAAAAACGGGTTCCGGTGTCTGCGGTCTTTAGACAGAGTTTCGAAAAGGCCGGACGGAAGAGAATCCAGGGGAAAAAGAAAAGCGGCACGATGGGCAGATACCACCAGAACGGGCGGCGGTGCGCAAACGACGAAGTGACCCGGTCCACCGTCTGTCCCCACAGAATGGCGTGACGATAAACTTCGCCTCCCTGGATGGCCGCAGGAACGGCCCAAAGTAAAGCGATGGCGAATCCCAAAACGGCGACACCCAGAATTCCAAAATACCATTTTGCACGAATCGGGGTTTCACGGCGGGTATCCCACCAGATGCGGAAAAGGGGAATGGAGAGAAGATAAACGAACACGGCCGGACCTTTTGTCAGCAGACCGCCGGCAACTCCGGCGGTCAGCATCAGCCAGCCGCCCCGCTGCCCTGCGGCGGCGCGCAACGTTCCCAGCAGTCCGAGCAGAATCCAGAACGTGAGAACCATATCGAACATGATGGCGATCGACCAAACGTCCCAGATCACGGTGGAGGCCAGAATCAGCGCGGCGCAAACAGCGATTTTCCGTTCCTGAGGCCAAAGCCGCAGACTGATTCGGTAGACAAGGATCAGGCTCAGCAAACTGAAAATTCCGGGGATCAGCCGGGGCGTGAGATCATTCACGCCGAAAAGCGCCCAACCGGCATGCATCAGCCAGAACAGCATGGGCGGTTTATGGGAATAGGCTTCGCCGTTTAGATAGGGAACCAGAAAGGAATGGTTGTTCCACATTTCCCATGCGGCAGAAACATAGCGCGTCTCGTCAATCGGTGTGATTGGCAAGGCGATGGTTGCGCACAGGCTCATCAATAAAACGAGCAATAGCGGCAATTTCAGGTCGGAGAACATCTGTTTCATAAGACTCAATGTAGCGTTCCAACGGTTATTCTTCAATCGCTTCCTGCCGTTGGCGCAAAATACTTTTTGATGTCGCGCAAAGATGCGGATCGCGGTACGGAATGCTTCGCTTAGTGTCCGGATTCAGGTGAACAGGGAACTCGATATCTTTCTGTCGTTTGGCGGCGATGGTGCCGTTGCCCATCTGATATCCCGGATGCGTTTCCCCGATCAGAAACCCGGCTTCATGCATTGCGCCGCGCACCGGCAGAGAGGATGAATAGGTCAGCAGCACGCCATCCGGTTTTATGACGCGATAAAGCTGTTGAAAAAACTCTACCGTCCACAATTCCGGACAGTGCTGGCTTGAGAACGGATCGTGAAAGACGATATCGAACTGTTCGTCTTCCAAGCCTTGGATGAGCCAGCGGGCGTCGCCCCAGAGGATTTTAGATTGATGATTGCCGATTGCCGATTGATTCGATTTCAGAAGCTCCTTGAGAGTTTTTTTCCAATCAACCGGATCAGTTTCCAATGTCTGGAAAAATTCCGAAGCGGCGCGGACGACCCGTTTATCCATTTCGAGCGCGGTGACATCCAGCCGGTGTTTAGCGCCCGCTTTTGCGCAGAAGGCTGCCAGTGTGTTATTGCCGAGACCGAAGCAGACATCCAACAGTTTCAAGTTGGAGGTTTTAAGTTTTAGGGACAGGCCAGACGGCTCGACAAACTTTTTCTGAGCCTCCAGTCGTGCGCCGCTTTTTGTGTGGTAGTGCTCTTTCCAATCATTGGAAAAAAAAGTGATCGATCCATCGTCGGTGGTAACCGGCAAGGTGGAAGAGGCTTCCAGCCTCTGGCCAGCGGCAGGGATGCCGCTTCCACACAAATCACCTTGGCGGAGTTCGCGCATTTCCATCTGCTGGACGACATAATCCAGAAACTGGCCTTTTTCGAGGTGCCAGTGCGGGGCAAACAGTTCTTCGTCCGGCGTGTCGGTCGAAATGCGCATGACCGGAATGTCAGCCGGGATGCGCCGCAGGAATTCCATCAGCGCCTCGGCGTATTCCCAGTGGTTCAGCACCGGCGGCGGATTTTTCGCCAATTCTGTTCCTTTAACGATGTGCAGGTTGTGAATTTTGATTCCGGAGATTGGAAGTTTTGACAACTCTTCTGCTGTTCTGTTCCAAGGATTTGAAAATTTATTGGGTGCAGGCTCAGCCTGCTCGCCGGGCAGACCGATGATCACATGCGGCGCGACGTGGATGCCGCGCTCGGCGAGATCGAGAATGGCTTTTTTACTGCACGACCAGTCGTGGCCGCGGTTGATTCGCTTCAGTGTTTCGTCGTTCACCGTCTGCACACCGAGTTCCACCCACACTTCGACTTTTTCCTTCAGCGCTTCCAGAAACCGGAGCGCCGCCTCCGGCAGACAGTCGGGGCGTGTTCCGATGCTGATCGCCTCAAACTTATATTTTTTCAATGCTTGGAAAATCAGGTTTTGCTGGGCCGGATCGGTCAGATCGGCGGTGAAAGCCTGTATGTAGAGCATCAGCTTTTGCGCTTTGTAGCGACGTTTGGAAAATTTGATCGCCGCTTCAATCTGCTCGAGCGGGCTTTCCTGCCGCTGTGTCTGCTGAGCCCGCGAACCGTTTTCGGAGCAGAAGGCGCACCGTCCGTGCGGACAGGTTGAAGCGATTTCGACCGGAACACGGAACAGCGCGTCGCCATACCGGTCAATCATCCACTGCTTGTACTGAACAAAGGGCGCCATTCGCTTACTTTTCGACCTTAATCTGCGGGACGAGTTTTGCGATCTGTTCGGGTTTTACGACGCCCGGCTCAATATTCATGGCGTTGGAGGTGCCGCAGGCAAGGCCGAAGACGAACGCTTCAACCAGCGAATGACCTTTGGCCAGCGCATAGGCGATTCCGGCGCTGACGGAATCACCGCTTCCGATCGGATTGACCGCTTTTACCGCCGGAACGGTGAAGGCGTACGACGCGCCGGGAATAAACAGCATAGCCTGTGCCTTGCCCTGTGTAATACCGACAGCGCCTGCGCCAAGCGACATCAGTTCTTCCGCCAGCTCTTCAATCGGGGCTTTGCTTTTGAAGGTGTTACGGAGTTCTTCCGCATTAATCTTCACCACGGCGGGACGGTGTTCCAGCGCGGCGAGCAGCGGCGCTCCATACGTATCGATCAGAACCTTTTTACCGTCAGTCAGCGAAAGCAGTTCGGCATAAATATCCTGCGGCGCATGCGGCGGCAGGTTGCCGGAAAAGACGATACGGTCAAAATCGCCCTGGAGTCCGGCGAAGGTTTTGACGAATGTTTTCCACTCGGCGGCGGAGAGCGGCGCGGTGTTTTCGACCAGCTCAGTGCATCCGTCGTGGTCGCCGGAAAGAAGCGTTTGGCAGATACGGGTTTCGGCTTTCGTTTCGACCCAGCGGCAGGGGAGCTGTTCCTTTTCCAGCAGTTCGCGGACGGTATCGCCGTTGCCGCCGCCGGCAAAACTTAGCATCAATGGATCGGCGCCGAGAATCTTGAGTACCCGGGCGGTATTGGTCGCCTTGCCGCTGGCAGCGACGGAAACCTTGTGGGCGCGGTTCACTTCGAACGGACGGAACGCGTCGTATTCGATCGTGCGCTGAAGCGCCGGAAAAAATCCGCAACACAAAATTTTCATGAGGGAAAATCTAACCGCAAAGACGCCAAGAAGCAAAGGAGAAGCATTACATCCGGCGGGAGTCGTAGGCCCAATGGAGAAGGGCTTGGCGCTGTCTGGGGCGGCAGGAAAGGTCGCCGGGGGTGCAATTTTTGTCGATCTGCGTAATATGGCGGCGCATCGCCTTCCAGCGTTTAATCTGCCGTTCGTCATCGGGATGCCTGCGTCCGGCGTAGTAGCGGCAGTACCACTGAAACCACCCGCGTGGGTCATCGTCGTCAATCCACCCCTTTTCGCGCCAGTACGAAAGCGGTTTGGAGGCGTTGACTTTGAAATAGTTGAGCTTGGGGTCGCGCTTTCCGGGTGACAGCTTCGCCTTGGCGAACCACGACTTGGGAAATTCGGCGCGGCAGTCGGTCATGTACTTCCCGCCGAAGACCCCGAGTTCCAGCATTTGTTTGGGTGTCAGCTCCGGCTCGAACTCCGGATCAAAATTTTTCCCCGCCGGTTCCGTCAGAAAATAACGGTAACCCGTCTGCATCTTGTCGTTCACAATGACTTCGTGCGGCTTCATGAGGGAGAATTTAACCGCGAATGAACGCGAATGCACGTCAATGGGAAGAGATTTTAGCCGCAAGAGAGCGTAAAGGACGCAAAAGGAACGTTCTTCGCCTGTTAGTTTCTGCTATAAGGCCTGCGATGAAACGGGAAATGGTTTTTGAAGTGCCTGAAACGGCGGACGGAACGGCGGCGGCTGATTTCCTCGCCGCGCGCTTTCCCTACCATGACCGGGCTGGCTGGTGCGTCCGTATCGGGGCTGGGACTGTGACCATCAACGACCAGCCGTGCTCTCCCGATTCGCCGTTAAAAACCGGTGATCGACTGAGCTATGAACCCGACAGCCGTCCGGAACCGCCCGTTGATTTCAATATCGGTATTGTCTCGGACGACGACGATCTTCTGCTGGTCAATAAGAGCGGCAACCTCCCGTGCCATCCGGGCGGACGCTATTTCAACCATACGCTCTGGGCCTGGCTCAAGAAGGAGCGGGGATTGGATGATTTCACGTTCGTCAACCGCATCGACCGTGAAACCTCCGGACTGATTGTCATCGCAAAAAATTTCGCGGCATCGGAAAACTGCCGCAAACAGTTTTCCGGCCGCAAAGTCGTGAAGCGTTACAAAGCGCTGGTGGAGTCTTCGAATTTTCCGGCGGAACTCGAAACCGCCGGGTGGCTGGTGGCCGATACAGAATCGGCCATTCGTAAAAAACGGAAGTTTATTCCGGGCGGCTCGTCCGATGCGCCGCCGTCCGCCGATGCCGAATGGGCGGAAACCAAATTCCGGCTGATTAAACAGTGCAACGGTATCGCCCTGGTCGAAGCGGAGCCGCACACCGGACGCCTCCATCAGATCCGCGCCACGCTGCTGGCGCTGGGAACCCCGATTGTCGGCGACAAACTCTATGGGGTGGACGAAACCCTCTTCCTGCGCTTTTGCAAAGACACGCTGACGGATGCCGACCGCACTCGGTTACGAATGGAACGTCAGGCTTTGCACGCCTCCGGACTCAGCTTCCGCCATCCGAAGTTTGGACGGCATGTCACGATCGATCTCGATCTTCCGGCAGATATGCACGGACTTATAACAGACTAGTTCTGGGGTGAGACCCAATCGACATTGTTTATTTTGGGCCACAAATCAGGAGCTAAAGGTTTCGTAGAAGTCTGCAAGGTTGCCGTGAACTGTTTCCTGTATGGCGTTAACTTTTTTACGGTACGCTAGTACGTCATTATGAAATGGAACTTTTTTTTCAAAAACAATTTTATTTCTCAGCTCACATTCTAGAGGCATAGTGTCTAGCAGTGCATCCGTAGATGCTTTTGCTTTCATCAGCCTGAGTCTCGAAATAGCTACATCACGCTTTGGCCATGATTTCACCAAGGTTTGATCTCTTTCATAAATTGCATCTTTTTGAGCTTCGCTTAGCTCCTCTTCTTCGGTTCCATTATTTTTCCTATGTTTTGTTATGCCTGCGATCTTGGCGATGTATGCGTTCCATGCTGAAAAATACTCTTCGATGTTTTCGGCCACTTGCTCAACAAGCTTGGTTTTGTGCTCCAACATGAATTTATCTTTTGCAAACCGGCCCGATATGCTTATCCCGATGCAAGCAAATGCGCCGGTTATCAGTGACCCAAGCCCAATTTTTATGGCGGTATCTGCGATATCAACCCATTCCTTAGACATATATTTACCTCACACGTTTCTGAATTAAAAAAGTAGCGAATCAAACTTTTCGTAGTGCAGCGATCCTCTCTAGCACGGGCGGGTGGGAATATTCGAGGAAAACTTTGAGCGGGTGGGGCGTGAGGTTGGAGAGGTTGTCGACGGAGAGTTTTTTCAAGGCACTGATCATTTCGCCGGGCGCTTTGGTGGTTTCGGCGGCAAAGGCGTCGGCTTCGTATTCGTGTTTGCGCGAGAGGATGTTGCCGAGCAGTCCAAGGATCATGCTGATCGGCGCGTAGAGGAAGCCGAAGAAGATGAACCCGGCGTAAAGTAAGTCCTTCGGGTCGCCTTCGATACCGAATGCGGCGTAGAGTCCCTGTTTGGTGATGAAGAGCGAGAGGATAAAGAACATCAGCAGCGACGAGGCCAGCGAGATACCGATCCCTTTTTTGATGTGGCCGAGTTTGCAGTGTCCGATTTCATGCGCCAGCACGCCGACCAGTTCGCCGACGGTATGTTTTTCGATCAGCGTGTCGAATAGGGCGATCCGTTTGGTTTTTCCAAAGCCTGTAAAGTAGGCGTTGGATTTTGTAGAGCGCTTCGAACCGTCGATTTTGAAAATGCCGCTGAGTTTATATTTCTGCGCGGCGGCGAACTCTTCGATTTTCGTGCGCAGTTCACCTTCTTCGAGCGGGGTGAATTTATTGAAGAGCGGCAGGATGACGACCGGCGCAATGAACATAATGAAGAGCTGGATGACGGCCAGCGATCCCCACGCCCAGAGCCATGCGTTTGAAACGGTGTTGAAAATCCAGAGGATTAGCGCGAAGATCGGCGCGCCGAGCAGGACGGTGAGAAGCAGTCCTTTGAGGATATCGACGACGAAGGTTTTCGGGGTGGTTTTGTTGAAGCCGTATTTTTCCTCGATGACGAAGGTGTCGTAGATGCTGAACGGAATGCCGACGAGCTGTCCGAGCAGAACGAGGATACCGCCGAAAACGAGGCCTTGCACGATCATGCTGGCGGAAGCGGTCTGCGCGATGCCGTTGATCCAGCTGAAGCCGCCGAGCAGGATAAAGGCGATGGTGAGCGGAAGCATAATGGCGGCTTGAATCTGCTCGAAACGGGTGGTTTCGCGCAGGTAACGCTGCGATTTGGCATACTTTTCGGCATCGTAGATACCCTGAAACTCCGCCGGGATTTCCGTGGAGACGTTCCGGACATTGAGGGTTTCGACAATCAGCGACAAAAGCCAGTTAAAGACCAGCAGGGCGAGGATGAAAATCAGGTAACCGTTCATAATTTGCGCGTCCTTTTGCGTTGATGAGAATGGGCGTAAAAATATATCCTTCGCCGCTATGAGTAAAACACTGTTTGACAAGATTTGGGATGCGCACGTTGTCAAAGACCTGGGGAACGGCGAGGTGCTGCTGTATATCGACCGCCATCTGGTCCACGAAGTGACCAGTCCGCAGGCCTTTGAAGGTCTCCGTCTGGCCGGCCGCAAGGTACGCTGTCCGGAGCGGACGTTCGCCACGATGGATCACAATGTTCCGACGGACGAAAACCGGATGAATATTACCGATCCGATCGCCAAGGCGCAGGTCGATGCGCTGACGGATAACGCGGCGGAAACCGGTGTAACGCTGTTTCCTCTGGGCGACGACCGTCAGGGAGTTATTCATATCATCGGGCCGGAGCAGGGCATCGTTCTGCCGGGCATGACGGTGGTTTGCGGCGACTCTCATACGGCGACGCACGGCGCGTTCGGTTCGATCGCGTTCGGTATCGGCACCTCCGAAGTGGAGCACGTGCTGGCGACGCAGACGTTGCGCCAGAAAAAGCCGAAAAACTATAAAGTGGAATTTGCCGGCAAACTGCAAAAGGGCGTGACCGCCAAGGATATGGTGCTGAAACTGATCGGTATCATCGGCACGGCGGGCGGTACCGGTTGCGCCTTCGAGTTCTGCGGCGAGGCAATCCGCCGCCTTTCGATGGAAGGGCGCCTGACAATTTGTAACATGGCGATCGAAGGCGGCGCACGCGCCGGTCTGGTCGCTCCTGACCAAATCACGTTTGATTACATCGCTTCCGGCGACCGTAAATATGCTCCCAAAGGTGAAGCACTGAAGAAAACCATCGTCGAATGGAAGAAGCTTTATACCGACGAAGGGGCGAAATTTGATCACGAGCTGACCATCGACGTGAGCGATCTGGCTCCGCAGGTTACCTGGGGAACCAGCCCCGGCATGGTGACGGATGTGACCGGAAAAGTTCCGGCGCTGGATGCTGTTCCGGAATACAGTCCGGCTGACGTGCGCGCGGCGCTGGATTACATGGGACTCGAGCCCGGCATGAAAATGACCGGTATCAAAATCGATACCGTTTTTATCGGCAGCTGCACTAACGGACGTCTGGAAGACCTGCGTGAAGCCGCCGCTGTTATTAAAGGCAAAAAAGTTGCCAAAGGCTTGCGTGTATTGGTCGTGCCCGGTTCTGAAGCGGTGCGCTATGCCGCCGAGAAAGAACGGCTGGACCGCATCTTTGTCGAAGCCGGTGCTGAGTGGCGCTATGCTGGTTGCAGTATGTGTCTGGCCATGAACCCCGACAAGCTGAAGGACAAGGAGCGTTGTGCTTCGACATCCAACCGTAACTTTGAAGGTCGGCAGGGCAAGGGCGGACGCACGCATCTCGTCAGCCCGGCGATGGCCGCCGCCGCTGCTGTGGCAGGACACTTTGTCGATATCCGGGAGTTTTAATCATGGAAAAATTTAAGACATTTACAGGTGTGGTCGCTGGTGTGGATCGCGCGAATATTGATACGGATGCGATCATTCCGAAGGAATACCTCAAGTCGATTAAGCGGACCGGCTTCGGTGCGGCGCTGTTTTCCGACTGGCGTTACAACAATGACGGCTCGGATAATCCGAACTTTGTGCTGAACAAGCCGGAAACGGCCGGCGCTCAGGTTTTGGTTGCGCGTAATAACTTCGGTTGCGGATCGAGCCGAGAACACGCCGTCTGGGCGGTGGCACAATTCGGCTTCAAGACCGTTATTGCGCCGC
>JBAXDG010000016.1:0-28600 GCA_037141075.1 Kiritimatiellales bacterium
ACCTCACCTGCTACCGCCTCGGCGAAGAGCGCTACATGCTCGTCGTCAACGCCGCTACGCTCGACGGCGATTCCGCGTGGATTCAAAAACACCTTTCGTCTGGAACAACTTTCACCGACCTTTCAGACGGCATTGCCAAGCTCGACGTGCAAGGGCCGACGTCGCGTGCCGAACTCCAAAAGGTCTTCGGCAAAAAACTTCCAGACCTTGGATATTTCCGGGCCGAAAGTTTCCAGTGTCTGGAAACTGAAATGTTGGTCAGCCGCACCGGCTATACCGGCGACTGGGGCTATGAACTCTATTTCCCGGCAAGTGAAGCTGTCCGCATCTGGCGCGCGCTGCTCGCCAACGAAAACATCAAACCGATCGGCCTCGGTGCGCGCGACACGCTTCGCCTCGAAATGGGCTACTCGCTTTACGGTCACGAACTTTCGCTCGACCGCACGCCGGCCGCCACCAGTCGCGGCATGTTCATCAGTAAAGAGGGCGGATTTATCGGCGAAGCGGCGGTGCGGCGCGACCTGGCGAATCCACAGGAATTTCTGGTCGCGCTGGAGTTCGACAGCAAACGCGCCGCCCGTTCTCACGACAAAGTGGTCTTCCAAGGCGTGGAGACTGGCATGGTCACCAGCGGCTCCGTTTCTCCAAGCCTTGGAAAAGCCGTTGCGCTGGCCTTCGTTAAAGCCGGTCACGCCGCTATCGGCACGATTCTTGACGTTGAAATCCGCGGGAAACTTTTCCCCGCCAAAGTGGTTGAATTGCCGTTCTATAAAAACGGAACCGCGCGCGGCTGAAGAATTATTTCCTCTTCGTCTTGTATTCGGCCTGTTGTTCGCGGATCAGGTTGAGACAGTGCGTGTTGAGGCTTTCACCACGACAGAGTGACTCAATCGCCAGCGCCTTATGAAGTTCTTTGCCAACTCTCACCACGAATTTGCCTGAATATTTTTTTCCGGCGGTGGCGGCGGGCAGGGGATCTCCGTCTTCCTGATACACCTTGATCCATTCATCCACGGCCTGACAGAGCTCTTTATAGACGGCGGCTTCATCGTCGCCGTGAATGCCACCCAGCATGAGGCCGGGGCAGGTGCCCACATAACACTGATCCTCTTCCGACCATTCGACGATTTTCAGATATTTATCGCTAAGTTTCATTTTCCAGCCTCCCTCAGAGCCCGTTCGATATCCCGTTCCTGATATTTTTTTGCATCATGTCCCGGATTGCCGCTGATCGTGACTTTGCTTCCACAGGGATGCTTAAAGTTTCTATGACTGCCTTTGCCGCCGCAGTTTTCAAAGCCTGCCTTTTGCAGGTCACGTATCAGTTCTCTGATTTTCCTTGGCATGGATTGATAGTACTACTGTAGTACTGGAAATCGCCAGCAATTTTATTTCCGGTGTTTTTCCATGAAAACCATCCGTAGATGCGGTTAAATCGCCCGCCTTATGAAACAGCAGCTTTTGATTTTTGATTTGGACGGAACGCTGGCCGATACACGGGCCGATCTGGCGACCGGCATCAACCTGATGCGGGCGCACTACGGTCTACCGCCGATCGGTATGGAAAGCATCGAAAGCTATGTCGGCGATGGTATTCGCAGTTTGGTGGAGCGTTCGCTGCAAGGTGCGGATGCAAACGTGGATGAAGCCGTGGCGTTCACCCGGAAGTCTTACGCCAAACACATGCTCGACGAAACGGTGCTTTATCCGGGAGTCACTGAAGGTTTGCGGAAACTGGCGGCGGCAGGTCATGTGCTGGCAGTACTCAGCAACAAGCCGGGTGATCCGTCGCGCATTATTCTCAACCACCTTGGCGTGGGCGATCTGTTTTTCCGCATCATCGGCGGCGGCGACCTGCCGAATCTCAAGCCCGCCCCGGATGGCATTCTTGCGCTGATGAAGGAATCCGGCATACAGCCGGAGAACACTTGGATGCTTGGCGATCACCACACCGACCTGGAAGTCGCGCACAACGCCGGTGTCAAAAGCGGCTTCGTCACCTACGGCATCGGCCATCCCGGTGAATTTACCGCCGATCAGGTGTGGAACGGATTTTCAGAACTGGTAGAGTTTTTTGCGAACTAACGAGGTGACTTATGAGCAATACTGAAGGACTGAAACTGCTGAAGAAGGGCGAAAAGAACTATCCGAAGAAACCGGATGCTTCGATTCTGGAAACCTTCAAAAACTCCAATCCGCAGCGCGACTATTGGATCATCTTTGAAACGTCCGAGTTCACCTCGCTCTGTCCGATCACCGGCCAGCCCGACTTCGCGACCATCAAGATCGAATACATTCCAAGCAAGCTCTGCGTGGAAAGTAAATCGCTCAAGCTCTACATCTTCTCGTTCCGCAACGAAGGCTCGTTCTACGAAGACGTCACCAACCGCATCTTCACCGACCTGACAAAAGTCTGCAAACCGCGCCGCCTCATCGTCACCGGCGACTTCACCGCCCGCGGCGGCATCCGCTCCAGTGTTCGTGTCGATTCAGCGGAGATTGCATAAACTGGAGTTGAAGTTCGTTCAATAACACCGTTGGTGCAGGAAGATATAAATGGAACAAAATCAGACTCAAGCTTCTTGGCAACATGCTGCGCTGATTGGCTTTGCCATCCTCATGGTGGTTACCGGAGGTTATCGTCTGCTGGCAAACTGGGTAGCTAACGAAACTTCGGAAAAAGATGTCTGGTTTCCATTCTTTTTGGGCGTAATTGTTCTTTTAGTTGATTGCTTTACGTTCGGATTCAAAAAACTTCCCCGCCGAATGGTCGCGGCAGGAATAGCGTTTGGAACATTATCTGCAGGAATAGGTGTTTTGGGTCTTATTTTCGGAACATCAAAATTGGGATCGCCAATGTCATCGACTGAATCCTTTATGTTTATTCTCTGTGGCTTGGGAACACTTGCTATTTTTCGCTTCATTAAATCTCGATTTTATCCGCAAACTAAATTCGAAGATATGACGATAAAAAAATAGTCTCCAACAAGCGAAGTCAGCTTGTCGGCCGCTCAGTTCCCGAACGCTGCTTCGAGACGTTACCCCCGATAAATGCAGCCGGAGGTTTCGGTTTCTTTGATGATGATTTTGGAGAGCAGGGGAAGTTGCGGCTTTAGTTTTTTCCAGACCCAGACGCTCATATTCTCGCTGGTCGGATTTTCCAGTCCTTCAATCTCGTTCAGGATGGCGTGGTCGAGCTGTTTAATGATCGGCTCGCACACTTTGGTCAGGTCGCCGAAGTCCATGATAAAGCCGGTCTTCGGGTCAACCGGGCCGCGCAGATAGACTTCAATCTCGAAGCCGTGACCATGCATGGCCGAGCATTTATGAGTCGTCGGAACGCCGGTCAGGCGGTGGGCGGCATCGAAACGCAGGGTTTTATAAATTTCCATTTCAGGCATAAGAGCTCCTTTCTGAAAGATGAATTATGAAATATGAACTATGAAAATGGAACTCAAACGGCGTTGGCCTTTTTATTTTATGAAGCTGTTGCAGACCCTTTTTCATCTTTCATACTTCATCTGTCATATTTCCTTGGATCGGTCTTGCCGATCTCTCTGAATCCTTTGAGGCGCAGGCGGCAGGAATCACAGGTTCCGCAGGCTTTGCCGTCCGTTGCCGGGTCGTAACAGCTGGACGTTACGCCGTAGTCTACGCCCAGCTCCAGCCCCTTTTTAATGATCTGTGCTTTGGTCAGATGGATGAGCGGCGTGTGGACGGTCAGTTTCCGTCCGCCGTGGACGGTGGCCTTGGTGGCGAGGTTGGCCATCTTTTCGTAGGCGGCGATAAATTCGGGGCGGCAGTCGGGATAGCCGCTGTAGTCGAGCGCGTTGACGCCGATGAAAATGTCAAAACTGCCGAGCACTTCGGCCCAGGCCAGGGCGTAGGAAAGGAAAACGGTGTTGCGCGCCGGAACGTACGTGACCGGAATTTCGTCCGGATTGCCCGCTTCCGCCGTCGCTGAAGCTATGGCGGACAAGTCGTGCGGCACGGCGATGCTCAGATCAGTCAGCGCGGAGCCGCCGAACGCGCCGAGGTCGATGGCGACGGTGCGGTGTTCGATGACGCCCTGCGCTTTGGCTACCTGATCCGCGCACTCCAGTTCGACGGCGTGGCGCTGGCCGTAGCGGAAGGAAAGGGCGTAGCAGTCAAAGCCCTGCGCTTTGGCGATCGCCAGCGCGGTTGCGGAATCCATTCCGCCGCTCAACAATACAACTGCCTTTTTTTTCTCCATGCTCCTTGCTCCATGCTCTCTGCGCTACAAAAGCCCCATCATCTTATGGCATTGCGGAATGACACGGACACTTCGTCCGAGCGCGACAGCCATTTGCGACTGCCACGTCAGCACCTGACTGGCCGTCGGAACGCGGTTGGTCTTTGACGCGGCCGTCATCGGCTGCAGAACCACGGCGGCTTGCGAACCGGACGTACGAATAATTTTGGCCGCCTGCGCGAGGTCTTCATCGGATGTGTCCGCGCCGACCACCAGTTTAATGGTTGCGCCGGTCTCTTCACGTTCGATGACATCCAGAAAGTCGCGGTGCATTGCCCACGCCTCCGGTTCGCCGGTGACGCTGGGAAGTTTGATGTCCATCAAAACATGGTCGATCCATTCGACGACTTTGGCGAATTCTTCCGGCAGGTCGCCGCTGGTTTCGAGGTGAACCGGCAGATCAAGCTGCTTACGGGCATCCGGCAGAAAAGCGGCCAGAAAGTCCGCTTGAAGCAGCGGCTCACCGCCGGTAATGAAAAGGTCGTCGTGGGCGAATTCCGGGCGGTTCAGGCCATCCAGCAGGTCAGCCAGCTGCTTTGCGGTCAGCGGGTTGGGAACGGACTCGAACCGTCCGCTGCCCGGCACACGCTCAATCTGGACCGATTCTGTGCGTTCCACCGGCGTATCGCAGTAGAGGCAGTTGCGGTGGCACTCGCAGAACCGGACAAAAAGCTGACGGCGGCCTATATTGACCCCTTCGCCCTGCGCGGAGCTGAATATCTCGCTCACAAAAGCGGAAAGCTGTTTTGTCGTAGTCATCGTGTGTTTTTCAGTTTTTCTGGTGAATAATAGCAACAGGTGAGGCCGGAAAGGAATGATGGAATGGTGGAATATTGGAATACCGACGGCGGGGAGTTCTCAATATTCCATCATTCCCTTATTCCATCATTCCAATCTTCCTGCTATTCCATTATCTCAATCCCATGAGAGTTGACTTATTTGATTTTGACCTGCCCCAGCGCTTTATCGCGGACCGTCCGGCCAGTCCGCGCGACTCCGCGCGCCTGCTCGACCTGACCGGAGCCGGTTTTGCCGACCGCATTGTCTGCGACCTGCCGGAACTACTTCAGCCCGGTGACCTGCTGGTCGGCAACAACACCAAGGTCATTCCGGCGCGGCTCGACGGCCTGCGCGGCGAGGTGAAAATCGAAGTCACCCTCCACATGCGCGCCGGAGACAACGCATGGTTTGCTTTTGCCAAACCCGGTAAACGCCTCAAAGAAGGCAGCCGGATTGACTTTGCCGACGGTTTTTACGCCGATGTCGCCGAAAAGCGCGACGGCGGAGAAATTCTTCTGCGGTTCAACCGTGGCGGCGAAGCGCTTTTCCAAGCTTTGGAAAAATATGGCCGCATGCCGCTTCCGCCGTACATCCAGCGGAAGCGCGACGACGAATTTTCCGCCAGCGACCGTGAGAATTACCAGACCGTTTTTGCCAAACACGAAGGAGCGGTCGCTGCGCCGACGGCCGGACTGCACTTTACGCCGGAACTTTTCCAGGCGCTGGAAAAGCGCGGCGTGGCGTTCGACACGGTTACCTTGCATGTCGGTGCCGGAACCTTCCTTCCGGTCAAAGTGGATGATACCGAGGATCACAAAATGCACGCGGAGTGGGGGACGGTTTCTCAGGAAGTTGTAGACAGCATTAACGCCACCCGCATGGCGGGCGGACGGATCGTCGCCATCGGCACGACTTCGCTCCGTTTGCTGGAAAGCGCCGCGACAGCGCCGGGTGTTATCAAACCCTTTACCGGCGAAACCGACATTTTCATCACGCCCGGCTACCAGTTTAAAATCGTCGATCTGCTGATGACCAACTTTCACCTGCCGCGCTCGACGCTCTTTATGCTCGTTTCCGCCTTCGCCGGGCTTGAAAAAATGCACGCCGCCTACGAAAATGCCAAGCAGCAAGGCTACAGGTTTTACTCGTACGGCGACGCCTGCCTGCTCAAAAGGATGAATGATGAAGTTTGAACTGTTCAAAAAAGACGGCGCGGCGCGGCGCGGCAAGATCACGACGGCGCACGGTGTGATTGATACGCCCGCGTTTATGCCGGTCGGCACGGCGGCGACGGTCAAGGGCATGCGCCCGGAGCAGGTGGCGGATACCGGCGCACAGATTCTGCTCGGCAACACCTACCACCTGATGCTTCGCCCAGGTGCGGAGCGCGTCGCCGCGCTGGGCGGCCTGCACAAATTTATGAACTGGGACAAGCCGATCCTGACCGACTCCGGCGGCTTTCAGGTGATGTCGCTTTCCAAGCTTCGGAAAATCACCGAAAAGGGCGTGACCTTTCAGTCGCATACGGACGGCAGTTCTTATGAGCTGTCGCCGGAACGCTCGATTGAAATCCAGCATCTGCTCGATGCCGACATCTCCATGGCGTTCGATGAGTGCACGCCATTTCCATCCGACGAAAAAACCGCTGCGGAATCGATGCGCCTTTCAATGCGCTGGGCGAAGCGCTCAAAAGATGCGTTCAAAGTGCGCGACGGCTATGGCCTTTTCGGCATCGTGCAGGGCAGTGTTTATCCTGCGTTGCGTGCGGAATCCGCCGAAGCGCTTAAACAGATCAGGTTTGACGGCTACGCCATCGGCGGGCTGGCGGTCGGCGAAGGTCAGGAAATGATGTTCCAAACCTTGGAAGCCACCATTCCTCATCTGCCGGAAGATGCTCCGCGCTACCTGATGGGCGTCGGCAAGCCGTCGGATATTGTCGGCGCGGTGCTGCGCGGTGTGGATATGTTCGACTGCGTTCTGCCGACCCGTTCGGGCCGCACGGCGCAGGCCTTCACGCGGCGCGGCACGCTCAACTTTATGAACGCCCGTCATGCCGCCGATCCGCGACCGCTCGACGCCGATTGCACCTGCTACACCTGCCGGCACTACAGCCGCGCCTACCTTCATCATCTGCTGAGATGCGAGGAAATGCTCGGCCCGATGCTGTTGACCCAGCATAACCTGCATTATTATCAGGAACTGATGGCCGGTCTGCGCGGTGCGATAGAAGATGGCAGATTAGAAAATTTCGCGGTCGAATTTAACAACCTGTATTCAGCGGGCGATATTGAGGAGCTTTAGGAGAAGGCTTTAGGCCTTAGACTTTGGACTTTAGGAAAATGAAACACCCGACACCCGACACCCGACACTCGACACTCAGCAGTATTCTGCTCCACACCTGCTGCGCGCCGTGCGCCGCGCCGTCAGCTGAACGGCTGGTGCTGGACGGACATGAGGTGGTGCTTTATTTCAGCAACTTTAACATCCATCCCGAAGCGGAATATTTGAAACGCCTCGAAACCGCGCGGAAGCTGGCGCAGAAGATGAATCTGGTGATTGAGGAAGATCAGTACGATCACGCTGAATGGCTGGCACACATCCAAGGTTTGGAAAACGAACCGGAAAAGGGCGCGCGCTGTCGTAAATGTTTTGAGTTCAGTCTGACGCGTACCAACCAGATGGCCGAACGGCTCGGTATTCCGGCCTTCGCCACGACGCTCACACTCAGTCCGCACAAAGTTTCTCAAATCATTTTTGAAATCGGCGCAAAGTTTCCGCGCTTTGTGCCAATCGATTTTAAAAAGCACGGCGGATTTCTGCGCAGTATTGAACTGAGCGAGGAATACGAACTTTACCGCCAGAGCTATTGCGGCTGTGAGTTTTCCAGGCGGGATTAAACTACTTTGCCAGCAGTTTATTGATGGCGGCGGCGGCGCGGCGGCCTTCACCCATAGCCAGAATGACGGTGGCGGCGCCGAGCACAATATCACCGCCGGCAAAGACGCGGTCGAGCGATGTTTTGCCGGTATCATCCACGATCAGCGTGCCCCATTTGCTGGTTTGCAGTCCGGGCGTAGTTTGGCGGATGAGCGGGTTGGATTCGTTGCCGATGGCGACGATGACGGTGTCGACGTCCATCTGAAATTCGCTGCCTTTGATTTCGACCGGACGGCGGCGGCCCGAGCTGTCGGGTTCGCCGAGTTCGTATTTCAGAACTTCCATTCCGGAAACCCAGCCGCGTTCGTCGGCCAGCAGACGTTTCGGGTTCTGCAGGATATGGAAAATGACGCCTTCTTCTTTGGCGTGGGCGACTTCTTCAACACGGGCGGGCATTTCGACCTCGGTGCGGCGGTAGATGAGGTGGACTTCTTCCGCGCCGAGGCGGATGGCGCTGCGGGCGGCGTCCATGGCGACGTTGCCGCCGCCGAGCACGGCGACTTTTTTTGACGGGAAAATCGGGGTGGCAGCGCGATTGTCGTAGCCTTTCATCAGATTGGCGCGGGTGAGGTATTCGTTGGCGGAAAAGACGCCGACGAGGTTTTCGCCTTCGATGTTCATGAATTTCGGCAGACCGGCTCCGGTTCCGATGAAAAGGGCATCGTAGCCGTCTTTTTCGAGCAGATCGGTCAGGCGGCGGGTGCGGCCGATAACGAAGTCGGTTTTAATTTCGACGCCCATGGACTTGAGGCTGCTGATCTCCTGGTCGACGATGGCTTTAGGCAGGCGGAACTCAGGAATGCCGTAGAGGAGCACGCCGCCGGGGCGGTGGAAGGCCTCAAATACGGTTACTTCGTGGCCATCGCGGCGAACGTCGGCGGCAACCGTGATGCTGGCGGGGCCGCTGCCGATGATGCCGACTTTTTTTCCGGTGGCCGGTTTTACAGATGGCGGTTGCATGAGCCCATTGTCGCGCTCCCAGTCGGCCACATAGCGTTCAAGGCGGCCGATCGAGACGGCTTTATCGATCGATTTGAGGGCTTTGCCGACGGTACAGGGTTCCTGACATTGGGTTTCCTGCGGGCAGACGCGTCCGCAGACGGCGGGAAGCAGGCTGCTTTCGCGAATAATGCCGATGGAGGCTTTGTAGTCGCCGTCGGCGATTTTCTGAATGAAGGCGGGAATATCGATGCCAACAGGGCAACCTTTGATGCACGGCTTGGTTGGGCATTGCAGGCAGCGCTCGGCTTCGAGCTTGGCCTGTTCCTCGGAGTAGCCCAGCGCGACTTCCTGCATATTGCCGCGCCGCACGGCGGGATCCTGGGCGGGCATTTCCTGCGCCGTGATGGCCATCCGTTGTTTGGGTTTGAGCGGCTTGGTCAATCCGGCCAATTCAAGGCGGGCTTTTTCGGCAAGTTGTTCAGGGGTGGGGTGCGACATTTCAGATTTCCGATTTAAGATTTATGATTTTTCAGGAGGACTTCTCAATCGCTTCTTCGAGATGGCAGCGGTGGTGGTCGGCATCCTCACGGGGTTTGTAGGCTTTCAGGCGGGTGATCATATTGTCGAAGTCCACCAGGTGACCGTCAAACTCCGGACCGTCCACACAAACAAATTTGGTTTCTGTGCCGACGGTTACGCGGCATCCGCCGCACATACCGGTTCCGTCCACCATGATGGTGTTGAGTGAAACCATGGTGTGCACGCCGTAGGGGCGGGTGGTTTCGGCGCAGAATTTCATCATGATCGGCGGACCGATAGCGACCGCCATGGCGGGCTTCGGATTGGCTTCACAAAGCTCTTTGAGCGGGGCGGTGACGAGCGCCTTGCGGCCGTAGGAGCCGTCGTCGGTGCAGATAATCAGTTCGTCGGCGATTTTACGCATTTCGTCTTCGAGAATCAGAAGCTGTTTGTTGCGTGCCCCCATGATGATGATCACTTCGTTGCCAGCGGCCTTCATCGCCTGCGCGATGGGATGGAGCGGGGCGACACCGATTCCGCCGCCGACGCAAATGACGCGTCCGAATTTTTCGATGTGGGTCGGCTGGCCGAGCGGGCCGACGAGGTGCTCGACGGTGTCGCCGACATTTTTCAGCGCCAGCAGGTGGGTGGTGCGACCTACGGCTTGAAAGATGATGGTGATGGAACCTTCGACCGGATCGGCATCGGCAATCGTCAGCGGAATGCGTTCGCCGAAGTGGCTGTTGAGCTGGAGGATGACGAACTGTCCGGCGCGGCGCTCGCTGGCGATCAGCGGGGCCTCAATGCGCATTTGGAACACTTCATCGGAGAGTTGCTTCTTGAAGATTATGCGATTCATAGGAGGCGGATACTAGTGCAGGAAGCAGGAAATGTGAAACCTGAAACCCTGAAAATTTCCAATAAACAATGCTCAATACGCAATGCTCAAGGAGGGAAGTGCGGAAGCCGGGGAATCGCTTATTTCTTTTTAAGCCGGTTCTTTTCGGTCACGTGGACGATTTTCGGCTTATTCGCATGGGCTTCAGCCTCGCTCATCTGGGCGTAGGCGATGACGATCACTTTGTCGCCGGTCATGCCGAGGCGGGCGGCGGGGCCATTGAGTTCAACGATGCCGGTGCCGCGTTTGCCGGAAATGGCATAGGTGACCAGCCGTTCTCCGTTGTTCACATTGACCACGTGAACCTGTTCGCCTTCCAGAATGCCGGCGGCATCGAGCAGGTTCTGGTCAATGCAGATACTGCCCGTGTAATAGAGCTCGGTTCCCGTCAGGGTGGCCATATGAATCTTCGACTTTAGCATGGTGAGTTGCATCAGGTAATTCCTCCAAGGGGGCGAGAATGTACCTCCGGATGGACGGAAATACACGAAAAAAATAGACTAAACAACGCTACTTACGGTTGATAAAATTTTCGATCCGCTCCGCATTTTTGCGGGCATGGGCATTGAGATTAACATCTCCGGCCAGGGCCGAGAGCATCTGCAAGTCCTTCCACAGCGCAAGGTTTCCGGGTTGAATTTCCAGTGCTTTTTGCAATAACGCTATCCCGTCGTCCTGCTGCCCTGCACCAAAGAGATATTTTCCCTTAAGCCCCAGCATCAGCGGTGATCCAGGATAGGCGGCCATAGCCCGGTCAAGAACCTGTTTGGCAAACGCCGGATTACCGGCGCGCATGCCCAGACCTACCAGATTGTACAACGACCAGAAATCGGTTGGATCCAATTGCAGGGCAATTTGGAATTGTTTGGCCGCGTCCTCCAGCCGACCGTCATTCTGGAATGTCTGTGCAGAGGTATTCAGCATGATGACCATTTCATTTTTCACCACCGGATTGTCGGGCGATATTTCATGAGCTTTTGAAAGGAGCTCGAACGATTCACCGTTTTTACCCTGTGCGCGCAGAACGGAGGCTTCCAGTGTTAAACGGACGGCTTCATGCTCGGCCTTCAAGCGGGTTGCCGTCCGCTCATCAAGTTCGTTAAGCCAGACATCGGGAATCGCCGTGAAAACATGCAGCAATGCGGTCTGATTTTCGTCGGCGGTGTAATGCAAAGCGCTTTTTGGCGCGGAATATTCAATACAGGGTCGGTCGTCCGTATTCAGTTTGCCGGAGCCGGCGAAATCGGGTCGTTGACTTAAGTCCGCCACAAACATGCCCAGAATCATTTCAGGCGAGGTAAACCCGATTTCTGACAGGGATTGGCGGACTTCCGGAACGTTATAGTTCCGTCGCAGCACCTCGGCATCCAGCTTCATATCGCCCTTAAATCCGAGCAACAGGGTGTCACCCCCGGTATAAAACAGCGCGGTTTTTGGAAATACACTGACGAAGGATCGCACAATGGTCAGGTAGTCGTCCGGCGACATTTCATACATTGGAATCCACTGGCACATAATCCCGTCGGACTGCAGGCGGTTCCGGGCGGCTGTGAAGTGATTTACCGTGAATAAATTGGCGGAACCGCCCACCACCGGTTCGAACGGATCGGACGTGATGACATCGTAGGTGTTGGTTGTGCAAAGCAAGTGGTTGCGGCCATCATTAATCGTGATCAGAGCTTTTGGATTATGCATAACAGCATGATTTAAATCACTCCAGATCATGGCGGCAACTTTGACGGCAGGTTCGATTTCCACCACCTCCAAATGATCGACCGGATGACAGCTCAGCGCACCGAAACTGACGCCGGCTCCCAGCCCGATATTGATGACCTTTCTTGCGTCCGGGTGGAACAGCATCGGCAGGTGACCGATCATGCGCTGCACCACCATTCCGCGCGGAGACTGGTCGGCTTCCGCTTTACCATCAACGCAGAACAACCGCTGCTCGTTATCGTTGATATGCACCGAAACGGTAGAGGACAGGCCTTCCTTGTAGTGCAGGAGGCGGCCTGCAACGACCTGTTGCCGGAAGGTGTTTTTACCGTTCTGGATGAAGTTGAGCGGGGCAAAAAATGCCCCGGCCGACAGCATGGATTTATTCCAGGCCGGCGGATTCAGGAAGGCAACCAGGGCGATGACGGCGATCAGAGCGATGGATGCCAGACGCGGCCACAGAACCCGGCTCCAAAGAATCAGCGAAAGGAGACCGCCTCCCAGCATCAAGAGACTGAGAACGACCAAAGAACGCTCCATTCCGAGGGTTGGAAGCAGAATGAAGCCTCCGACGAACGACCCGGCCACGGCGCCCAGCGTGTTCAGAGCGTAAACCATTCCAACGGCGCCGGACGAACTGGATTCATCGTGCCGCACCATGCGCGTTGCGGCCGTGAAGGATATGCCGAACAGAATCGCCGGCAGTGCCAGATGGGAGACGGAGATTAAAAAGCGCGCCTGATTCATGCTCTGCCATGAAAAACCATGCGCCAGCAGATAATTCAGCAGGAAGTCCGGTCCGCGGTCAAAACGGTAGAGCGACCACAGCGTGCAGAACCCGATCAATGCCACGGTGGTTGCGAGGAGCGGGAGTAGATTTTTTATGCGATCCAGCACCAGTGCAATCAGCAGCGAACCGACGCTCATGCCGAGCAGAAACACACCCAGCATGACGGTGAACGAATAGGTGGTTGATCCGAATACGAGAATCAGTGACCGGAACCAGACCACTTCCAGCGCCAGCGACACAAAACCGCACAGCATGGTGATCGAAATGGCGTAGCGGGAGGTGAACGGCATTAGACGCCACTTGAATTTCGGTCTCGCAGGTTCCATGGAAGGCTGTTCAATGATTCGTCCGCACGCCAGCATCCAGGCTCCCAGCCCGGCCACCAGCTCGGTGCTGACCGCCAGAAAATTTGTATTGGTCAGACCGATCGCGGGAATCAGATAAAACCCGCTCAGGAAAATACCGGCCACCGCGCCCAGCGTATTGATTCCGTACAGCCAGCCCATTCTGGATCCGAAATTCGCCTCATTCCGGGCCAGTCCACGAACCAGAACGGGCAGGGTGCCGCCCATGCAAATGGTCGGAAATAAAAGCAAAAGGAACGCCAGTATGAACCGGAGCGGCGTCAGGAAGGCCAGGTCTTCTGATATGTGGCGGTAAGCCAAGCCATAGACGATCTGAATCAGATGGAACAGGAACGGAATAGATAAGGCGTAAACGGCAACGCCCCATTCCAGCCAGGCAAAGCACTTCAGCGGGTTTTTCAGACGTTCGCCGAACCGGCCGAAAAAGTGCGCGCCGAGCCCAAGTCCGCCCATAAAGGCGGTCAGCACGGTGGCGCTGGCAAAGACCGTGTTACCGAAGATAAACCCCAAATGGCGCATCCAGAGCAGTTGATAAATCAGTGCTGAAAAACCGGAGAAGAAGAAAATAATGGATATCCAGAACATAGAAAAAATCCTTTCCGTAAAAGCGCGGCACTCTACTTCAAACAGGGTGCATGGAAAAGAAAATTGGATGTGAGAATCGTGTTTTGCAGGTCTTTAATGGGTCCAGAGAGAAAGTGGCGCGGTTGGTTGTCTTTATCTGTGGCCGCGGCCGGCCTGTCGCGCCGTAGATTTAGTGGAGGAGGAAGCCGCGTTAATGGGTAGGGACGGCTGTCCCCAGCCGTCCGTTATTAAAAGCGGCGCGCTCGGAGAGCACGCCCTACCTTAGAAATGGGAGGGGCGGCTTCCACGCCGTCTCCGTCCTCCTTCGCGTTGCACGCTACGGCGTGACAGGCACCCACAGAATTCCAGACATTGGAAACTGCTCGCGCAAGAAGGAAGGGAAAGCGGCGTCGCACTGCACTTGCCGCCGCACCAAAACCGGCAGGCAATTCTAAAGAGGAAACAGCCGGAAAGGTTCCGTCATACTTTCTTCGCCGGATTTCCGATCCAGGCAGTTTTGCGGTGTGACTTTTGGATTATTCTCCATACAGAAAGAGCAGAACTGCACGTAATCCGCCAGCGACATCCGGACACGGGAGGGTTCTGCGGCGTCCTGAACTTGCGGGAAATTAAGCATTCCTCATCTCCTGAATCCGGTAAAACCCTCCGGCTTATTTTTCGAATGCGGAGCGGGGAATCTGCGACTGCCGGATAATCGAAAGCAAGGTGCCCTTGCGCAGTTCGTGATGGTCGGGAACGGGAACTGTTATGGTTGACGGGCCGGAAATCTGTTTTTGCATGACGACATGACTTCCGCGCTGGCGAACTGCTGAGAAGCCGTTCTTTTCCAGAATGCGGCAGACCGCTTTGCCTGAGAGCGGCGGAAGCTTAGGCAACCGTAACCTCCATGCTGCTGATGTAAACCTCGCCATGCCACCGGTCTGAAAGCTCGGCGGGAGAGGCAGTTTCGAGGAAGAGTTCGACAGCCTCTTTCAGGTTGGCGCGAGCTTCGGCAATCGTCTCACCTTGGCTGGCGACATCCACTTCGGGACAGAGGGCAGAGTAACCGTCGCCTTCACGTTCGATAACCATGGTCATACTTCTTGTCATAATCTGCTCCTTTAAAGGCCGGAAGGATTAAACCAGAACCCATTCAAGTTGTCCAGCCGAGGCATGCGGGGGAAGATTCCGGATGAATCCGGTACTGCAAACATGGAAAAATAAATACGGCTCGCCAGGGACAGCTCGCCCTGCCTTTTGAAATACGGATCAGGCTCTACCTCTCTACGGAATTAATCTGAACAACATTTTCAACAGAAGGTAACGAAGGAATCCCAAGGAAGAACCGGATGCAGGGATAGCCTTTATTTTCCAGAGTTTCTGAGTCTACTTCATTGCCCTTCGTTTCCTTCTGTAAAACGAAATTAATCCCATATCAGACAATAAAAAACCCCGGTGAAGACCGGGGTTTTCGAAACAATGATAATGTTTCTTTTATGCCTGCTGGCGGCGGCGAAGGAGCCAAGCTCCGAATCCACCGATACCGAACAGAAGCATCGTGGCAGGTTCAGGAATTACCTGACCAACCAATCCACCCTTGGTGGCGGCGTCAATAGCATTGCCGCCAGTGAGGTCGGTGTTCATTTCTAGACCCTGAGGTGTACCGAGAGCGGAGAGATCGACATCCGTAATTGCTACCATCGGGGTGTAATAGTACCAGTCCTTGCCCTGTATGTTGTTGTCTTGGAACACCATGGCATAAAAATAGCCACTAACCAGTGCCCGCGACTCATAACCACCATTGGCAGCGAAGTCATCGAAGTCGCCCGGAATGCCATTTTCGGTAGCGGTTACACGAGCCCAATAGATGTCATCGCCTGTTCCGATTCCATTGGTTGTAATACCTTGCCCGGCAACCATGCTTCCCGCATCCTGAACGCCATCGGCGCTGTACATCAGTTGCAGGTAGGTTGAATTGCCGGTAGCATCACCGAGAATCCCTACGTCAGGATTCGCGTTGAAGTAAAACCCGGCACTCGCCACCCAGCTGATCTCAACCGTGGCGTACGATGCCGCCGCGAGACCCATCATCATCATTAATACTATTTTCTTCATATTTATTCCCTTTCCTTTTTGTGCACCATTTTTCTTATTCTAACTAACCACCAAATCAGTTCACCGAGTTTGTATAGGGTCTGAGTTCATTCACAGTTCTGTTCGTGACCGCCTTATAGAACACCGCATCCCCGACCTTAAGCTGAACATTCGTCGCTGTGGAGGGATTCCATCCGGTGCGGATTTTATTGAAAACAGACCATTTGTTACTAACCCACAGCGAAATTGAGTCACCAGTCGCCGCGCCTTTTCCAAGCAACGTGTTGGTGAGAGTCATGTCAACCGGATAAGGATACGACAGAATCTTGTACAAATTGCTCGCTGTAATGACCGGCATCGTTGTATTCGTGGGAACGTTACCCGCCAAGTAGATGTTTGTAGCAAACGCCCCTTTAATAAACACGCCTGAACCGGCAGGAATCACGTTGGTTGCGTTTGCGGAGGGGTTCCACCCAGTGCGGATTTTGTTAACCACCACCCATTTTTGCCCAGCCGGAGCCGGTGCAGAATCCCAAATGCTTACCGAAGATCCCGTCGGCAGGGTACCAAACAAACCATTAACCGTATTGTTCGTACCATTGTCGAAGTCCATTGCAACCATAACAAACTGATTGGACAGGATTGCTATTTGGTTGTAGCCGACGACATTGACTGAACTTACGACTTGGGTGGACTGAGCAAAAGCTGCTCCGCTGATCAAACTTGCTATAACTGCTGGAACGATGAACCTTTTCATTTTCTTCTTCCTTTTCTTTGAGGTGACTCCGTTTATGAACCTTTTCTCCTGCTTCTACCAGAAAAATCTTGATCTAAATTCACTTCTTTTTCCAGTTTCTACTTCAACTATGCATGCAGGATATACGTAGACGGTATACGTGTCAATACGTAGTTTTGTTTTTTTAGGGAATATTTTTGGGGAGATTTTTAACAGAAGGAAACGAAGGAAAACAAAGGATTAATTGGGGCAAAGAGGTTCCAGGGGTTGGAAGATTTTTTGGTAGGGACGGCTGTCCCAGCCGTCTGTTATTTAAAAGCGGGGCGCCTGGAGAGACCGCCCCTGAGTGTTGATAAGTGCCGATGGGTTTGATTTTTAGAGAAACAATGAAATTCAGGTCGCTGATTTTTTGGAGTGCGCTGGCTCGACAGCGCTTTCACTTCCACGGCGTTACAGAAAAAGCGGCGTCCAGCCGCCGCACTCCATACATGCACAGGTTCGGCTCGATCTTCTTGAATATTTTTACGCGTGAGGGTTTCTCAACAGCCTGCGGCGCGCAGACTTCTTTTAGAGAATTATCGGTTGATGCGGCGTTGCCGAGAAACCCACCCCCCACAGCAGCAGAGCGAAGCTCGCTACGTGGCACAGCGCCGTCCCGGCACCCCTCCTTTGGAGGGGATTGCATTTGGATTTTTGATTCCCCTCCTTTGGAGGGGTGGCTGAAAAGCCGGGGTGGGTTACAGCGTACGTGATTCGACCCATTGGACGGCGGTGCGCAGGAGTTGCGCGGCGTCTTCGCATGCCAGCTTTTTCTTGATGCGGGCGCGGTGCACTTCGACCGTCCGGGGGCTGAGGTCGAACTGCTCGGCAATTTTTTTCGTGGTGAATCCTTTGCCGAGGCATTCAAAAATTTCTTTTTCGCGGCCGGTCAGACTTTCCACGCCGCTGCTTTCTACGCGATCGTCACCCTCAACGTAGGTGCGGAGCAGTTTTTCATTCATATCTCCGCTGACGTGGAGTTTGCCATTGAGGAGCGTGCGCAGGGCCTCGACGAGCATTTCGTCGGCATCTTCTTTCATGATGTAGCCCTGAGCGCCGGCACGCAAAGCTTTCTCTGCGTGGGTGGCTTCGTCGTGCATGGACATGACGAGGATGGGCATTTGCGATTGGGGATTGCTGTCCCCTGACTCCTGACTTCTGATTTCCCGGATGAGGTCGAGGCCGCTCCGGTCGTAGAGGATGAGGTCTATGACGGCGATGTCGGGTTTCAGCTCGCGAATGGCCGCCAGGGCTTCGTCGTAGGTTCCGGCTTCTCCGCACAGGGTCAGATCTTTCGCGCCGGAGAGCAGTACGCCCATGCCGTAGCGCACAATGGCGTGGTCGTCAACGATCAGGACGCGGGCCGGGTTTTGTTTTGAATCGGTCATGTTGAATACCTATAGCATAGGAAAATATAAAAGCCGCAAGCAAAGAGTTTTTTACAGAAGGAAACAAAGGTGAACGAAGGCTGGCTTCGGATGATGGAGCCGCAGTGTTTAGAGTTTTTTAATTCCCTTCGTTGTCCTTTGTTTCCTTCTGTGAAATAAAATTATTCATTACGCATCACGCATTACTGGTTACTTCAACGCGGGTGCCGCGGCCCGGAGCGGAGTTCATGGTGAATCCGGCACCGATCAGGCCGGCACGGTGCCGCATGATGCGTATGCCCATGCCTTCTCCTGAAGGCCGTATTGCGGGGATTCCTTTGCCGTTGTCTTCAACGCACAGTTTCCAGCCGGATGGACTGCCGGTCAGTTGAATTGTTACGCGTCCGGCCTGCGCATGGCGGGCGGCGTTGTTCACCGCTTCACGCGCGATGAGGTAGAGCTGTTCTTTGGTTTTCTGGCCGAGAGCGGAAAGTTCATCGCATTCGGCGACTTCGCACGAAACACCGTAGAGTCCTGTCATTTCTTCAGCCAGCTGTTCGAGCGCTTCGCAGAGGCTTTCGTCGTTCAGGGTTACGGGGGCGAGGCCGCGCGCCATATTGCGCACCTGACCGACTGCGGATTTAAGAGTTTCGTTCAGCGTCTTGGCATGATCGGCCTGCGGGCCGAATGCTGGGAGCGGGGAGCCGGGAGCGGGGCGGGGTTGTTGAGGGGTGTCGGGTGTCGGGTGTCGGGTGTCGGGTGGATTTGCTCCGTCCTCCGTCTTCTGCCCTCTGTCTTCTGTTTTCTGTGCTCCGTGCTCCATGCCCCATGCTCCATGCTTCTGAAACCAGTTGAGCAGCGAACGGCTGAGGAAAACGGCTCCGGTGAGCTTTTGGCCGAGCGAGTCGTGCAGGTCGCGTCCCATTCGGCGGCGTTCGCTGGCGGCGAGTTCGTTCATTTCTTCTTCAAGGTGCGCCCGTTCATGGAAACTTTTTTCAAGGCGGGCGTTGGCAATGCGCAAATCTTCCGTGCGGGCAAGAACCTCAGCCGCGATTTTTCTCGTTCGGCTGCCGAGGATCAGCAGTTGGCTGGTCAAGAGTGCGGTGATGATCAGTCCGGCCGCAAAAGCCGCCGCCGACCGGTGACTGGTCACGGCGACCGGCAGAGAACATTCAAAAATCCATTGAGCGTCTATGGCTTCCATAGGGTAACGGTAAAGCCATGCGCCGTTTACGAGCTGGATCGTTTCTTTTGCCTTTGGATCCGGCGGGATCATCAAATTCAGCCGGAGTTTGGGCTCTGACACGGATGAGCGCGCGGCAACGCGCTTCAGGATCGCCTCCGGCTGGAGCGTTGCGACGGCAAACCCGATGACGGCATCCGGTGTATACATGGAGTTGGCTTCAGTCTGCCACGGTATAACGGGAGCGAAAACCCAATAGGAGTTCGTGCCGGCTTCGGAAAAAGATACCGGCGACGGCACCAGAGCTGTGCGGCGGGTCTGTTCGATCCGTTCGATTGTGCGACGGGCATCGCTTAGGGATGCGAAGTCGAAACCAATGGGTATGTTCAGCGCCTCTTTCCGGTTTTGCCATGTGAGAGGGTAATACGCGTTCCGGGGTTCGGCCTTGATCCAGGTTCCGTCCGGGCCCTGTTGCAGAAAGCGGTAGCCCGTTTCCGGATTTGCTTTTGTCTGTTCTTCGAGCACGGCGCGCAGCCATGGGCTGATCCGCTGGGTGAGTCCAAACGCCCCGAGCACAGTGTGCTGGTGAACCAGACCCTTTTCAATGAATTCGTCCATGGCCGCCTGATTGACCGCGGCGGACAATGCGTGCAGGGCGCGAACCGATTCGAGCACCTCGACGAACAGGTTCAGCTCCTGTTCGGTGTTCTGTCGCAGGGTTTCCGCTGTGAGCCGCGCCGCAGTGGCCTCCGTCTGCGCGATGCGGGACCGGATGTATAAAGAGAGACAGATTCCCGCCACGGCGGTGAGGCCGGCGAGGATCATTGGCCATCGGCCGCGCAGGGATCTGGTTGAGTCAGACTTCATAGGCGTCGTGAATATCCATCATTTGATTCTGATGACCACCTATCATATTTTGAACAACCCACAAAGGATTTATCTTATCTCTGAATCGCGGCGGCTGGTAAACACACAACCCGCGAAAGAGGTTTTGAGGATTGGAAGAGAGATTCACCACGGAAGACACTGAACACACGGAAGGGTTCCGAGGGTTGGAAATCATGGAGGCCGGAAGATGGAGAGATTTTACAGAAGGCAACGAAGGTTCCGAGGGTTGGAAGAGTAACCACGGATGAACGCGGATGGGAATGGCTGCAAATTCATGACGCATAATCCGGCCCCAGCAGGCTTTTAATGGCCGGGATGTTGCGCTATAACTATCCTGAAGTTATTCAATGTGTGAGCGATCAGTTTGGGGCGGGGCGGATTACGGCCGTGAGCCGGGCGATGCGTTTTTATGATGAAGCGGAGAGAAAATGGGCGAAGGAAAAACAAGTCATTCTAAAATTCCTGTCTCGGTGGGTATTCTTTCTTACAAGGCTCCGAGGACGATTGCGGCGACTCTGGAGGCTTATGCGCAACACAGCTTTTTAGACCTCTTCGCGGAAACGAAACTTTTTTTTCAATGCGTTTCCGATGAAGATATTCAGACCGCCCGGAAATATAATTTAGACTGGTGCGGACGCCCCGATAATGTCGGCATCCAGAACGGGATGCGCTGGGTTGTGGAGAATTTGAACAGCGAATACATTCTCTATCTCGAAAATGACTGTCCTTTGGTTGTGGAAGCGGCGACAGCGGAATTTGAAATAAACAGGGCCGTGAGCTATCTCAAGGCGGGACAAATCGATATGATGAGGCTGCGGTCACGATTCACCCCCGGGGAACAGTTTGCGGATGTGCGCAAGTATACGACGGTTTACACCCCGTCTGAGATTGATGAGCGGTTTGTTCAGACCGATGAGGTTCAGATTTCTCAGCGGCGGGAATCGAGTCGTTTTCTGAAGCGTCTTTTTTATCCAAGTTATGGGATTCGCATGATGGGGCGGAGCCTTTACATCGAGAAGAATCCGGAACGATTATTTCCGAAGTATATCTGGAAGGCAGATGATGGAATGTATATCGTCGATTCCAAGGTCATCAACTGGACGAATCAGTCTATTTTAACCACGAAAAAGTTTTTTCTCCAGATGCTGGATTATGCGGACCGGCATCCGCGAAGCCGTACCGTCAACGGTTTCCAGGATATGGAAAAACCGCTGAATTGCCGGTGGTGGAGGGGGCGACATTTTAAAATTGGTGTTTCAGACGGTCTGTTTACACATAAACGGTTGGATCGTTAATTACGCAGGCGACAATTGGTATGAGAATCGTACATGCAGCCCATTACAGTCTGACCCGTGACGGCACGCAGTTTTTTAATTGTGAATACAAGTTCCATACCGGGCTTTGCCAGGCCGGGCATTATGTCTATCCCTTTTCGATCAATGACCGCGCCCGAGCCAACATTTTCGGATCGAAGAACTTTGGAAAGGGATTTGCCAACCAGTGCCTGCTCGCATGTTGCAAGAATGTTGAGCCCGATCTGTTGTTACTTGGGCATGCGCAATACATAAAACCTGAAACATTGAGGATGTTGCGGCAGGCCTATCCCCGGATGAAGATTGCGCTTTGGTATGTCGATCCGGTTTATCCACCGCATGACTATGGACATCTGTTCCCAAAGCTTCCCTATCTGGATGCGTTGTTTGTTACGACCGGAGGGGAGCATCTCGATCAGTTTCGCAAGACCACCTGTCGTGTCGCATTTATCCCGAATCCGGCGGACATCAATCTTGAGCGGTTGAATCTGGATGAAGATCATTCGAAGAAGGAATATGACCTGGTCTATATCGGCTCGGATAAGAACCGTCCCCAGCGAAGAGCTTTTCTCGAAGAGCTGGTTCGGAAGTCGGACGGGCTGCGCCTTGGATTTGCGGCCTGCATGGATCATCCGCCCGTCTGGGGTCAGGCGAAAGACCGGCTCCTTCAGAAGTCATGGATGGCTTTGAATCTTTCAGACCGGAACGATATTGCGCTATACAGCTCGGATCGTCTTGTGCAACTGACGGGGAACGGACTTTGCACCTTTTCTGATGCAGCATCCGGGTTGCAGGCGCTTTATGAGCCGGACCAGGAGATGGTGTTTTTTGATTCGCTTGACGATCTGGTTGTGAAGGCAAGGCGTTTGGCGCAAAGACCGGATGAAGCTTGTGCGATTGGCCGCGCGGGCCGGATCAAGACCCATCAGTGCTATTCAGGGAAAGCGATCGGGGATTTTATGTGCAAGTTCACTTTCAACGGCACCCTGGCTGAATTTGCCTGGCCGCAGTAGCAATATTTTATTATGAGGGGTCAACGCATGGAGCCAAATTCGCCGTACCACATTTATTTCTGCTGCAATAACGCATCGTATGCCCGGCATTATGTCGTGCTGATGGCCTCCATTTTAGCGAACTTGTCGAAAGATGCGCGGGCCAGTTTCCATCTCATCTATTCAGGGTTGTCGCAAAGTGATTTGGACGCCTTCTCTCAGATGAAGCAGTACCGTGATTGTGATGTCGAATTCATTCAGATTAATGAATCGGATTTCGCCGGATGGAGCCAGACGGCGGGGATTAAACACCTGACGGTCGGTGCTTATTACCGTATTAGGATTCCCGAATACGTCCCCAGGGACGTTTCTCGCGCCGTTTATTTTGACGGCGATATTGTTGTGGACGGGGACATTTCGCCCATGTGGAATATTGATTTGAACGGATATTGCGCAGGCGTGGTTCCCAACGGCCCCGATGATCTGGTAAAAACAAGAGAGTCTGACCGCTATTTCAATTCGGGAGTCATCCTTTTCAATCTGGATGCCATTCGGAAGACCGATTTTAAAAGAGAAGTTGACGAAGCCTATAAGAAGTCCGGGAATGGTTTTGGCGATTTAGATCAGGGACTTCTTAATGCGACATGGAAGGGCCGCGTGCGCTTCATCCCTTTCTGCTGGAATACGCAGACCGCATTTTTGAAGATCAAAAATAAGTTCAAATACAAACTTTGGAAGCATCTCAAGACGCCGGTCGTCATCCATTACACCAATGCGTATAAACCCTGGTCGCTTAAATGCAGGAACCCTCTGTGGCGGAAGTATTACAAATATCTTTCGCTGACTCCCTATCGCATCAGCGGGTTCGAGTATCTGCTGTTCAGTCTGCGTCATGCGACCCTGCAGGTGTTCAATGTAGAACGAAACGAAAGCATCAAGTGCGCTTGGCGGGTGCAATTTTTGTTCTGGTTTCAGTTCAATCTGCGTTTAAATAAATAGAGGGCGTGTTGTTTTCATGAACATTATTCAGATATGGGGCGGGTTGGGGAACCAGATGTTCCAATATGCGTTTGCGAAGGGTCTCGCTTATAAAACCGGCGAGCCCTTTAGTGTGGATCTCAGCTTCTTCGACACTCAGGATCCCCGGCATCGTTGTTGTGTCCGGACGTATGATCTTGAACGGATCTTTGGATTGAAGCCGCCGGTTGTTGAGAACGATGTGATTCACAGGCTCCAGAAAAAATCTCCATTCAACTGGCACGTTGGACGGAATCTTAAGATTCATGCCATCAATCCCTGGCGCCGCGATCGGGATGAAGCGTTTCATCCCGAAATGTGGAGCCCGATCTGGCCAAAAGGCACGGATGTCTATTACAAAGGGTATTGGCAGCACGAACAGTATTTCGACTTTATTGCGGAAGAGGTTCGGCATGATTTCACCTTCAAACCACCCACATCACAGTATTCACAGAGCCTGTTGCAGCAAATCAGGGACTCCGTCTCAATCAGTCTGCATGTTCGGCGGACGGACTTTGTTGGTTCAGAAAACGAAGCCGGATTGGAGTACTATCAGCAGGCGATACATAAAATCATCACGCGACAGGTATTGATGAATGCGCAGCCGCACCTGTTTGTTTTTTCCGACGACATTGAATGGGTTAAAAATAATTTCCGGCTGGATCTTCCGGCGACCTACGTTGATCAGACGACAGATCAGGCGGACGACCTGTTCCTGATGAGCCAATGTAAACACAACATACGTGCCCCGAAATCATCATTTTCCTGGTGGGCGGCATGGTTAAACCGGAACCCTCAAAAGATTGTCGTTTGATACGCAAAGGAATGATATGCGCAGTGTTCTCATTCAGGACTTCATTGATTTTTTGCGCGGGGCAGGGCATCCCGGCATCGAGCGGAAAAAATGGATCAAGTGGCACAAGGAGAATAACACCATCATCGTCACAGGTGATTCACACACCTATTTCTTCAGCGGACAAGAGGTCATTCGGCCGCGAAAAATAGCGTATCACCACGGCGTTATCAATTCCTCGGAAAATCTCCTGCCGAAGCTTTCTCCGATCCATATCGGGCCGGTACTGGCGTTTAACGCAAATAAATACGGGACGAAAACCCGGGGCAGGGAGAAGGTAGACTATCTGATTAAAAAACGGATAATTGAACGCGGCGCTCAGGTGCTGTTTTGCTATGGAGAAATTGATATCCGGAATCACGTTGTCCGTCAGGCCGGTAATCAAGGGATTGCGATGGAATCTGTGGTTGATAAGGTGCTCGCGAACTATTTGTCTTTTCTCGTTTCTATGCGGGACGCGGGGTTTCGGGTCGCCTGCTGGGGCCCCACACCGTCATTCCCGGACGCAGAAAAACCGAGTGATGATTTTCCCGTGCACGGGGACGAAATCACACGCAATAAAGCGACATTATATTTTAATGAGCGGTTAAAAAATCTGTGTCAGCAGAACAACCTCGGCTTTATTTCAATAGCAGAAAAGTTGATCGATGAGCGTGGCCGAATAAGGCAAGACTACCTCGCTGATGGGTGCCATTTGCATCAGAAAGCCTGGTCACTGGTAGCGGAAGAACAGCTTGATGCAATCAAGTCATGGTAGATGATCCATTTAACGGAACGCCGGACTGACTTTATCTGTCGAACTCAAGGTGAAGACCGCGCCGCCGTCGCCTGCGCTGTCCTTCTCGAATACCTCCTTGTCCAGCCTGGCTGGGAACAATTGCCGGTTGCTGATTAGAAAAGGTGGAACGTGACCTCCGGGCACGTTCAAAGCGCACCCGGAGGTCGCGCTCCACCTGAGAACGGAAAATCTGTTTTCCACGCTTCCAATCTCTGGACCCGAGCTGTTGCGAGAGAGGCTTTTGTATTCCAAAAGCAACGACCGGAACGGGCGTGGCAAAAGAACGGTAAAAAGTTTCCTGTTACCGCGAGGGCGGCATCGAAAGCCTGCTCACAACACATCACAAGCCGGGACGGCAACCTGCGCTGAATGAAAAAGCCGTTACAGAGTTACTTCGGGGGCTCAAAGACGGACGATGGAAACGGATCAAAGAGATTCGAAAGTGGTTGGCCGATGAAGCGGTGCGGAAATGGTGATTATTTAGATAAAGAATCTTTTATAAATCCCGATTTTGTGTATACTGTTAATCTGGGGTTGGGAAAAGAAATGATATTTTGACTGACGTGTAATAACTAAGGGGAAAATCATGAGAAAGTTAATTAAATTGGCCGCAGTGGCGGCGCTGACAGCATCCGTTGCCTGTTTTTCATCGGCGGCGACAATCATGGATACCGGATTTAGAACGAGTGACACCCCTGCTTATTCCGATGGCAATCTGGCAGGACAGAATGGCTGGGCCGACGTGACCAATAGTATCGGTGCGAATGCTTTCAATGTTAACGATTCGTCCGTAACCGGCTTTGCGAGTACCGTTGGGATCACACTCAGCACCAACGTCGGAAATACCGTGTATTATACAAATTCTTTCTTAAACGCGGTCAATGAGGAGTTGTCCGGCTCACTGGACTTTATTATCAGCTCGACCTATGAAGGAATTAACGGCGGCGACGTCTTCCGCTTAGGAATCTCTACCACGGTAACCAACAACCTTAGCGGGGCCTCCAATCAGGTGTATCTGGCCGTTAACTCGACAGCTGCGGGGATCATAAAAATTCAATCCAAGGAAGGAACTAACGCGACGATTACTTTATGCCAACTGTCGGCACTCCAGTCGGGCTGGTCGGCGACGGAAGTCCCGTTGCCTGTAAGCGACACTTTGCGGTTGACTTGGAAAATCCGCAAGACGGTCGCCGGTGACACGTACATGCTTAGCGCCTCGCTGACGAATCTCGTGGCGGATTCCACCAATTCCGTCGGACATGCTGCCATTATGAGGGCCGATGCCTATGCCTCCACCGCGACCTACTTTATGATGATGCATTCGGCGGGCTCTCTCTCGAGCAACAATACCGGCTATTCAGATATTTCCATCGACAATCTGAGTATCACCAACGAGAGCGAAGTTGCGCCTGTCCTTTACCCGTCAACGGTTTATAGCGATTCAGGCAGCTCCCAGGTGATTTTAAACTGGAATCTGGCCGCTGAAGCGACAGGTTGCTATATTGAACGTTCCTGGAACGGAACTAACGGCTATAGCACGATTGCCAGTGATCTGCCTGGAACCACCATCACTTACACGGACACCACCGTTACCAACGGTGAATCATATTACTATAGAGTGACCTGGACCGCCCTCGGTGCGTCGCCTGTCTCGTTCGGCGATGTTCTGGGCGAGCCCAATGCCGCTAAAACCGGACTCATCTTCGACAGCAGCTTTAGAAGCACAGATTCGCCCGCCTATGCCAGCGGCGATCTGGCCGGACAAAATAAATGGAAATCCATTGCCGCGTCAGGCGCCCCGGCATTTTACGTGGATTCCACCGGAAACGGATTTGCCGAAACCGCTCCCTACAGCAACTATTTCGACAATGTGAATGGCAATCAGGTTTACTACAACCAAACTATGTCCAACGGAGTTGGGGCGGCATGGAGCGGAACCACCGTGTTCACCCTCAGTGCCACTCCAGAGTTAGAAGAAACCCAAATTAAAACCAACTCGGTCGACGGAACAGTCACAACCAACACGCAGCGGATTGCGTTCATGCCGGGCGGCCGCGTCTTCGAATTCGGCCTCACTTCAGATCCCTCCGCCGTCCTTAATCCTAATGACAAAAAATCCACCATGCTGATCACCGTTCGTTCGACAACAAGCTCCGGCGTCCTCGTGCTCCTTAATGGGTATAATGCAACGGTCAATCTGATGTTTGAGGTTCCCCGCGCAAATCTGGGCTGGGATCCGGAGTGGGGCACGACCAATGCCGCCCCTGATTTTGAAACTGATCCGATCACACTGAACTGGCAGATCCGGAAAACCGCGAGCAATCTCGTCTACGCGGGTGCGGTATCGCTGAATGTCGGCACGAACAGTTACACCGGCTCAGTTCAATTTACCGATGAAGTGACGACCCAGCCCGTCAACCTGTACACAAACCCGGTGGCGCGCTTTGCGATGAGTCATTCCTTCCAATCGCAAACCAGCAGCACAAGCACCATGGTGAATGTGTCGATTGATTCGCTCTCGCTGAGCCACACCAACACCGCTCCGATCATGAATGCCGCCCCGTTCGCCTTGAGCGGCGTGGTGGGCAATACGAACATTTTGCTCAGCTGGCAAGGCGCAATAGAAGCCAGCAGCTTTGATGTCTACCGCTCCGTCGGCTTTAGTAATGCTAACTACGTACTCAAGGGATCCGTCACAAACCTCTGGAGCTATAATGACACGAACCTCACCGACCTGGTGCTCTACAACTACAAGGTCGTTGCCAAATACGCCACCACCGGTGCCAGCAACACCTCGGATTCGGTATCGATCCGTGCACGCGGCAAAGTTGACGTATTGAAATGGGACGCTGTGGGCAAAGTCGCTGTGAATCAAAATATATCGCAAACCAACAAGGTCGTGGTAACAAACGGTAGCGGCGGAGTTGTCTGCAATATTTACGGAAATTACACGAATGGGGCTATCGTGGGCGCGGGACTTGGCGACTATAGCGGCGTCCCCGTCTACGGTGTTTATCAGATCACCGGCAGTCTGGCGGTTGCAACTATCCGCATGGAAGCGACCAAGTTTACAGAAGAATCTTCGAACAAAGGAATCACGGCCAGTAACAGAGTTTCGGCGCTGATGTACATCCCGGCAACCAACGGCCCGGTTGATATGACAAGCTCCGTCTATGCATACGACTTGGTAAACGACAACGCCGCTTCCGCACCGTATCGTGCCGCCTTCCGTGATAGCGTCAGCGGCAAATGGTATGTCAGCGATAATAGTAATGTTACGAACGGGCCGCCGTCTAATGTGCAGACAATCTCCATCGCCGATATGGCTGGCTCGACCAATCGATGGAGGGAGCTGACTATAACGCAGGACAACCTCATGTGCGGAACCAATAATCCGGTGACGACGCCTTCCTTCGCATCCGTCGATGCGATCGGCTTCATGATGGAAAGAAGCCCGAACAATATTAAGATAACGTCGCTCAAACTTTCGACCATTTCTCCGCTGCCGACCTGTGCGATAACGACCACCACCAACGACATCCACCCCGGCGTGTAT
>JBAXDG010000017.1:0-25169 GCA_037141075.1 Kiritimatiellales bacterium
ATCCGGATCAAGCGCCGCATCATTCACCAGCGGATTCAGGCCGTGGGCATTTTCCCACACATCGGGCATGCCGTCGCCGTCGGTGTCCAAAGCCCCGCCACCACTGCCGACCCCCTCGTAACAGCCCATATCCACCTTCTGCGGAAGTGCTGTCGGGCGAGCATTGCCGTCCAAGTCGTTGGTTGGGGCCAGCGTAAAGGTTCCGCTGTTGTAACAAGGCGAATTGGTTGAGGAGAAGCGATAATTCCCGCCACCGATGAACAACGGATTATTGGTAATGACCACATATTGCGGAATCACGGGAGAGTAGCCGCCCTGAACACAGGAGTAGGTGATCGTCAGCGTATTGGTTCCCTTAAAGATATTCGCATTGGTTACCGCGACAGCGGAGTTACTCCAGATGATCATGTTGCGCAAGTTTGGATTCCCGTAGTTTGCAATTCCCCCGCCGTACTGCGCGCTGTTATCGGCAATGGTGCAGTTGATATTGGTCGGCAAACAGCCGGCACCGACATAGATGCCGCCGCCCTGTCCGAATCCGGCGACGACGGCTGTCGTCTGATTGCTGGTGATCAGCAGATTGACCAGCCGCGGCGAACTGCCACCCAGCAACAAAAGCCCGGCACCGTTTGCATCTGCTTGCCCGGCGTTTCTGGCCGTGTTTTCACTAATTACACAACGCTCGATCAGGCCGTGACTGGCATCCAGACGGATACCGCCCGCACAGCCCCGAACCGTTGTGCTAATAATTTGCGGCGCGACGCTGTTCGTTAGCCAGATGCCGCGACCCGTACAGTTACTGATACTGCTGTCTTTAATGATGATCCCAGAACCAGAGGTGGAATAAATCCCGTTGCTAACACTGTAAACGGTACAGGAGCTGATCACCGGAGAAGCGCCGTTCAAACATTTTATACCGCTTGAAAGCGAATCAGAGATCCAGCACTGATCCATCTGGATCGAGGCGTTCGTGCTAATGAGAATCACCGCTTCGTCCCGGCCGCCGTACTGAGTGATCGAGAATCCCTGTATGAGCGTATTGGTTCCCCCGGCCAGCGAGATGTCGAAAACGGGGCCTGCCTGTACGCTGTTAATAATCGTGACCGCCGGACCATTCTCGGAACGGATTTTCAGAGCCTTGCCTTTAGTATCAATCGCATAGTTTCCTGTGCCCCAGTAAAAACCATCTTTCACCAGAACCGTCATGCCGCTCACGGTCGTATTGGTATCAATCGCCTGCTGAATAGAGTCGAAGGGATGAGCCAGGGAGCCGTTTTCCAACGGATCGCTAATGTCAGGATCCCATTCCCCTCCAGCAGCCACATCGTCTGCGGCGTCATCATCCACCCAAACCGGATCATGCCCGTTGGCTGGCTGCGTCCCCAAGGAAACCTCCACATTGTCGTCCAGTCCATCGCTGTCGGTATCAGTAAGTCTCGGGTTTGTTCCTAGCTGATATTCCTGCAAGTTGGTCAGCGTATCGCCGTCCGGATCGCCGGAAGCCCCATCGGCACCAGCCGCATTGGTCGGGCTGAGCGTGTAGCGCACTTCCCAGCCGTCGGGCAGGCCGTCGGCATCGGTATCGGCATTGGTTGGGTTGCACCCATTGCTGTATTCAAACCTATTGGTCAGTCCGTCACCGTCTGAGTCGAGCAGTCCATCCAGACTGTTCGTCGGATTCAACGGCGGCATATAAGTAAATTCCCAGCCGTCGGGCATGGTGTCACCGTCGGTATCAGCAACCTGCGGGTTGGTGCCCAGAGTGTATTCCTGAAGATTGGTCAGGCCGTCAAGATCCGGATCAAGAGCCGCATCATTCACCAATGGGTTCAGGCCGTGGGCATTTTCCCACGTATCGGGCAGGCCGTCGCCATCGGAGTCTGCGGTGGCCACATAGAAATATTCATAGGCACCAAGGTCGTAGTTCGTGCTCCCGTTACTGTCGCCGTCGATCGGGCGGGATATTCCGTTAATGTCGTGGGTCGGCGCGTCTAACGGAGAGCCCCGGTCAATACAGGGCGAGTTGCTGGAGAGCCGGTAGTCGCCGAAGCCGATAAACTGCGGGTTATTGGTGATGATGATCCCATAGGTATAAATCTGCGGATCGCTGTAATAGGGATAACCGATATCGCCATGCCAGACGGTGATATGCCCGGAGCGGCATTGCATTTCGTTCCATTCAGGCTGCGGGTTAATAAAGACAGCGTTATCCTTATCCACATACGCATTGTATGCACCGTTGCCCCAGATGATGGCATTGCGGAATAACGACCAATTGTGTGAGGAAATACCGCCGCCGCGCGTTATGGCAATGTTCGCTGAAACGGTTATATTCACACCGGTCACTGAACAGCCTTCGCCGATATAGATACCGCCGCCCAATCCGTAATCGGGAACCAGTTTCTTTGTACTATACTCCGGATCCTGCGCCCAGGTCCGGTTGCCGGTAATCACTGCATTTTCCAAACGAAGCTGACTGTTGCCTGTCAAAAGGATACCGCCACCATTTTCGTTTTCAAAAACAGAATCAACCACGCCGTTGGTCGGCGTGATGACCGGAGTGGCCCATGGGGCGCGGAAATTTAAGCCGCCAACCTTATAGTAGTTGGGCGCTTCATTATATTCGACGCGGGTACGGATTAAAACGGCCTCGGTATTTGTCAGCCAGAGGCCGCCGAGATTTCCGGAGATCACCGAATCTTCAACTCGGAGTCCGCTGGCAGACTGGACGTGAAGGCCGCGGCCTTCGCCGTTTTCAATGGTTGTGCCTTGAATCGTCATGCCCGATCCGCCAACGGCATAAATTCCGTTACCCCAGTCTTCATCAAACGACCAGCCATCGGTGACATAGGCATTCTGAATCAAATTGCTGATGACCACAGGGGCGGCCCCGCCCTCACACCAGATTCCATTACGGACGTCGGTGATGGTGCAGTTGACCAGCCACGGGCGGCTGGAACCGGCGCACTTGACGCCGCTCTGTCCACCGCTGGAGATGATACAGTCCTGAATCCGCGGACTGGAATTGGTCATGTAGATAATATTCACCCAGTCGCAGTCGCCGTCCGAGCACTCACCGATATTGGATTTAATAGAGAAGCCCTTAATAACAGTATTGGTGGTTTCTCCACTGGTGAAGCGGAATACTTCGCTTGCGCCGAAACTGTTGAACGTCGTATCAGCCGGTCCGTTCCACGAGCGGATCGTAACCGCCTTGCCCTTCGTATCAATATCGTAATTTCCCGTGGATGCGTACCATCCGTTGGTCACTAGAATCGTCATTCCATTCAGCAAATTGGTGTAGTTGATGGCTTTCTGAACGGAGTCAAACGGATGCGCTCTGGAACCATTTTCAAGTGGATCGCTGTATCCAGGATCCTGCCACCCGGGGTCACCAGGGGCATCATCGTCTACAAAAACCGGATCCAACGCATTGTAAAGTTGCGTGCCGAGGTCTTGTTCTTCCTGATTGGTCAGGCCGTCGCCATCGCTGTCATCCGTCGGCAAGGCGGGAACCATCGGGTTGCTGCCCGGATAGCGATCAATTTCCCATTTATCCGGCAAACCGTCGCCATCGGTATCCGCACTATTCGGGTTTGTAATGAAAAGGTTGGATGTGCCGTTGGTGGTAATTTCAAAGAAATCGGTCAAGCCATCGCCATCGCTATCGGCATTGCGCGGATCTGTTGAGCCGGGCATTCCGGGCACTCCAAGGGGCGGCCCGAAGAAGAACGTGGCCGGCGCGCCGATAACATTGGTGTAAACGATCGACCAGAGGTTGCTGTTACCAAGGCTATACTCCTGAATGTTCAGCAGCTGGTCAGAATCCGGGTCGCCGAAAGCCCCATCCACTCCATTGGTCGAGGTGGGCAAAAGACCGTATTCCACTTCCCAGCCGTCGGGCATGCCATCGCCATCGGTATCGGAATTGGTTGGGTTGCAACTATTGTCGTATTCAAGCTTGTTGATCAAGCCGTCACCGTCGGAGTCGAGCAGAGCATCCAGACTGTTGGTCGGATTCAGCGGAGGCATATAGGTGAATTCCCAGCCGTCGCGCATGGTATCCCCGTCGGTGTCCCGATTATTCGGATTCGTACCCAGTCCGTACTCCTGCAGGTTGGTCAAGTCATCGCTGTCCGCGTCACCAGCGGCGTCATTCACCAGCGGATTCAGACCGTTGTCCGCTTCCCATTTATCAGGCATACCATCGGCATCCGTGTCGGCAACGCGTGGATTCGTGCCGGCGATATATTCCTGCAAGTTAGTCAGGCCGTCGCCGTCGGGGTCGCCAGAAGCTCCATCGACACCAACCGCACTGTTCGGATTAAGGCCGTTGGCATTTTCCCATGCATCGGGCATGCCGTCGCCGTCGGTATCCGCAATACCCTCGTAGCAGCCCATATCCACCTTCTGCGGGAGGGCCGTCGGACGCGGATTTCCGTCTAGGTCATTAGTTGGAGCCAGAGCAAAGGTTCCGCTGTTGTAGCAAGGCGAATTGGTGGTGGCCAAGCGGTAGTTGCCGTTGCCGGCAAAGCGCGGATTATTGGTAATCACCACATTTTGCGGAATCACGGGAGAGTAGCCGCCCTGAACACAGGAGTAAGTGATCGTCAGCGTCGAGTTGGATCCTTTTAAGACGCTCGCATTGGTTACCGCACCAGCGGAGTTGTCCCAGATGATCATGTTGCGCACGTTCGGGCGTCCGTAGTTTGCAATTCCTCCGCCGTACTGCGCGCTGTTATTGGCAATAGTGCAGTTGATGTTGGTCGGCGAACAGCCGTCTCCGACATAGATGCCGCCGCCCTCTCCGAACCCTGCGGCGGTGGCTGTCGTCCGATTGCTGGTGATCAGCAGATTGACCAGCCGTGGCGAACTGCCTCCTAACAACAAAAGTCCGGCACCGTTTTCAGCGTAATCATTTATCGCCGGATAATCGGGGGCGGTATTTGCCCTGACTTCACAACGCTCGATCAAGCCGTGACTGGCATCCAGACGGATACCGCCCGCACAGCCCCGAACCGTTGTGCTAATAATTTGCGGCGCGACGCTGTTCGTTAGCCAGATGCCGCGACCCGTACAGTTACTGATACTGCTGTCTTTAATGATGATCCCAGAACCAGAGGTGGAATAAATCCCGTTGCTAACACTGTAAACGGTACAGGAGCTGATCACCGGAGAAGCGCCGTTCAAACATTTTATACCGCTTGAAAGCGAATCAGAGATCCAGCACTGATCCATCTGGATCGAGGCGTTCGTGCTAATGAGAATCACCGCTTCGTCCCGGCCGCCGTACTGAGTGATCGAGAATCCCTGTATGAGCGTATTGGTTCCCCCGGCCAGCGAGATGTCGAAAACGGGGCCTGCCTGTACGCTGTTAATAATCGTGACCGCCGGACCATTCTCGGAACGGATTTTCAGAGCCTTGCCTTTGGTATCAATCTCGTAGTTGCCTGTGCCCCAGTAAAGACCATCCTTCACCAGAACCGTCACACCACTCACAGTCGTATTGGTGTCAATCGCCTCCTGAATAGCGTCGAAGGGATGCCATATGGAGCCATCTTCATCAGGATCACTGACGTCCGGATCCCATTCCCCGCCGACAGCCACATCGCCTGCGGCGTCATCATCCACCCAGACCGGATCGTACCCGTCGATAGGCGATGTCCCTAAAGAAACCTCCACATTATCGTTCAGTCCATCGCCATCGGTGTCCGCGTTATTCGGATTTGTTCCAAGTTGATATTCCTGCAAGTTGGTCAGGCCGTCGCCGTCCGGATCAGACGTCGCGTTTTGCGACAAGTTGCCGAAATAGAACCTTTCCCAGCTATCGGGCAGGCCGTCGCCATCGGCATCAGATGCTACAACACCTTCATAACATCCCATATCCACCCGATCCGGGAATTCTGCCGGGAGGGGACGGCGATTGCCGTCGAGGTCATTGGTTGGAGCCATCTCAAAGGTGCCGCTGTTGTAACAGGGCGAATTGGTTGAGGTCAGGCGGTAGTCGCCGTAGCCGGCAAAGAGCGGATTGTTGGTGAAGGAAAGTGTAGCCGTTGGGTAGCCATACTGAATGTCGCTGTACCAGATGTTGATGCTTCCAGAACGGCAGTGTAGATTGCGATAAATTGAATTTGTGGATGTAATACGCTCTTGCGACGGCACTTTGCCCACAATGGTTGCGTTGGAAGAGGTGTTGCCCCAAAAAATCATATTGCGCAGGACGGGGCTCTGGAACGAACTTAAACCGCCGCCACGCGTATGGGCATGGTTGTCCGCCACAGTGCAGTTTGCGGCGGTTGGGAAACAGCCATCCCCAACATAAAGACCGCCACCCAGACCAAAGTCTGGAATCAGCTTTGTCTCTGAATACTCCGGATCGTCCGCCCAGGTGCGGTTATTGATGATCAGGTTGTTTACGATAAATGGTGAGCTGCCGCGCAGCATGAGAATCCCGCCGCCGTTCTCATCCTCATCGGTCGTATCCGTCCAAGTAGGTACGTTCAACGGGAAAATAATGGGCCCGACAAATGGAAGCCCGTTAACCGTATAGTAATTCGGAGCGGCATTATTCTGGATTTCGCAGCGCTCGATACGCGGACTGCTGTTATCGCAAGTAATACCCCCGCTATTGTCTGTCAGCGTTGAAGTCTCAATGGTTGCATTGGCGCTGTCTTTCAGCACAATCCCGCGTCCGTTACAGTTGTTGATATCGGTGTTGCCGACATAAAGCCCGCTGCTGGAATCAGAATAGATCCCGATCCCGGCATGCCCCGCCAGATGATGCCCGATATTTGAGACCTCGCAGTTTTCAATTCGCGGCGACGATCCTCCTTCGCACCAGATCCCATTCCGGACATTGGAAATATAACTGTCTTTAATGACCGGATTCGCTCCGTTCTCACAATGGATTCCGCTTAGTTCGCAGTCGAACACCCAGCAGTTTTCGATGCGCGGACTGGCATTGTTCAAAACCACTCCATGCTCGGTATCGCAATCGCCATCCGAACAGGGGTTCAGGGTGACGGTAATGCCCAGACCCTTAATCACCGTATTGGTGGTTTCACCGCTGCTCAGCGTAAACACCGGGCCGTATCCAAGGCTGTTGACGATGGTACTCGCGGGATCGTTATTCCATGAAATAATTCGAATCGCTTTGCCGTGTGGATCGATATTGTAGTTCCCCTTACCCATGTAGGTGCCGTTGGTCACCAGAATGGTCATTCCGTTCACCGTCGTATTGGTGTTGATTGCCTCCTGAATGGCATCAAACGGGTGAAACCGGGAGCCGTTTTCGAGCGGATCGCTACTAACCGGATCCCGCGGCCAGAGGTCGCCCGGCGCGTCATCGTCCACGCAAACCGGGTCGAACCGGTTATTCGGCTGGGTGCCCAGCGCGATTTCTTCGGCATCGGTGAAACCGTCATTGTCGCGGTCCGTTGTGAGCGGATCTTCTACAACGATCGGATTGTATCCATTGTCAATTTCCCATGAATCAGAAAAGCCATCGCCATCGGTATCGGGGTTATTCGGGTCTGTAATGAAAAGGTTGCCGGCAGCGTTGGTGGTAATTACGGCACCATTGGTGGTGACTACGTAGTAAACGTTGGTGGTGATTTCATAGTAATCGGACAGGCCGTCGCCATCGGTGTCGGCAACCTGCGGATCGGTTGAGCCGGGCATCCCGGGCGTTGGGTTCGTGGGGGGCGGCCCGAAGAAGAACGTGGCCGGCGCGCCGGTAACTGACGTGTAGACGCTCTGCCAGAGATTGCTGGAGAAGAGATAGTATTCCTGAATGTTCAGCAACTTGTCGCCATCCGGGTCGCCGAAAGCTCCATCCCCTCCATTGGTCGAGGTGGGCGACAGACCATACTTCACTTCCCAGCCGTCGGGCATACCGTCGCCATCTGTATCCACTATTTGCGGATTGGCGCCACTTTGATATTCCTGAAGATTTGTCAGACCATCACTATCTGGGTCACCGGAAGCTCCATCCACTCCATTGGTCGAGGTGGGCGACAGGCTATACTTCACTTCCCAGCCGTCAGGCATACCATCGCCATCGGTATCCCACTTGTTCGGATCCGTTGAACCGAGCATATTGGTTGTCAAAACCGCCGGGGCACCTGGCAAATTAGTATAAACAGCACTCCAGAGAGAGTTTGAGCAAAGGCTGTATTCCAGAATATTCGGAAGCCCATCAAGATCCAGATCGTCCGTAAGGGCATCCTTCACCAGAGGGTTCAGCCCGTGATGCACTTCCCAGCCGTCGGGCATGGTATCACCGTCCGTATCCGGATTATTCGGATTCGTTCCGGCCTGAGACTCTTCGAGATTGGTCAAACCGTCGCCGTCCGCATCGCCGGACGGTCCGGGATCGAGTTTGTCATTCGGTCTGAACCCGTAGCGGACTTCCCAGCCGTCGTTCATGCCGTCGGCGTCGGTATCTGTATTCGTTGCGCTACAGCCGAAATCGAGCTCACCATCCACAAACCCGTCAGACCCAAAAATCCCGTTGTGGTTCGCATCCACTCCCGCCGGATACGTATTGGTGGAAACGATTCCATCGTAGCCGTCTACGAGACCGTCACCATCGGTATCGGCACGGCGCGGATCGGTATTGTAGAATTGAACCTGACCATTGGTGTTAACAAGGCGCGGATCGATGTTGTAGACGCCGTTGGTCGAGCCCAGAACACAAGCCTCCAGTCCGTCAATCAGGCCGTCGCCATCCTGGTCTGAATTGATCGGGTTCAGCCCATCAAGATATTCGCCCCAGTTGGAGATTCCGTCGTTATCATAATCATTGGTTCTGTTCTGCCCTAGATTGCCGAACCACGTCATTTCCCAACTGTTCGGCAGGCCGTCGGCATCCGCATCCGGCAGAACGGACAAAATTTCGAGCCCGGCGGATGTGGCCACATAGACTTTATCGTCGCTGACAAATACACCATTGGCCGAACCTGTCGTTTGGATCTGAACGACCTGCGCCGGAGCAGACGGTGTACTGATGTCCAAAATAACCAGACCGTTGCCGCCGTCGGCCACATAAACATTATTGCCGCTGACAAACACACCCGAAGCCGTTCCTTCCGTCTCGTATATGCCAGCGCCCGGAATCAGCTTGGGCATATTAACACCATTCGCGGTGTTGGGATTCATTAAGGCCACACCATTAGTTCCCAACGCCGCAACGAGCACCGTTCCGTTGCCGTGAACGGAAGGGATGTTGTTTATTCCTGTAAATCCGCCCAACGTGGCGGCACTATGCGGGATTGAGAACGGGATGGGGGTGCCGACATTATAACGTCTTACGTCCTCATTCATGGCGATGTAGGCCGAACCTCCGCTTACAAAAACATCAGCAAAATTTCTGAGCACACTGTAGGTCTTCCCCGCCTGCGACAGCGAAACGGGATTGGAAATATTGACCACAACCAGTTCATTGGATCCGTCGGCGAGGTACGCATAGCTGTCCTGAACCGCAACACCGCTGGCAGCCCCGTTTGTCGTCTTGAGGAATCCGGAACGGGTCGGCAGCGCAGGATTAGAAACGTTAAGCACCAGCAGTCCGTTGGTTCCGTCAACATTCCCGCCGGAGGCCACATAGGCATAGCCATTACTCACCGCGACATCATTGGCGGCCTTGGCTGTATAGGAACCGGTCAGCACCGGGCTCTCCGGGTTGGACACATTCACAATGAACAGTCCGGCGGGACCGGCGGAGACATAGGCATAGTTTCCGGCAACAGTCACATTTTTTGAACCGCCCGAAATTCCGAAAGATCCTAAACTGGAAGAAGCAGCCAAGCCACCCGTCGATGAATTCGGATTAAAGCCGTAGGTTACTTCCCAGCCGTCCGCCAGCGTGTCGGTGTCGGTGTCGGCATTGGTTGTAATACACCGGTTCTCGTATTCACCCAGATTGTTCAAATGGTCGCCGTCCGGATCCAGCGCGGCATCGTTCTTATTATTCGGATCCAAGCCATTGGCGAGTTCCCACTCGTCCGGCATGCCATCGCCGTCGGTGTCTTGCAGTGCAATCAGTTTTTTGACATTCAGACGTCCACCCGAAACCGTCTTGGCTATCAGAGCCGGAACCGGATCAACCGTATTCAATAAAGCCGCTTTAACTTGCAGGTGCGTGAGCGCCGGTTTGGCGCTCAGCAGCAATGCGGCGGCACCCGCCACATGGGGCGTCGCCATGGAAGTTCCCTGCTTCGACTCGATGGTGCCGCCCGGCACCGTGCTGTAGATGTTTACACCCGGAGCCGCCAGATCCACCGACGTTTTTCCATAGTTTGAAAAAGAAGCCAGCGTATCGTTCTGATCGGTCGCGGCGACCACCACGATGTTGGGAATGTCGTAGCTGGCTGGATAAACGGGTGCCGCGTCATTATTTGCTCCGTCGTTGCCCGCCGCCGCCACAAATAAAACGCCATTACTGTTGGCATAAACAATGGAATCGCGCGCCGTATCACTTACACCGGAACCTCCATATGAAGCGGAAATAACTTTGGCACCCTTATCTGCGGCATAACGCACGGCTTCTGCTGTATCCGAATCTGCCAGCCAGCCATTTGCATCTCCGGCCTTCAACGCCATCAGACGAACCGTCCAGCAGACCCCCGCCACGCCGCTGCTGTTATTGCCCACCGCCCCCACCGTGCCGGCGCAATGAGTTCCATGACTGTTATCGTCAGCGGGAGTTTTGTCGTTATTTACAAAATCCCAGCCGTTCACATCGTCAATATACCCGTTTCCGTCGTCATCAACGCCAGTTACGCCGTTTGCTTCGGCGGCATTTCTCCAAAGATTGGCAGCCAGATCGGGATGGGTGAGGTCGATGCCGGTATCAATCACCGCCACAACCACATTGGTGCTGCCGGTAACCACATCCCACGCGCCCGTGGCATTGATCTTCCGCATGCCCCACAGATCGTTCCAGCGCGTATCGTTCGGAGCCGTAAGAATGCGGGAAATAAAATCCGGTTCGACATAAGCCAGAACATTGGACTCTCCGGCAAAAACAGAAAGCGCTTCCGGAACCGCATCCAGCGTCGGCGCTTTGAGGGAGATGATATAAACACCGGGAATTGTCAGCGGACGCAGAATCGAGACGCCATAGCCTTTCAGCATCGCCCGCAAATCGTCTTCGGTCTTGCCTTCCTGAAGCTTCACCAGGACATGATTCGCCGCCATTTCTGTGCGCAACAGAATGGAGTACGTGTCCGCGCCGTCATTCTTCACCAAGGTTTCTTCGATGCGATGAATGGGATATTTTCCGCCTGCTTGAACCAGCAGTTCGCGTTTTTTCCGATCCTTGGAAACATCTGTAACCCGCTGGTCAAGAATCTGTGCTTCATCCAAGGGTTGGAAACGGTCGCCGGAAGCAGAGACCACCTGTACTGCGGGTTGCGGCCGATCAGGGGTCTTTACGGCGGCCAAACGCTGCGGAGCAACCGCCGCCTGCTGTTCCTGAGAAACTGCGACCGCAGGTGTGCCGGAGGCTGAAATAGAATCATTTTCCGGCTTTTCAACGCCGGTAGAGCCGGTTCGATGAAGAACCAGATAGCCGGAGAGTCCGGCCGCCAGCAGAAACCCGGCAACGATGATCAATAACAGCGATTTTTTCATAATTCACCCGCTCTGGAGTTATCCCGAGATGAGGATATTTAACTTCACAGTCTGCTAAATATCCGTGCCACCGGGATTATTTATTCTTTTTTTCGAGCCGTTTCTGTTCCGCATTCTGCAACTTTTGAATTTCCGCTTGAGCCCGCTCCGATTCTTGCGTTTCAACCAATTTCTGTTTTTGAACCCTGATCTGGCGGTCGCCTCTCATGGCCGCATCTTGCCGCATCGCCAGCGTCGAGTCCTGCGGCAGGCCGGTATCCACATTAATGTTGTCCGGATTGGCCAGCCCGACCGTCACAAAGACAACGGTTTCCCTTTGCTCCTCCTTTGTACTGGAATAACTGAAAAGCCGTCCGATCAAAGGAAGGCTCCCCAGCAGAGGAATCTTGCGCTCCGTATCGTTTGAATCCAACTCCGTCAGTCCCCCGATGGCCGCCGTCTGTCCGCTTTCCAGCGAGAAAATGGTCTTAATTGTTTTTTCATCCGTTACAGGGAAGCTGTTCCCAGAGGCGCTGCCAACGATTGTTTTGGGCCTCACAAAACGCGATATAGTGGGTTCAATGGCCACCGTGATATTGCTGGATGTATTAATTACCGGCGTTACATCCAGTGTGATGCCATATCGGAAAAAAGGCAGGGACGGATCAAGGCTGAAAGTAGTTACCGCATCAGCCTGTTGCGCTTGAGTGGTGTCCTGTTTGATATTCGGCTCTTTCCGGACAACTTCCATCTTAGCTCTTTCTTCATTGGCGACGATAACCTTCGGGTTGGAAACAATTTTTACACCGTTGATTTCTTTCAATGCAGCCAGCACCAGCTTGAAGTCTGATGCACTCAGGGTCGCACCCAAAGTCCGCGTCACGGTGTCTTCATTAACCGAGGTCACCTTATTGACGAGTCCGTCAAGGGTTGTCGGTGTTATGCCGTTCACACGCGTGTCATCCGCTCCGAAACTGCCCGGACGGGCCGCCGAATCCACACCCGCCCCGCTCTCATAGGGTCTGCCGGCAATATCGGTATAGCGGTTAACCGTGTAAGACCGGCTGTTGTCTGTGCCATCCTTTTGACTGTTTAAGGTGTTATAAGTTCCGCCGATTTTTGTCAATCCGACGCCGTACCCGCTAGGTTTTCCGTCGGAGTCGTAACCGCCTAGCATTTGCCAGTCGATCCCCAGCTGTTTCGATGCAACGTCGGAAAGTTCCATGATTTTAGCTTCGATAAAAACCTGCTGACGCGGCAGATCAACCGCAGAAATCATCGACTGGATGTCCATCAGGTTTTCGGGCGTACTTTGAACGATAATCGTATTGCGGCTTGGAAAAGTGGATATTTTTCCTTCCAGCGGCCCCTTTTCCGGCACGATGCTCCGGATCATATCGTAGACGTTAGAGACCGAAGCATAATTGAGTTTGAATATTTTTATATTCATCATTGTGGGAGCATCGGTCGGCTTTTTGCGGACGCTGTAAACCGCGGTTCCGGGGGTTTTTTCATACAGCTCGAAGCCCTGTGTCTCGAGGATGGATTGCAAGGCGGGTTTCCATTCCACTTCCTTGAGGTTGACGTCTACTTTGAGGACGCCCGCGCCAGATTCAAGTTCAGGAATAATAATATTGGCATCGGAGAGCGTCGCAAAAAGACGGATAACGTTGCTGAGTTCCACTTCTTTCAGGCTGACAGAGATCAGCCCGGCCTTGATGGTTCCACCGGTGGCGGGCTCGGCTGAAACGATAACGGTTTCGACTACGTCTTCCGGCGTAGAAGCCGTTTTCGCCACGGGAGCTGCCTCCACAACGGCAGGCGCCGCCGACATCACGACCGGCGCAGCGGCAGGCGTCGTGACCACAGGAGCGGCTTCGACAACGACAGGTGCAGCAGCCACGGGGATCGCTTCCACAACGGCAGGCGCTACGGATTCGGGGGCTGCCTCCACAACGGCAGGCTCACGGCGGGCGGGTTCCGCCGACACCACGACCGGTGCGGCAACCGGTTCGACGACCGGTGCGACCGGTTCGACAAGCTCACGGCGGGCAGGCTCACGGCTGGTTGGCTGAAGCTCGCTGAATATTTGTGCCGTATCCTGAGCCAAAAGCATTAGGGCCGTTAACAGTATTGCAAAAATCGCTGCGATTTTTAATTTCATTAATTCACTCCCGCTTTTTATCTAATCCCTGTTTTCTTCAATTGAATCTGCCCGTTGGCGCCGATTCCGATAATTTCCCACTGATACATTTTTCCTTCGTGCAAAACCTCAACCTGTTCGCCAACGCTTTTCATCTCGCCGTTAATAATCGCCACGGTCCGGTCGCCCAGCCGGCTGGTTCCGCTGATTTTAAGTCCGGCGGAAGCCGCTGTCCAGCCGCCCGCATCGCCTGCGCCGGATTGACTTTGAATATTCGCCTTTTTCTGCCAATTCGGCGGAAAGAAACCAATCGCCCAGAATGGATCTCTAAGCAGTTCCTGTTCCGGTTTCTCTGTCGTTTCTTTTCCCGGGGCGGAGGACGGAACAGATTTACCTGCCGAAGCCTTCTCGGCGGAAGGCAGAGTACGCGTCACGGGTCGATCTTCCTGCGAAAAACCGGTTAGGGAAAGACAAAAAAGAAAGCTGGCAGAAATGAAAAAGCGGAGTTTCATTATTTCGCCTTCCCTTCGATCTTCACCGAGACAGGCCATTGTATGACAATGCGCACCTGATGAGCCAGAGGCTGATCGGTCCGGGCGGAAATGGTCACTTCCTTAATCCTCAGGAGCGGGTTGTCTTTTTCCAGCCGCCAGAGAAATTCGACAAGATTGTTATAGCCGCACCGGGTGGAAACCGCGATCTCATAGGGCGGATCCGCCACCACCGTTTCAGCCGCATCTTTTTTGACCGCATCTTTTTTGACCGTATCTTTTTTGCCCGCGTCTTTTTTGCCCGCGTCTTTTTTGTCGGCGACCAAATAATTGACCTCTTCAAGACTGTCGACTTCGACCCGGGCCTGCGTAGAAGCGCGGGAGACATATTCATAAGCCCAGGCATAACGGTCGGAAAACGTGGGCGCATAACCTGCCAGCGCTTCCAGTTCTTTGATGCTCTGAGCGAGTTCCTGGCGGATCTCCGGCTCCTGTTTTACAATCGTGCGCGCACTTGCAAGTTTCTGTTCGAATTTGATCAACTCCTCTTTGGCTGAACCGCCGCGAGTCGCCTCGGGTTTGGTCAAGCCAAGGAAATGAACCAGCAAAACAACCTGCACAATCGCCACAACGATGGTGGTAATAACCATCTGCTTCTGTTTTTTTGTGAGGACGGACCAGTTCATTATTTGGCCTCTCCCTCCGCCAGACGGTGCCCGTCCAAAGAAAATAACCAAATTTCGCCCGTATCACGCTGCGAGGAAACCAGCTTAACCTCGCCGCAGAAGGCACGCACTTCAGCATTCTCGTTAAGCTGTCGTTTGGCCTCCACCGCCGTCAGCTCGCCTTGCGCACGGCCGCTGAAGCGGAGGGTGAAATTCGGTTTGCCATCGGCCAGACTGTTTTCCAGACCCGCATAAAAATTCTCAAGGGTCATCCTTGGCGGGATCCGGCTCTGCACCGCCCGCAGGAGGCTGAACTTAGAGAAATGGTCTTCCTGCTCCCATTTTTGAAGATCCTCCAGAGTTTTGCGGTTGGCGACTGTGTCGGCCTGAGCTTTGCGAACCAGAACGGCTTGCGGTTCAATCCGTGCCGATGCGCGGCGGGTGCGTTCCAGATTGGAATTCAGTCTCATGCGGGAAACTCCCGCCAGCAGAAAAACCAGAACCGTGATCGCCACCAGCAGGCTGATCGAACTGAGCACGATCACCTTCATACTGACGATACCCTGATAGCGCCGTTCCGTTTTTCTAAGGAGGTTGATCTGCAGGCTCATAAAGCCTCCATTCCCGCGAGTGCCGCGCCGACGGCCGCTGCGAACCGGGATTCCTGCCCCTTCAGATGTTCCGGAAAAGCGCCGGGCTGAATTTCAATTTTTTCAAACGGGTTCCAGACTTGAGGAATAAAGCCGAGCACCTCTTTGATGGCCGTCTGCCAGTATGAGGACGTCGCGAGTCCGCCCGAAATATAAACTGCCGAGAGCGTGCTCTTGTTCTGCCGCTCAACAAACTCGCGATAGATCGAAAGCTGGCGGGTGAACGGGCTGAGCACCTGCCGGACTTGTGAAGAGACATCCACCGAACCGCCGGTGAGAATGGTGCTGGCCATATCGGCATCCACGCCCAGCGCGGTCTCAACCTGCCGCACCAGCGAATCGCCGCCTACATCGAAACGGTTGATGATCTGAAGCTGATTGCGATACAGAAAAGAAGCATAGGTATGGCGTGTGCCGGTTTCGATAACGCAGACGGTCTGATTTTCGGTCTGCGCGCCGCAATTATAAAGAAAGGCGGAAAGAGCCGCCAGCCCGGACAACTCCAGCGAATGCGGTGCCGGCGCGCCGTTGGCGAAAAGTTCCAGATAGCGCCGAATCGTTTTTTCGGGAACCGAAATACCCAGCAACGTGCTCTCCCGCTTGCCCTTCGCGCGGGAAAGCACCAGTCCGCCGACGCGACTGTCGGCCGCCGCGTTGAGGCTCGTGCGCACGATCGCTTCGATGTTGTCTTCTTCCTCCGGAATCGTCTGCGTGAACACACGAAGCACCGCATCATCCATGGTGGCGCACAGCGCGGCGTAGTAGGTGGCCAGCGGTTTAGGTAGTTCAGGCCGCTCTTCGGCATCCGGACTGCAGGGCGGCAGAATGTCGGCGGCGGCGAGCGCGATGAGATCCTTGTTTTTTTTCAGGCGGACGGCTTTGATGCCGGATGTGGCAAAATCGAGCGCCAGCAGATGGGTCAGTCGTCTACCCTGCTCTTTGGTGGTTGCGGTTTTCGGCTTGGCACTCATTTTATAAAAATCTTACCCGTCAGTTTGTCGTGTCTTATACCAAACCCAGCCTGCGCCGCCGACGATTAAAGATAGAAAGATGATCGAGATCAGAACGTGACTAATTCTTTTATGCGTTTTATCCGCAGCAGCGGCGACGTTCGCTTCGGACTGCAAAGCGGCCTGTTCGCCGCGCATCCAGGGCGGCGTGCGAATGTCCACTTCCGCCTGTTCGCGGGCCCGGGCCAGCTCGGCCCGGAATTCGGTCTGCTTTATTTCATAATCGTCACGAACCTTCTGATAATAGGCGCGCAATTCCGGCACGCGGGCTTTGGCATCCGGCGGCAGAAGAGCCTGCGCGGCGCCTGCCAGCGTCGCAATAAAAAGCATCAAGACAACGTGGCGATATCTCATGGGACCAACTCCGTCCATTTAACAATCATAGTCGTGTGGGGCGTCGTTTGAGGACCCTGGAAGTCTCCATTAAAATTCTGGCCGTCTTTCGATTTGGAACCTACGCGGATATCCCAGTTATAAGAGAGATTACCGTGCCGCACAATGGATTCATCGCGGCAGATCATGGCGCCGTTGAGCACGGCATTAGAGGCATAATCTCCGGCAATCAGGTGGTTGGCATAGAGTACCACGTCCAGCCAGCCGATCTGCCCGACACCCCCCAGCCCGGTAAAAGCTGTCGAACCGATCATCGGAGTGTAAAAGTAGCGCGGGGTGCCGTCGGAGCGCAGTTGGGAACCGTTGCCATCCCGCGCCGTATAGTTGCCGTTGAAATAGGGAACCCCGTTGGCCGTGTAGCTGACATAGCCCAGCTCGATATCGCTGATGTCCGTCGCATGAGAACCGGTGACCGGCGTTGTGAGAAAACTGACGTTCATCTCGCTCTGGTCACCTAACGACACACTGCCTTTGGCGCACAGCCCCAGAAAATCTTTGTTTCTATTGATTGCGGCCGTGTTGCTCGGATTGCTGTCCGGATGATTCCATGTGGGAGGATTCACGGCCCTCAAGTCGCCGATGACGTAAATATTGCGCCCGGCATAGAGCGTGCCCCGGCCGGTGTAGTAGCCCCTAATGTAGATATCGCCTCGCGCCACGAAAATTCTATTGAGTTGAATCGGATTAGCCGCAGTTCCGATCAAAATCAGAGCGCCGGTATCGTTCGTGCCGACGCCTGCGTTTTCACCGGCACCATCGCCCCAGACCGCTGATACCGTGCCGAGGTTGCGATTAGTAAGAACGCCTGTGGCTGAGACACGATAAATCCCCGACACGGTTCCGGTATTGGCAACCGCCATGGTCTCATAGTCAGAAAGCGGGCCGATGAACGGCATGTCCAGAACCGGCTGATTGTCATAAAAAACACAACTTCCCTTATAGCCCTGCGGCCAATAGTCTTGGGGTTTTGTTTTATCGTATTGCGTATATTCGGCAGGCCGGACTCTGTTGGCAAAGTTAACGCCGGAGTAACTCTGGCTGCCGTAGGCTCCCGCCGACGAGGGGGTTCCCCATGCATCACTTTTGTATATCTTACTTCCGGAAACGTTTACCCCCCCCGCACGGGAATCGCCATTCACTTTCATGGAGGAAAATTTCAGATCCATGTCCTTGTTGGCATAGACATCGCCATTAAAGTCGCAATTCACCCCGGAAAAAACTCCGATGTTGTCGATGAAGAACGTGTTGTCGAATACATTGCCGGCGCCTCCACCACCGAGCGCACTGGTGGATATGATTGTGATCACTTCACGAACCTTGCGAGTGGTTTTCCCCAGCCTGGTCCAAGCCGTGTTCGTTATCGTTAACTGAATCGTCCCTGTGAGCAGATCGGAGGACACCGAACAGGAGTCGGTTATTCCCGTTACGACCACGGTGCTCGGATCCGTACTCCAGTTGTTGACGTGCGTCTTCGTCCAGGATTCATTGACCTTATTAGCCACACCATTCAGAACGGCGTATGATAGTCCCCCCGTCGAACTTTGTGGCATAAGTTCATATTCCCGCTGTTCGAGCCCCGACTGGATCGCCGTCAGGCAGTCGTCGCGTTCCCGCCATTTATCCACCGAGGCAAAGCTGTTGCGTGCGGAAAAAAGAAAAGCGCCGCCGACCAGCGTGGCGATGAGCAGGAGCATCAACACTCCTGTCAGCACAAAACCATCATTTTTTCGTCCGAGCTTCATAACACTACTCCTCATTTAACAACGAAGTGGTAATCCTGACCGGCTGGTAAACTGGTTTGCCGGCGACAGAAGACTGCAGGCGGTAAGAAATCGTCACCACATTGCTGAAATAGGAAGCCGAAAACAAATCCACCTTGATCTCCGGCGCAGCACTGCCGCTGCTTAGCGCGTACACCCAATCGGAGCCCTGTCTTTTTATCTGGAGGTGCTTATCAGAGGACTCGCCCGGCCAGCCGCGAATCTGATACAAAACGCCGGTCTCGGTCGCCAGATTGTATGCGATGGTCGTGTACCCTGCATCCGCCGTAACAACGGCATTCGAGGCGGCCAAAAGCCCGGTCAGGTTCGTAACCCCGCCGGATACATAGTTGGTAACACCGCTCAGAATCCGTTCCCGTGAAATGCGCGCATACTGAGACAGCCGCCATTGGGCGGTGGAATCTTTCCAGAGCGAAAAACATTTGGAAAGCAGCAACCCCATGGCGGCAAAAACCATGATGGAAAGACTCACGGCCAAAAGCAGTTCAACCAGGGTGAAGCCCGTTCTGTTTTTACACCGGTTTTTCATAAATTGTTCTTGCGGTCCGCAGTTCTGTAACGAGTGATAGCGGTACACGCCAAGGGATTTGTTCCAACTCGCAGGAGGCTGTTGCTGGCAGGCCAGACCCTTGCAACCAAAACCCAGTTCGTGGGCGTAGTGGGCGTGATAGCGGGCGCATTGGGAAATACAAATACCTCCACATAGCCGTTGGAGGACATAACACTCCACGCCGGAGTCGGCCCGCTGGCCGCCGGGACGATCCCGGCGATGATCGGAAGATTGTCTATCTTTGTGTTGTTGTAATAGGTCCATAAACAGTCAAAGGCGAGGGTTTGCGCTTCCATACGCGCACGGGTGCGCATCAGGATGCGGTAAGACATCAGCATCTCGGTGTAGACAATGACAGCCGCCACGCTGACCAAGAACATGGAGATCATCACTTCCACCAGCGTCATGCCAGTTCTGGACTTGTTTTTTTTCATATCCGTCATTGCCCTATAGAGTAAGAGTAGCTTTCTCCCGATCTGGTCTTGCAAAAACTACCGGCACTCAGACTCCCGATTCTATCCGACTCCACCGGCTCCACCATCTTATCAACGTCCAGCATCTGACTCGCCGGTCGGGTCACATTATAGAGCATAACGGCCGGAGTACCCTCGGCGCTCCACCCCCACACACCGCCTACCGGGGTCGGCTGGGTCCACCAGCTTTTAATTCCAAGTGAAACAAAATAATCATCCATCCCCGGCGGAACCGTTCCGTCGGTTCGGGTTGCAGGAAGAGCGCCCACCTCCATGCGGTACAGACCGAAGGCGGCCGCCGCCTGACGCAACCTGCTTGCCACCAACGCGTTTTCGCGGTATTTCACGGCCATAGTGTACGCTGGCATGATAAACGCGGCGAGCAGGCCGATGATCGACGCGGTAATCAGTATTTCGACCAGCGTCATTCCGCTTCTGTTTCTGTAAACCGGTTTCGTCATAACACGTGACCTCTTATAATATAATGGGACTGTTGATTGCGACGATGAAATGCACCTGTTTCAAGATGGCCGCCAGCGGGAAGCCTATCCCGTCAAACCCATTTTTAAAATTTTGCGTTCATCTTTAACACAAACTACATTACTAGCATTGTACGTGCCACGATGTATTTACCTTCACCATGAATTATGTCGCCCGATGCCCCTCCAAAAAAGTATTCGCTTTCAGAACTGAAGAGAGTACTTTTTTCCAGCAATTGAGAAAAGAGACGTTATGAAACCAGTTCTTAAGAGAAAAAAAATTTCTGTAGGGAAAACTCCGCCTTGGCTTAAACGGGTTCTGCTTGTTCTTTTGTTCGCTTCGACCGTTGCCGGTTTCTTTTTCAGCGCAATCAGGATTCGTCATCCTGCCATCAAGATTCCTGCGTTCTTCAACAAGATTCCTTCGTATTTCAATAAGCCGGCCCTTCTTTCGAAAACCCAAGAATTCGGCGATTTTGTGGTGTTTCGCGACAAAAGCGGCCTCACGGAAATCGCGATCGTCTGCCATGGCATGGGCGTCGGAAAAGACGGCCTCTCGCGGGCGGTCGTTGACGGCAAGATTGTTGCGCCCGGCGCCATCATCCGCGGTATGAAAATTATCGAAATCAGCGCCAGCAACATTCTGGTTGAATGCAGCGGAAAAAGCCTTCGCCTTGAGCCGGGCGAACGGGTCGCCCCCGAAAAAAAGGATGAAAGTCAACAACCCGCCCCGCCGATCAAGCCGTCAGCGCCTTTTTAATTTGATTCAGCCGCTGGTCATACTCCTGCGGTGATACCAGATAGGCATGGCAACGCCGATGGGCAAGCTCACTCGCCTGCCGAATCAGTTCTTTATCCTGCGGATTCAAAACGGCCAGCAGCAACTCGTCGCCCACCTGCGCAAAGGGCAGCGCCCCGTGACGACTGATAAAGTCCAGCGGGAGCACCTCGCGGAGATCCTCGCGTTCCTCAAACTGGCTCAGCATGATAATCGGCACCCTGCTCTTCTGGCAGAGGTGGGTCATCAACCGCTCAAAATGGCTGAAATTACGGTCGTGCAGAATATGCAGAACCGTCACCGGGACACCTGCTTCCGTATGCGAGGACATCTCGGTGAGGTCGCGCAGTAAATTGGAATATTCCTCCTGAGAAAGTTGCCCGTCCTGAAATAACTCCCAGGCCAGTGCCATCTCAGAATCAACGTCGCTCTTTCGCTGGGCAGACGGGTTCGCCGGCGTTTCACCGCGCGTCGGGCCGGTTGCCGTCTGAAGCTCCTGAAGCCGTTCGATCCGTTTGCGAAGCTCCGGCATTTCATCCACGATCGATTCGTATTGATTAATGACAAACGCGATCATTTCGGGGTTCTGCGCGGCACGCGTGCCATCATCCAGCCGTTTCAGGCAGTCGAGAGCCTGTTCGGGCTCCTCGAGCTTAAGCAACGTTTCATAGAGCGAGCGTAACGTGAAAAAATCGTCGGGCATCACCTCGAGAATCTGCTCGAGCATGGCGGCGGTCTGCTGAAGTTCCTCTCTGGCACTGATGGATTTGCTCATGTCTTCTCCTGACTAAAATAAACGACGCGTTGATTAAAGCACGATTTATGCCGCAGATGCACGGACTGTTTCTTCCAAACATTGGAAAATAGCAGCCGGAAGCGATCTCTGCCGTCCGCCGCTCTCTTCCTGCTTGTTTCCAATGTTTGGAAAGCCTATCGTGACCAAGTGTTTGGCACCATTCGTGCTCAATAACCGCGGCAATAAGATTATGAGTGATAACGCCTACAAAACGCTGATAGAAGTTCTCCTCGCCCGTTTTCCGATTCAGGAAGATGCGCTGTTGGCTGCTCGCGTGGAAGCCGATAAAGACGGAACACCGTTTGAAGACGTTCTGGTGAGTCAGGGCGCCGTACCGGCCCCGGTCATGCTGCTGGCAAAGGCTGAATATCTGGAAATGACTCCAATCAGTCTCGACAATTTTCGAGTCGATCCTTCGCTGGTTGAGATGCTTCCGAAAGCCACTTGGGTGCAATTAAAGATGCTGCCGCTGTGCAAAATCGGCAAATTGCTGACGGTTGCCGTCGCCGATCCGTTCAATATCATGGGGATCGAAAACCTCAAGACGCAAATCGACTGTCAGATTTTTTCGGTGATTGCCGATCCAAAAGATCTACTCGCCTTGCTGGAGGGCTCCTCCAAAGATGGCGCCATCGGTCTGGAGGATATTCTCAAGGATATCGAAAATGACAACGAACTGGAAGTCGGCCACGAAGAGGTCGTGACGGAGAGTCTCGAAGAAGCGCTGGAAGGCGCCGCAGACGCGCCGGTAGTTCGCATTGTTAATTCCATTCTGGTCGAAGCGCTCCGCAAACATGCGAGCGACATTCATATTGAACCGATGGAAAAGAAAATCCGTCTGCGCTACCGCGTGGACGGCGTGCTTTACGAAAACCCCAGCCCGCCGAAGAGTGTGCAGTCAGCGCTTTCGTCGCGCATAAAAATTATGGCCAACCTCAACATTGCGGAACGGCGTATTCCGCAGGATGGACGCTTTAAGATTAAGGCGTTAGGCAAAGAGGTGGATCTGCGCATAAGTTATCTGCCGACGGTGCATGGCGAAAAGATCGTGATGCGTATTCTCGATAAAACCGCGCTCGCACCCAATCTGGAATCGCTGGGTCTGGAACAGAAAGCTTTGGAGGATTTGAAATTCGCCATTGCCAAGCCGCACGGCATGCTGCTGGTAACTGGCCCGACCGGATCGGGCAAAACGACCACGCTGTATTCGGCGCTGCAGGAATTGAACACCGAAGATGTGAATATCATCACGGTAGAAGACCCGGTGGAATATCAACTGCTCGGAATCAATCAGGTTCAGGCGCGACCTGAGGTTGGGCTGACCTTCGCGGCCGGCCTGCGCTCGATTTTGCGTCAGGATCCCGATGTCGTGATGATCGGTGAAATCCGCGACAACGAAACCGCCTCGATCGCGGTGCAGGCGGCGCTGACCGGTCACTTGGTGATCAGCACCCTGCACACCAACGATGCCGCCGGCGCTATTGCCCGTATGGCTTATATGGGCATTGAGCCATTCATGCTGTCGTCGTCGCTCGTGATGACTCAGGCGCAACGCCTTTACCGCAAACTCTGCCCCTTCTGTAAACAACAGATTGATCTGCCGGAAAAAACGCTCCGCTTCAATCATCTCGATCCGGACGAGTTTAAAGATACTACTTTTTTTGGTGCCAAGGGATGCCCGAAGTGCGGCGGACTGGGCTATAAGGGCCGCGGTGCGATCATGGAAATTTTGCTGCTGAACGATGAGCTCAGGGCAAAGATTCTTGAAACGTCGGAGGCAAGCACCCTGCGCGAGGTGGCCGTGCGCTGCGGCATGAAGACCCTGCGCGCCACCGGCCTTTCCAGAGTGCGCGAAGGAATTACGACCATTGACGAAGTTTTGAGAGTAACGACCGAATAATCAGGAAGAAATCTATGGCAGCGAAAAAATCGGTGAAAAAGAAAGTGAGCGGCGCGCGCAAAATCCGGCTCAAAGAGCTCCCGCTTTACACCCGCCAGCTGGCGGCAATGTTGGGTTCGGGCATGCCGCTGGTACAGTCCATCGTCGCACTGGAGGAACAAACCCTGAACAAAAACTTCCGCACGGTGCTCACCGGCGTGAAGGTTAGTGTCGAAGGCGGCACGATGTACTCCGACTCGCTTGCGGAGTATCCTCAGGTGTTCGACGAACTTTATGTGAACATGATGCGCGCTGGCGAAACCGGCGGGATGCTGGCCGAAACTTCAGAGCGGGTGGCTTCTTTTCTTGAAGCGTCTAACCGCCTGCGCGCCAAAGTGAAATCCGCCATGATGTACCCAACCGTGGTTATGTGTGTGGCTCTGATCATTTCAACCGGCCTGATTGTCTTCATTGTGCCGACGTTCGCCAAAATGTTCGCCGGATTCGGCGCCAAACTGCCCGCGCCCACTCAAATGCTGCTGGATACCAGTAATTTTATCCGCAGTTACTGGTATATCGTGCTGATAGCGATCTTCGCCATAGTCTACAGCGTGCGCCGCTATGTCTCGACCGACAAAGGAGGTTATGCGGCGGATCTCCTGCGGTTGCGTTTCCCGCTGCTCGGCAAACTGGCCCTCAAGATCGCCATCACACGCTTTGCCTCGACGTTTGCCCAGCTGATTTCCAGCGGCGTGCCGATTATTCAGGCCATGTCCATCGTAGGCGTAGCCACCGGCAATAAGGTGATCGGCAAGGCGGTTCTTGACGCGCGGGCCAGTGTGGAACAGGGCAAGACCGTCTCCGAGACGCTCAAAAAAAACAAGGTGTTCCCCAGCATGCTCATCCATATGCTCTCCGCCGGCGAACAGACCGGCACAATGGAGGAAATGCTCGGCAAACTGGCTGAGTTTTATCAAGAAGAAGTGGACACCATGCTGGAGGGGCTGACCTCTATGCTTGAGCCTTTGCTGATGGTGGTGATCGGGGTCATGATCGGGGGAATCGTGCTGGCCATGTTTCTACCGATTTTCAAGATGACCGAACTGGTGGGGTAAAAAAGACTCCGGTATGAAGAAAACCCGGCAGGAGGAAGAAGCCCGCGTTGTGTCATGGAAAGCCATGGCGGGGCTTCTCGGAGGACGCCTTGCGACCATCAGCGGATTTTTGATTGTTCTGTCTTTTGTGCTGAAGCGGGACAGTATTGCGTTTTACGCTTTCATCGCTTTCGCCTATATCATCACCATTCCCTACTCGCTGTGGCTGCGCAATCAGGACCGGATGCGGCGACTGGCTCCGTTGCAATTCCTGGTCGACCTTGTTTTTGTCTCTGGGCTGGTTTACTTCGCCGACGGTCGGCAGAATGACTTTCTGATTCTGCTCTATCCGCTGATCATCCTGTCTGCCGGCA
>JBAXDG010000018.1:0-24711 GCA_037141075.1 Kiritimatiellales bacterium
GCGGCATGGTCGGTTCGGTCCTGATGGAACGCATGCTGGCGGAAAATGATTTTGCCGAAATTGATCCGGTCTTTTTCACGACGTCACAGGCGGGACAGCCCGCGCCGAACGTCGGAAACGGCGCGTCGGTTCTTCTGGATGCCGCCGATCTCAATGCGCTGTCGTCCATGGATGTCATTCTGACCTGTCAAGGCGGCGATTATACCCAGGCGGTTCACGGCAAACTGCGCGCCGCCGGCTGGAACGGCTACTGGATTGACGCGGCATCAACTCTTCGCATGAGCAAAGATGCCGTCATTATTCTCGATCCGGTCAACCGTCCGGTCATCGACAACGCGCTGGCGGACGGCAAAAAAGATTTCATCGGCGGCAATTGCACCGTCAGTCTGATGCTGATGGCCATCGGCGGACTTTTCAAAGCCGGGCTGGTCGAATGGCTTTCTTCGATGACTTATCAGGCGGCCTCCGGCGCCGGTGCGCAGAATATGCGCGAACTGCTCAGCCAGATGGGGACGCTGCATCAGACCGCTTCCGCCGATCTGCAAACACCCTCTTCCGCCATTCTCGACATCGACCGCAAAGTGACCGCCAGTCTGCGCAGTAAAGAAATGCCGAAGGAGCACTTCGGCGCGCCGCTGGCCGGCTCGCTGATTCCCTGGATCGACAAAGCCGTGGACGACGGCCAGACCAAAGAGGAATGGAAAGGCTTTGCCGAAACCAACAAAATTCTGGGAACGAAAACCGCCATCCCGATTGACGGTCTCTGCGTGCGGATCGGCGCGATGCGCTGCCATAGCCAGGGGCTCACCATCAAGCTCAAGAAGAACGTCCCGGTTGAAGAGCTCATCGAAATCATCCGCAACGACAACGAGTGGGTGGATGTGGTCGGTAACACCAAAGAGGAAACGCTGGCGCGCCTGACGCCCGCCGCGATTTCCGGCACACTGACCGTTCCGGTCGGCCGCATTCACAAGATGAAGATGGGGCCGGAATATCTGACCGCGTTCACCTGCGGCGACCAGTTGCTGTGGGGCGCGGCCGAGCCGCTTCGCCGCATGCTGCGCATCCTGCAAGGATAAGGTTCCGGAAGTCCGAGGGCTTATTCGTATCCGCTCAGGCCGGGAATATTCATGCCACCTTCCCAGGTAGCCGGCGTATTCCACGGCATATCGGAATATTCTTTCTTCGTGCCGTCTTCATACTTTGGCGTCGAACACCCGGCGAGCGTAGCGGCGAGCAGAATTAAAACTGTAAGTTTTGCCACTCCCTGCGGTCGTTGCTTTTGCATACAAAAGCCTCTTTCACTTTGTTCAGGTCCAAACATCGGAAGAATGGTTGCTCTTTTTTCCAACCATTGGAAACAAAAATTCCAATGTTTGGAAGATGTCGTCACCGTCCGCGGACGCGGGAGAGACAGGCGGAGAGTTCCGGATTAAACGCGGTCTGGGCGCGGTTGAGCAGGTAGAGGTGAATGCCCGGAGCGCCGCCTTCAATGAGCTCCGAGATCTGTTCGCTCGCCCAGTAAAGGCCGACGCGCTCCATCTGCACCGGATCATTCTGCGCGGCTTCCAGATTTTTCAACAGGTCGCCCGGCACATGGAAGTCGCAGAACGTGCGCATGCGGTTGATCTGTTCGAGAGAGATCACCGGAAGAAGTCCCGGCACAATCGGAACGGTGATGCCCGCCGCGCGACATTTTTCAACGAACTCAAAATAAACGTGATTGTGAAGGAAAAGCTGTGTGGTGATGAAGTCGGCGCCGGCATCCACCTTTTCTTTCAGATGAAGAATGTCCGTCTCAATATCCGGCGCCTCCGGATGTTTTTCAGGATAACCGGCCACGCCGATGGAGAGTTGCGGATGGCGTTCGCGCAGGAAAGCAACCAGCTCGGCGGCGTAGCGGAAGCCGTCAGCCGCCGGTTTGAAACATTTTTCTCCGCGGGGCGGATCGCCGCGCAGCGCCATGATGTCCTGAAACCCCTGCGCGACAATTTGATCGGTTGAGCGCGCCAGCTCAGCGCGGGACACGCCGACACAGGTGCAATGCGGCATGACGGTGTCATAGCCGAGTCCGCGCAACTGTTTTGAAATCTCGAGCGTGGGGCCTGCGGCGGAGCCGCCCGCGCCGCACGTGACGGAAACAAAGTCGGGCTTGAGGCCGGTCAGCTCGACGGCTCCTTTGCTAAAAACGTCCTGCGAAGCTCCGGTCTTCGGCGGAAAAAATTCCACAGAAATAAGCGGGTGCTTGGCGGTTTTAAGCTTTTGGATGACGGTCATGAAATCTGTCTATCCGGATAAACGAAACGGTTCAAGTGCAAAAAAAACAGCCCCGGCGAACCGGGGCTGTGAATCGCGGAAGCGTATTAGCCGAGGACTGCGTCTTTGGCTGCTTTAGCGATGCGGAATTTGAGAACGGTCTTGGCTTTGATCTGAATCTGTTCGCCAGTGGCCGGATTGCGACCCATGCGGGCTTTGCGTTTCACTTTGACCAGTTTGCCCAGACCGGGAACTGTGAATCCGGCTGCAGCGCCTTTATATGCCTGCGCGATGATGGATTCGAGGGCGGCTTTCGCCTGAACTTTGCTGATGCCGGCGTCGTCGGCGATCTTGGCGATGATCTGAGACTTGGTTGCTGCTTTTGCCATTTCGGATTCTCCTGTTACACTTTGTTTACTGATTCCGGCCGTTGTATCGGCCCCGATTTGTTGGTGGATTCTTACTGCAAACGCAGAATGTGCGCAAGGTGAAATGCGATAATAATTAAGTATAGCTAGGGGTTCGTGAAATCTGCGTGCCGGTTCCGCCGGTCGTTTACACCGGTTGAAGTGTGTCGATAAGCAGACTGACTTCATCCTGCGTCACGCGAAAAAATCCTTCGTCCGCCTCGAAGCAGACCGGCTCGACCCCCGGATTTTCGATCCGGATAATTCCTCGTACGACACGCGCCAGCACCGGAATGTGGCCTTGATACACCTGCATTTCGCCTGTTTCTGCCGGTATGGTAACCGCCAGAGCCGTTCCATCGTAGGCGACTTCTTTCGGCGTAATGATTTTTACTTTCAGCAGCGCCGCCATGGTCAGACCTCTTCGATCGCTTCCGCGATACTGCCCTTCATGTAGAAATTGGATTCCGGCACTTCATCGTGCTGACCTTCCAGAATTTCCTTAAATCCGCGCACGGTCTCCTGAACCGTAACCTGGCGTCCCTGCCGGCCGGTAAACACTTCCGCCACCGTAAACGGCTGACTCAAAAATTTCTGAATGCGCCGAGCCCGGTTAACAATAACCTTGTCCTCGTTGGAAAGTTCATCGATACCCAAAATGGCGATGATGTCCTGCAGCTCTTTGTAGCGCTGGAGGACGGCCTGAACGCCGCGCGCTGTGTTGTAATGTTCTTCGCCGACGATTTCCGGCGAGAGCGCCCGCGAGTTCGAAGCCAGTGGATCAACCGCCGGAAAAATTCCCTGCGCGGTAAGCGCACGATCCAGCACGATGGTGGCGTCCAAATGGGCGAACGTTGTGGCCGGCGCCGGGTCGGTCAGGTCGTCGGCGGGCACATAAACCGCCTGAAACGATGTGATGGATCCCGAACGCGTGGACGTGATCCGCTCTTGCAGATCGCCCATTTCCGTGGAAAGCGTGGGCTGATAGCCGACCGCGCTGGGAGTCCGCCCGAGCAAGGCTGACACTTCGGCTCCGGCCTGTGAGAAACGGAAGATGTTGTCGATGAAGAGCAACACGTCCTGAAATTTTTCGTCACGGAAATATTCCGCCACCGTCAAAGCCGTCAGCGCCACGCGCATACGGGCACCCGGCGGTTCATTCATCTGGCCGTAGACCAGAGCCACTTTGGATTTTTCCAGATCGGCCTGATCGATAACGCCGGCTTCGGACATTTCGCGATAGAGGTCATTCCCTTCACGCGAGCGTTCGCCGACACCGGCAAAAACCGAATACCCGCCGTGCTGCTTGGCGATATTGTTGATCAGCTCCATAATCACAACCGTTTTGCCCACGCCCGCGCCGCCGAATGCGCCGACCTTGCCCCCTTTCAAAAAGGGACAAATTAAATCGATCACCTTGATGCCGGTTGTCAGCACTTCCGGTTTAACGGCCTGTTCGGTCAGCAACGGCGGACGCCGATGAATGGGAAGCCGTTTTTCCGCGTTAACCTCCCCGCGTTCATCAATAGGATCGCCGGTGACGTTCATCATACGCCCCATCACACCTGGGCCGACCGGAACGGTGATGGGTCCGCCGGTAGTTTTGACCGGTGTGCCGCGCTGAAGGCCTTCGGCCGCGCCCATCGCGATGGTGCGAACCCAGCGGCCGCCGACGTGCTGCTGCACTTCCAGCACCAGCTTACGCACCTTGCCGTCAATCTCCACCTGCTCCGCAACCAGCGCTTCATAAATACCCGGAAGATCGGCGGAGTTTTCAAACTCGACGTCCACCACCGGCCCGATCACCTGCACAATTTTGCCCTGTTTCATTTCCCGCCTCGTTTCCTGAATATTATTTTGTTTTAAATTTCTGCCGCCCGGCTATCCGTCCATTCCGGCGGCGCTGCCGATTTCCAAAAGCTCTTTCGTGATCGATGCCTGACGCAGATTGTTATGAACCAATTGCAGTTTATTGTTCATGTCTCTGGCGTTATCCGTCGCCTGCTTCATCGACACCATGCGCGCGCTATGTTCGCTGGCGCGCACCTCGCGCATGATTTGTAGCAGCTGATGATCCAGACTGTGCAGTAAAAGTGATTCGTAAACGGTGTTCACATCCGGCTCGAAATCAAATTCTCCGTTGTCTTTGACGCTCTCCTGCATCTCCGCCATTTTCGTGCGTCTCAGCGCCTCGGGCAGCTGATCGAAAGACTCCTGAGACTGCCCGACCGGAAGAAACCGCCACGTCAGCGGAACCTGTTTGAAGGTTGATACAAAGTCGCTGAAGACAATGTCGGCGCTGTCCATTTCGTCATCCAGAAAAAGCTGCGCCACGAACCGGCAAACCATCCGGGCTTCGGAAAGTTTCGGTGAGTCGCTGTAGTTAAAGTCCACGATCAGCAACCGTCCGGTTCTCTGCACGAACTGCGCCGCCTTGGCTCCAAGGGTCACGAACATCGTCGAGTCGCGGTCATATTTGGCAACCTCACGAAAAATATTGGTGTTCAGCGAGCCGCACAATCCGCGATCTGTGCCGACCAGTATGATTAATTTACGGTCGCCGCTCCGTTTCGCCATCAACCCGTGCTGATAGGTGCCGGCATATTGCGTTACCTGCATCAAAATGTCGCTAAGCATGTCGGCGTAGGGGATGCCGAGCGCCGCCGCATGCTGGGCGCGCTTCATTTTTGAAATCGACACCATCTGCATGGCCTTAGTGATTTTAGCCATGGAGCGGATCGATTTGATGCGCCGTCGAATGTCACGTAGATTTGCCATAGCTGTCCGTCAGGCCAAATTCTGATATTCAGCCAGTACTTCTTCGAGACCCTTCTTGATTTCCGGCGTCAGCTTTTTCTGCTGTGCGATATCTTTCAGCAGATCCTTTCGCCGCATCCGGACGAATTCGAGGAGTTTGGCGCGGACTTCGCGCGTTTTCTCAACCGGCGTATTCCCGAAAAATCCCTGCTGGGCGGCCCACAACTGGATGACCTCTTCTTCCATCGGGAAGGGATTGTATTGTATCTGTTTGAACAGCTCGGTGATGCGCCGTCCGTGTTCAATCTGCGCGACAGTCTTCGCATCCAGATCCGAACCGAACTGCGCGAATTCTTTCATCTCATAATACTGCGCCAGTTCCAGCTTCACTTTCCCGGCCACCTCTTTCATCGCTTTAGTCTGCGCGGCTGAACCGACACGCGACACGGAAATTCCGATCGACATCGCCGGACGTATCCCTTGATGGAACAGATCGCTTTCCAGATAAATCTGCCCGTCGGTAATGGAAATCACATTGGTTGGAATATAAGCCGACACGTCACCGGTCTGCGTTTCAATGATCGGAAGCGAGGTGAGCGTGCCGCCGCCGTGCGCTTTCGACATACAAGCCGAGCGTTCCAGCAAACGGCTGTGCAGATAGAAAATATCGCCCGGATAGGCTTCGCGTCCGGAAGGCCGGCGCAGCACCAGCGACATCTGCCGGTAAGCCACGGCGTGTTTGGAAAGGTCGTCGTACACCACCAGCGCATCCATGCCGTGATCCATAAACCATTCGCCGATGGCTGTGCCGCTGAACGGAGCCAGATATTGCATCGCTGCCGAATCCGATGCCGTGGCCGCCACGATCACTGTGTATTTCAACGCGCCGTGCTCCTCCAGCGCGTTCACCACCTGCGCCACGCTCGCCTGCCGCTGCCCGATCGCCACATAAACAGAAAATACCGGATAGGTCTTGGTGTCGCCGGCCAGTTCAGCCTCACGGTTCAGCCGTGCCTGATTGATAATGGCATCCACCGCGATGGTTGTTTTGCCGGTTGAGCGGTCGCCGATAATCAGTTCGCGCTGTCCCCTTCCGATGGGAATCACTGCGTCAATAGCGAGAATGCCGGTCTGCAGCGGCGCGGAAACGGACTGCCGACCGATGATCCCGGGAGCCGGACGCTCCACCGGATTTCTCTCCTTGGTATCAATGGGCCCTTTGCCATCCAACGGGCGGCCAAGGGGATCCACCACACGACCCAGCATGGCGCGTCCGCAGGGAATTTCGAGCAACCGGCCGGTCGAGCGAACGGTTTGTCCTTCGCGTACCGTTTCGGCATCGCTCAGCACCACCGCGCCCACGCTGTTTTCTTCAAGGTTCAGCGCAAGACCTGTTATTCCGTTACCGAAGTCGATCATTTCGTTCAGCCGGATATTGCGCAGTCCTTCAATCCGGGCCACGCCGTCTCCGACCTCCATGACCTTGCCGGTTTCTTCGCTATGCGCTTCCGGATGAAATTGCGCAAGGGTCTGTTCGATGTCTGCCACGATAGATTGCATAGTATGTTAACCAGCCTTTCAGTCCGAAAAATTCATTTCTCCAATAACCTGCTCTGCAGTATTTCCAACTGCCGCGCAATGGTCAGATCTGTCACTTGATAACCTTTTTCAACCCGCAGCCCGCCGATGACGGCAGGATCAACGGAAAAATTAATTCCGGCTTCCGCCGCCTCTGTTCCGCGGAACAGCCCGGAGAGTTGTTCCCGCTGTTGCGCAGAAAGCTGATCCGCGCTGACCACGCCGATCCGGTTCGCGCGGATATAAACTTCCAGTCGCTGCACGAAACACCGCAGCACCGCCTCGGCAGACCGCCCCTCGAACTGCCGTACCGTCTGAACCGCCTCCCGGATGCGGTTCGCATCGGGGATGCCGTTAACAGAAACGGATTGCCAGAGAAGGCGTGCGTTTCGTTGGTGCTGACGGGTGAGCTTCATGGCCTCTTATTTCTGGGAAGGTTCGTCGGCGATTTCTTTAATTGCCGCCTGTAGCAGCCGGTCACGGTCGCCGGCGGTGAGATTCATTTGCGCCAGCCTCGCGGTGAGATTGACAATCATCCCCGCAAGTTCGGCTCTAAGTTCCATTTTTAAACGCGCCTGATCCAGTTGGGCGTCGCCCCGCGCTTTGGCCAGCATTTCATTACCCGCCAGTTCGCACCGGATTTTTTCCTGCTCCAGCAGTTCCGCCGCATTGGCCTTGGCTGCGGAAACAACCTGCTCCGCCTGCTCATGAGCTTTGTGCAGAACCTCTTTGCGCGCCTCTTCAACGGCCTGGAGTTCGCGACGGGCCCGCTCGTTGTTGGCGGCCGCCTCCTCCGCCTCTCTGCGCCGGTCCGCCACCATTTTCATCACGGTCTTGAATACAAACTTATTCAAAATCCACGCGATGATCAGAAAGGCAAGGCACTGCGAGATGAAGTCGGCCCAGTTAACGCCGAATTTCGGCAACGGGTTTTCGATGGCCGCCAGCAAAGGAAATCCCGCCGCGCCGTTAAACAACCCGTTTCCGGTCTGCATGAACCATGTGCTCATAATGCTCCGTCCGCCATGCGTTTATTTCAGGAAGATGGCGTAGAACACACAGGCTTCAGCGAAGGCAATTGCCAGAATCGCCTGCACCATGATCTTAGCGCTCGCGCCGGGATTCCGGCCCACAGCCATTACGGCACCCAGTCCGATAAGACCGACACCGATCGCGCCGCCAGCTGCTGCAACACCGATATGCATTGATGGATCCATTTTTTTCTCCTCTTTCAGTTTAATGTTTTTGTGTATCCGGATCGGGCTCCTCTTGTTCCGGATGCTCCCCTTCGCCCTCGTGCTTGCAAATTAACATGATAAAAACGGCGGAAAGCAATGTAAAGACCAGCGCCTGAATAAGCGCAACCAGCACTTCCATCAGATAAAACGGAACCGGCAGCAGCCAGCTGATTACGGGAACCTTATGCAACATGGTCTCTAACATCACCTCACCGGCAAAAATATTGCCGTATAACCGGACGGCCAGCGAAAAAGGGCGGATCATGATCGATATGATTTCGAGTAGCCCGACCGCCAAAAACACCACGACCATCACAAAATACATGATTCCCTTCGCATCGCCTTGCGGGGCGAAAATGTGCTTCAGAATGCCAACGGGCCCGTTTTCTTTCCACGCCCAGATGAACCAAAAGACGAAAAACAGCGCGCCGAGCGCCAGCGTGGTATTCAGATCCGCGTTAATCCCGCGGAATAACGGTTGCGTCACTTTAAACATGCGCTCCGTGTCATGTCCCCATCCGATGCTTCCGATCCCCGGAAACAGCCCCACCGTATTGGAACAGAGAATGAAAATGAAAAAGGAACCCAGCAGCCAGAACGTTCTTTTCGCCAGACGATCGCCCATGATGTCAGACAGAAAGCGGTGCAGAAAGATCACGGTCGATTCGACCGCGCCGGTAAACAGGGTGCTGCGTCCGGCCCGCACCTGCTGGCGAAACCGCACCGATCCGGCAATTAGAATAAACGCGGCGAACCAGCCGGTAATCATCGAATTAGTGATCGGCACGCCGGCAACCTTAAAAATTACAGGGGCTTGGGCGGACAGGTGTTCCCCGTCTTCTTCTTGGGCCGGAGTTTCCGCCGTCACAGACTGCTCTGTGATGACCGGTGCTCCATTTTCGCTGGCATGAGCGACAAACAAATCGGTAGCACCAAACAGAAGTGTAATAAGGATCACACACATCCAGCGGCCCGCCGGTTTAACACCGTTTATGAGAGGCCGGATGGATGATTTTTTTTGCATGGGTTAAATGCCAGGGTCCGTCATAATCTTAAAGACGGTCTCCGCATCCTTTGCCGCTAGAATTTTTTTACGGTTGGGTTCCGACTGCAACAGCCGTCCGATCTCTGCCAGACAGCGCATATGCGGTCCGGCCTGCGCGGCAGACGACAGGATTAAAATGATGATCTTTGAGGGCTGACCATCAGCGCTTTTGAAATCGATTCCTTTTTGCTTCAACCCGACCGCCACCAGAAGCCGGTCAACCGAAGCGGGTTTCCCGTGGGGAACCGCAATACCGTTTTCCAGGCTGGTTCCCATCTTCTGCTCGCGTTCCATCACCACGTTGATAACGTCTTCCGGGTTGCGCAAACGATGTTTTGCATGAATCAGGCCGACCAGCTCGCGAATGGCCTCATCCCGTCCGGTCGAGTTCAACTCCACCCGGATACAGGCTGGATCCAGACCGCTCCTTAAGTTTTCATTAGCCATGGTCACCCTCTGGGAAAAAGCAAGGCCTGCAAAAGAAAAACACTTATCGCCAAGCCGGCATTTCCCTGTCGAAAAAATAAAAAACCACGGTGGGTTTATACCAACGCCTATTTCGCGTCAATTGGTTTCTGTTTTTTTTGTCCTGATTTTTCATTGACCGCCTGCCGATGAAGCGCAAAATGCCCCCTTATTTTCGCACCAGGAACTTCTATACATGAATCTAAAAAAGATTCTCGCCAAAGACTCGATCCTGCCGGAACTGAAAGCCGACACCAAGCAGGGCGTCATCGAAGAGATGGTCGCCTTTATGGCAGCCTCAGGGAAACTCACCGACTGCGAGACGTCGGTTCAGGCGCTCCTGGCTCGCGAGGCCAAGATGTCAACGGGTATGCAGAACGGAATCGCCATTCCGCACGGAAAAACAGACGCCGTGAATCAATTGGTTGCCGCCATCGCCATCCACCACGCCGGCGTTGACTTCGCCACTCTGGACGGCAAGCTTTCCCATATTTTCATCATGACGCTTTCCCCCGAAAACCGCGCGGGACCGCACATTCAGTTTCTGGCGGAAATCAGCAAACTGCTGAGTCGGCCGGAGTTGCGTGCCAAACTTCTGAACGCGGCCACCGCCGAGGAAATTTTCAATCTGCTGACGGCTTAGTACTTCCTGTCGTCAGAGTAAAACCATGCAAACGATAGAAACGAGCCGCCGGAAAACAGCCGGCCTGATTGTGTGCGCGCTGGGCGTGGTATTCGGCGACATCGGCACCAGCCCGCTGTACGCTTTACGCGAGTGTTTTCACGGAGCTCACGGATTGACTCCCACGGCACCGCATGTGCTCGGCGTACTCTCGCTGATCATTTGGACGCTGATCCTGATCGTCTGTCTGAAATATATGTCGTTCGTCCTGCGGGCCGACAACCACGGCGAAGGCGGTATTCTGGCGCTGTTCGCCCTCACCCGCGCCGACGAGGCCAGCCAGGGAAAACGACGAACCGTTCTGGTTATGATCGCTCTCCTAGGAGCCAGCCTGCTCTACGGCGACGGGATGATCACCCCCTGCATCACCGTACTGGGCGCGGTGGAGGGATTGAATGTCGCCACACCTTTTTTCGAACCGTGGATTGTCCCTCTGACTCTGGGGATTCTGATCGCCATCTTTGCTTTCCAATATAAGGGCACTGGTAAAGTCGGCAGTGTATTCGGGCCGGTCATGCTGATCTGGTTCGCCGCCCTCGCCCTCCTTGGACTGCGCGGCATTATTATGGCTCCCGAAGTACTTGCCGCGCTTTCGCCGTTGTACGGCGTCGACTTCCTCCTGCACAGCGGCAGGATCGGTTTCGTGGTCATGGGCGCGGTATTTCTGGCGGTGACCGGCGCGGAAGCGCTTTATGCCGACCTCGGCCACTTCGGCCCGCGCCCGATCCGGCTGGGATGGTTCTTTATCGCGTTTCCGGCGCTGGCTCTGAACTACTTCGGGCAAGGCGCGCTGATTCTGAAACAGCCGGAAGCTCTGGCCAATCCTTTCTATATGCTCGCTCCCGACTGGGCGCTCTACCCGCTCGTCGCCCTCGCCACCGCCGCGTCGATCATCGCCTCACAGGCACTCATCTCCGGCGCGTTTTCTCTGACCATGCAGGCGATCCAAATGGGCTACCTGCCCCGCATGGAAATCCGCCATACTTCGTCCGAACAGCGCGGCCAGATTTATATTCCAACCATCAACAGCTTCCTGCTCGTCTGCTGTCTCGCGCTGGTACTCGGCTTCCGCTCCTCCAGCAACCTGGCCTCGGCTTACGGCGTCGCCGTCACGCTGACCATGATCGCCACCACCGTGCTGCTCTTCATCGTAGCGCGCAAACGCTGGGGCTGGCATATCCTGGGAGTCGGTTCATTATGCGCCGGTCTGCTCATAGTGGAAGTTGTGTTCTTCGCCGCCAACGCCCTGAAAATCTGGCGCGGCGGCTGGCTCCCGCTGGTGGTCGCCGCCGGCTTCCTGGCTGTGATGACCACATGGCGAACGGGCCGCCGTCTGCTCGGTCGGCACATGAAAGAAGGCCTGCTGCCGCTGGAAACCTTCCTCGACGACCTGAGTCTTGGTCATGCGGTGCGAGTACCCGGCACAGCCGTCTATATGTACGGCAATCTTCTCGGCACACCGCTGGCGTTGCTTCACAACTTTAAACTCAACCGCTCCGTGCATGAACGCGTGATCCTGCTCACCATCCTCGCCGTCGAGGAACCATACGTCGATCCCGCCACTCGGGTGCAGGTGGAAACGCTGACCAGCGGATTCCACCGGGTCATCGCCCGCTACGGCTTTATGGAAAAAGCCACCATCGGAGAAATCCTCTCCGCCTGCCACGCCCTCGGACTCGACCTGTCTCCGAAATCCTGCACCTTTGTCCTCAGCCGCGAAACGCTGGTGAGAACGTCGGCCAAAGGAATGGCCATGTGGAGAAAGCGCCTCTTTGTGCTCATGTCCCGCAACGCCCAGTCGGCCACCGCCTTCTTCGGCCTGCCCGCCAACCGCGTGGTCGAAATGGGCATGCAGATCGAGTTTTGATGCTGATCGCGTTCCGCAGGTGAATGGTTCCGCCAGTAGAACAGACGTCTCGTGAAGACACTTATATGATTCCGGCGTCTCTCGCTCTATCTCCACGCTTTGATGCGATAGAAGCGGCTGGTGACACTCCCCGCGTCGGTGGTCAATGGGGGGGGCAAAAGAAAACCCGCCCTGATACTTCGGGGCGGGTTTTCGTGGCTCTCAGACCTGTTACTGCATCCGAACCTTGATTTGATAATGGTTCAATCTGGAGTCCGGGGTTGCGTTGGTGTAGCTGCCCCGCGGATAGAGGATGTTGGTTTCCAATGGCTGGAAACCTTTCATCAGATTCGTTGACCAGTAGACCGAATAGACCCGCCCCGAAACCGCGTTCCAAGTGACTACGTTGCGAGTGGTTTGGGCCGCTTTGAGGACGGAAGCTGCATCGGTCGGGCTGGTTCCAGCGATGTATTCCTGCCAAGCCTTCAGGCCATCAGAGTCCTGATCGAGGACGGACGCTTCGTCGAAGGTGGCTCCACCGTTGGTCAACCCATAACTCGCCAGCCACCAGTGCGGCGTATTCGCCGGATCGTTGGCTACATACGCCGCGAAGGTCGCGGCCAATACACCCGAGAGATGCACGTTGCTCCAGGTGAAGTTGGTGGTCGTGCTATTGGCATCAAACGACATGCCCGTCACAGCCGTTCCATTGGTGGTCAGCGTTGCGATCCGGTAGTAATTACTCGCCGTGATAACGAAGTTCACGCTGCTTCCGCCCAATACGTTGGTACTTGCCGGAGAAACCGAGCCGCCAATTCCACCGTTAGCCGTCAAGGTGTAATAAACATCTGCGTACGTCGCGGTCAGAGTGACCGGATTAGTCGACAGGTTCACTACCGTGGTGGTCGCGGAGGTGACACTGGCCACAACTTGCGTATCGCCGATCCAGCGGAAAAAAACCTTATCGGATGCCGGAGCATCCGCCGAGATCGCCACCACCTGCCCGTTGGAGTATACCCCGCTGGGGGTGCCGTTGCTGACCGTCAAGGTGTAATAACCGGAAAGATTCTTGTATGTCGCGGTCAGGGTGACCGGATTGGTCGGCATGGTTACCGTGGTGCTTACCGTGTTACTGGACAAAGCACTCGTATCGCCGGTCCACTTGTCAAAGGTCATCCCGGGCGCCGGAGCATCCGCCGAGATCGCCACCTGCTGTTCGTTGGTGTACCAACCGCTGTTGCTGCCGCTGTTGACCGTCAGCAGGATTCCATCAATAACCTGCGCGTTGTTCGGGCCGCCATCAATGGGATCGCCATTCGTCGTATCCGTGTTCATCTCGATAAATTGCGCCGCCGCGTTTGTGGCGAGCTTCTGCAAAGCCACCAGTGGGGTGGTGAAGAAATACCAGTCTCCCGGCTGCACGTCGCTTTTCTGAAATGTCAGCGCATACACATAACCGTTCGTCCATGCCCGCACTGTAGAAGTAAAAGGTTCAGCCTGAGAAATGACGCCCCATTCAGTCCACCCATCACCATTTTCGGTGATGACAACCGTATCCCACACCACGTCGTTCACAGCACCCGCCCTGCTGGATAAAATATCGTCTTTCACATTGTCCGGACTGTACATCAGCTGAGTAATGGTTGAGTTGCTAGAGCCATTTGGGGCAAGAATCCCGGTATAGGTATCCGCAAAGTAAAGCCCGGCCGAAGCTCCCCAGTCCACACTCACGACACCATTCGAGGCGTCCACACAGCTCGCGGTCAGGGCGACGTTCGACGCTGGCATCGTCACGATCGTGTTCAACGAAAAGATGCCGGCCGCAACCTGAGTATCTCCGATCCACCGGGCAAAGGCCGTCCCCGCCGGAGCAACCGCCGTAATCGGCACCATCGTTCCGGTGGTGTATACTCCGCTACCCGTGCCGTTGGTGATCGTCAGGGTGTAGTAGCCGGGCAGATTTTTGTACGTCGCGGTCAGGTTGACCGCATTGGTCGGCATGGTCACCGTAGTGGTCGTGGCCGTGACGCTGTTCGCGTACTGCGTATCGCCGACCCACTTGTCAAATTCCATTCCGGTTAGCGGAGCGTCCGCCACAATCGTCACCACCTGCGTGTTGGTGTAGAAAGAACCGCTACCAGTTCCGTTGCTGACCGTCAGGGCATAGAGGTTATAGTACGTCGCGGTCAGGCTTACCGCATTGGACGGCATGCTTACCGTGGTGCTTACCGTGTTACTGGACAAAGCACTCGTATCGCCGGTCCACTGATAAAAGGCCGCTCCTGGGATATTACTCGCCACAATCGTCACCGGCGTTCCGATGGTATACGAACCGCTGCCGCTACCGCTATTGACCGTCAGGGCGTAAGTGGTGTTTTTGAACCTCGCTTGCACGGCGATGTTCGACGCGGGCATGGATATCACTGCGGTATTCGAGGCGGTGACATCGGCCAAATACGGCGCACCGGTTCCGATCCACTGGTCAAAGGACTTCCCAGGTTCCGGAAGATTCGCCGAGATCGGCACCCGCTGTCCATTGGTGTACGACGAACCGGTGCCAAGGCCGGAGATAACCGACAACGTGTAGAAATATTTATAGGTCGCAGTCAGGGTAACCGCATTGGTCGACATGGTCACCGTGGTGGTCGCGGAGGTGACGCTGGCCACACCCTGCGTATTGCCGGTCCACCGGTCAAAGACACCCCCATTGGTCAGAGTATTCGCCGTGATTGTCACCACCTGCGTGTTGGTGTACGAACCGCTGGTGATGCCGTTGTTGACCGTCAGCACGATGCCCGTAATAACCTGAGCGCAATAATTAGTGCCATTAATGGGGTCGCCATTCTGTATATCTGTATTCATCTCGATGTTTTGCGGAGCCGCGTTTGTGGTAATCTGCGCCAATGACAGCAACGGGGTGTAGTAATACCAGTCGCCCGCTTCCACGTTGCCGTCCTGGAATATCAGCGTATAAACATACCCGTTAGTCCAGGCCCGTACGACAGAACGGGGGGAAAAGGCGGCCCACTCGGTCACCCCGTCCCCGTTTTCAGTGATGGTAATCGTATCCCATGCCACGTCGTTCACAGCACCTGCCCCGCCGGGCAGAATTTGGTCTTTCACAGCATTCGGACTGTACATCAACCGCGCAATGGTTGACTTGCCGGAGCCTGTAGGCCCAAGAATCCCGGCAAAAGCATTTGTACGGAAGTAAAACCCGCCCGAAGCTCCCCAATTCACATTCACGACACCATTCGTGGCGTCCTGAAAGGTCGCAGTCAGGGTGACCGGGCTGGTCGACATGGTCACAATCTGCTGAAAAAAGAAGACGCTGGACAAAACCTGCGTACTGCCGGTCCACCGGTCGAAGGCCATCCCCGGAGGATTCGTCGGCATAATCGTCACTCGTGCTCCGTTGGTGTACAAGCCGCCACCCGTGCCGCCGTTGACCGTCAGGGCATAATAGATGTTCGTATACGTCGCGGTCAGGGCGACCGAACTGTTTGAAATGGTTACCGTCGTGGTCGCGGAGGTAACACTGGCCACAACCTGCGTATCGCCGGTCCACCGATCAAAGATCTTCTCGGATGCCGGAGCATCCGCCACAATCACCACCTGCTGTCCGTTGGTGTACGACGTACCGCTGCCGCTGCCGCCGTTGACCGTCAAGTTGTACAAGCCGGAAAGATTTTTGTATGTCGCGTACAGGGTAACCGGATTGGTCGACATGTTCACTCCCGTGTAGGCGTTAGAGGGGTTGACCACGTACTGTGTGTCGTTGGTCCACTTGTCAAAGGTCTGCCCGGACGGAGCATTGCTGGCCACAATCCCCACCTGCGCTCCGTTGGTGTACGCCCCGCTGCCGCTGCCGTTGATGACCGTCAGGATAGACTTATCAAAGTTCGCGGTCAGGATAACCGGATTGGTCGACATGGTTACCGTGGTGGTCTCCGCGTTGACGCTCGCCACATACGGAGTAGTATCCCCGGTCCACTGGGTAAAAGCCTTTCCGGGCGGCGTCACCGCCGAAATGGTCACCTTCGTTCCGTTGGTGTATGGCCCGCTGCCGCTGCCGTTGTTGACCGTCAGTGGGTATGTGCGGTCCACAACCGTGACGATCGAAGTCGACGAGATGGTGAGCCGCCCGCTGTTATCATAGGCAAAAGCCGTTAGGGTATATGTACCCGCCACTACACCGGCAAACATACTCGGTGTCACATTCGACCACGTGGAGACATAAGGTGCGTTGGTGACGGATCCGATAAGGTTGAAGTTGTTGTGCTTAAAGAGTACATTCGTAATCACGCCGTCCGCATCCGAGGCATTGGCTGTCAGGGTGATCGTTGAGCCCCTAAAAAAGCCTTCTCCGTTGGCTGGACTGGTCAGAATCACGACTGGCGCGGCATTTGAAACAAAACTCAGGACGACCTTACCCGAAGCTCCCCTTCCTCCGGCTTTCAGAAAGCCGCTACTCGACCTGCCGCCGCTACCGCCGCCGCCGGGAGCAAAGCCGCCGCCGCCAGCTACGTCACTGATTGTCGGACCGGTTCCCCCGTTTCCGCCGCCAGCAGGTGCTGTGGCGCCTATATTGGATGTCGCAGCCGTTCCGTTGCTGTTCGTTCCGGCACTGCTACCGCCGCCGCCGGCCTGACTACTGACGGCCGTGAACCCGCTTCCGCCTGCGTGCACAACGTCGCCAGCACTGCCAGTCGTTGTACCCGTTCCGGCCAACCCATATCCAGTTACAGTTGTGCTTCCAATCGCACTTTCCCCGCCGGCACCCCCCTTGGCAATGATGACGTATGGGGGGGGGTTGGTGGAGAAGGTAACCCATGAGTCACCACCAGGCACTTGGGCGTCGTTGTCTAAAAAGTTGTTAAATCCGCCCGCCCCGACGTTGATGGAGTAATTGCTCCCCGGAATAACACGATAAACGTTATACTTGGCGTATGCGCCGCCGGCGCCGCCACCGCCATACTGCGGGGTGCTTCCACCGGTAAGCTGGGCGCTCCCTCCTGCGCCGCCGCCGCCCCAGCATTCCACAACCACCGCAGTGACATTGGGAGGACAAACCCAATTCGTGAGGCCTGCCGTAGCAAAAATATTCGTGGTGATGACGACGTTGCGAACCTGAATCACGGCGACCGCCGACGTGCTGACCGCCCCGCTGTTATCCGTGGCCCGGGCTGTCAAACTGTACGAGCCCGCCACCACATTCGCCCATATGTTGGTGTAAGGTGCGTTGGTGGCGGATCCGAGCAGGTTGGTTCCGTTATAGAAGCCCACTGTCGTAATCGTGTTGGTCGCGGACGAGGCCGAGGCTGTCAGTGAGATCGACGCCGGAGCAAGAAATTCTTGCCCGTTAAACGGAGCCGTCAGACTCACACTGGGTGCGCTATGAGGCCCGCCTAGCAGATAAGCCGGTCCTACGTCGGATAGGGACAGAGGGCGGTTTAAGGTGCTATTGGTTCCGTATTCATCACATCCCACATCCTTCAAACTCGCGTCGGTCGGCCGGGACTGCCCGCTGATATCCAGCAGCAAGGAAGCATCATTATTCACATTGGTGATGTTAAGTATGGCGGGATAATTCGTGCTGGATGCATCAATGGCTGGGCTGTTCAAAGACAGGCCATAGTACCCATTCGAGTTGAGCGCCAGTTGCGGGTTGGTGCTCGTCATGCCCGAGGGAATGGAAATACCCAGGGTGCCTTGATAAATATTCCCGGCCCAGTTAATGCCCGAATTGGAACCTGTGAAAATGCTCCCGGAGGTCTTCTTGAAAACGTTATTGGCCCAGGTGTTGTTGGTCGCGCCGGAGGCGAGCACAATTGGGGTTCCGCCAATAATCGTATTGTGAATAAAGTTGATGTTGTTCAGGTTCGGGCTGACGTACTCACATTTCACAGGCGCTGTGTTGGTTCCATCCCCGCAATTTTCAAAATAGTTATTATAACAATAGATATTGTTGGCTTCCTTCACCCGGATACCGCCGGAATTGATGAAGAAGTTGCCGTATGCGACATTGCTGTCGCCATTTCTGAAACACATCATGGCGTTCTGATTATTTGTAAATGTATTGTACCGGAGAACATTCTCGCGGCATTTAACCGAAATGGCTTCGCTGTCGCCCGGGCCCGTGTTGCTGAAATAGTTATACTCGATGATCGTTCTTGAAACGTAAGTTGATGTCGCGTCGTTGCTGATCCGGATACATTCATTGCTATTGATTCCGCCCGCCCCAGGCATATCCTGGAAGGAGCAATGGCTGATTTTGTTATAACCGGAAAAAGAGTAGTTGGGGACAATGTGTATCAGGTTGCCGGCCTGAGCCGACGCGGGTTTGTTTTTGAAATTGCAATACGACACCTCATTATACCGGCCTTGCAGATTGATGTATTTTTGCGCTGAATACCCGTCAAAGTTCAGCTGCGTTAAAATGTTGCGATCGCCAATCACGGTGATAATGGTTCCGTTCGTTGCAACACGGCTGGTAAACTGAAAACCGCTGAAAGTAATATTATTTCCGGCGATATTAATGGCCGCGATGTCATTCAAATAGGCTCCGCCGAGGGTCGCGGGTCTTACGGTGATGCCACTCGTGCCAACTGTTAACGTCATATTAGTGGTATAGGTGCCATCATCCAGGACAAGAACGTCGCCCGCAACAGCGCTGTTTATGGCGGATTGCAGATTCGGAAGAGAGGAGACATTGATCGTGGCGGCACTCGCTCGCGTTCCGGCCAACAGAAAAACCAGCAGAAAAACAGAACAAATAGCGAGCCTCCGCCGCGCGGCGGGAAAGGTCTGAAAGTTGCCATTGGATGCCGTCGTTATCATCTCATAGATCTTCTTCATATCGAATCTCCCCAAACCCCGTTGCGAGGTCGCCATGAGCAAGCCCCTCGTCCTATAGAAACCCGACGATCATTATCCCTTGTATCGTCATTGATTTCAAGACCGCATTCCGCTTCTTTCAGAGATCTTCTGCGGATTGGTCTGGTGGTCGTAGAGCTCGATGCCCGCCCAAGGGGGGGTCAACACGCGCCGCGGTCGCGGGAAAGCGCCGCAACGGAGCGGTCATAAGTCGCCTCGCCCTTTTTCGAGAAAAAACAGCCGGGAATCTGGCCCTTGGCGCGATGATAGGCCACGCACTCACAGCATAAACCCCGCTTGTCGCACGGATAGGTGCAGGTGCAGCGTTCCAGATTCTTCGCTTTGTTCGGACAAGCGCTCATTCTTTTTATTCCCTAATGAAGTATACCTTTTTCATCTTTCATACTTCATCGTTCATCCTTCTCTCTATTTCCCGAGAATTTCTTCGAGCGCCTCGGCCAACGCCATGATCTGCTCGTTGGTTCCAACGGTGATGCGCAAACAATCTTTAGTGCGTTCGCCATCAAACCAGCGGACGAAAATGTTGCGCATCCGGAGTTCCTCAAAAATTTTCTTCGCGCCCGGCTTCGGCGGTTTGGCCCAGACAAAATTGGTTTCCGACGGATAGACTTTGAACCCGAGATCCTTCAGCTCATCGGTGAGCAGTCCACGCGTGCCTTTTACGGCGGCGGTGATCGCCGCCATTGTTTCTTCGTCGATCAGTGCAACACGCGCCAGCTCCTGCGTCAGGCGGCTGACATTGTAGGAGTCCTTGATCTTGTGCAGCGCATCAATCAGCGGCTTGGCGCCTACGCAATAACCGAAGCGGATGCCGGCCAGCGCGTAGGATTTGGAAAGCGTCCGCGCGACCAGCACATTGTCGTACTTCGTCGCAAACTCCATACAGCTCTCGCGGGCGAAGTCCACATAGGCTTCGTCGATCACCACCACGCCGGGGAACGTTTTGATGAACGCTTCGACCTTCGCCTTCGGGAACAGCATCCCGGTCGGCGCATTGGGATTGGTCAGGAAGAAAACCGAGGCTTTATATCCCTTCGGCATCTGCCATTCAAAATTTTCGTCGAGCGCCACCGGCTTGGTTTCGATTTCTTCAATCTGCGCCAGCACCGGATAAAGCGAATAGGATGGATCAAAATAGCCGACCGAGCCGTCGCGCTCGCAAAACGCGCGGATGCAGAGCGCCAGAATTTCGTCCGAGCCGTTGCCGGCAAAGGTGTTCGCGAGGCCGACCTCGTGCTTTTCGGCAATCACCTTGCGGACTTCCGTGCAGAGCGGATCGGGATACTTCGCCAGCTCAGCGATATCGATCTCGTTCAGAATGTCGCGCACCTCCGGCGAGCAGAGCCACGGATTTTCATTCGTGTTCAGTTTGATGATTCCCTCGCCCTTCGGCTGCTCGCCGGGGACATAGCCATCCATCGCTTCCACAGATTTTCGAATCAGATTTTTCATCAGGCGTTACTTTTACCACAGAGTTCTCAGAGATTCAGAGCGCGAATTCTCCGTTTTTCAAACAAACCGGTAAACCGCGCAGCATTCATCCCTGACCGCACCGTGATACTATCATTTGATACTATCACCGAGTGGTCTGTGCGGCACCGGATTATTCCAAGCTCTGAGAAAGGCCGGATTTTCCGGGAACTGCGTCATGACGCAGCTCATCGCCGGGTCCGGACAACCCGTCGCCACCGTCAACATCCGGTAGCGAGGTGTTGCCAAACACCACAATCCGCCCCTATGCTCCGCCTTGTTTCATGGCATTGCGTTATGACGACCCATACAACGTTCCGCTGATAAAATATGAGCGCATCTACACCCAAACTAAAAATCATCCTCATTCTCGGAGTATTGGCCATCTTTGTGTTCGTTGTAGCGAACTCGGATCGGGGTGAGTTTTTTGCGTGGCAGTTTGATCTGGTCAGAGGGTGGAAACTTGAAGTCCCAGCCGCAGTTCCTCCGTACAACGTAAAACTAGTCCAAGAACCAGGAAGCGATTTCTACAATTCATATTTTCTGATTGAGCGAAAAGACGGAAAGGCTGCGTTTGTCCTGTTAGATGGAGATGACAGCAAATGGAGAAACCCCAAAGTTGTCCGAAAAGATGGCAAAACATACTTTGTCAGAGATTCCGGTGAAATTGGTGACCGCACTCCATTTTTAGACCCAGAGAACGACATTGTTTGTTCTGGATATTTACAGAGAACATACAAAATCACTGGACTCGAATTCGAAAATAAGCAGAACCTGAAGTTGGACTTTACGGTGAAACCGCCCATTGATTAGATCAAAGTGTATGCGAACCGAAAGTCCTCCTTAACGTCCAACGATTCCTTTTACCTTTCCAGCCGGATGGTGGCGGAGCGGGCGTGGGCGTCGAGGGTTTCGACGCGGCCGAAGGCTTCGACGACGGAGACTGTTTCTTTCAGGTCTTCTTTGGTGAAGTGAATCAGGCTGACGCGGCGGCGGAAGTCTTCGACCGTCAGGCCGGAGAAAAAGGCCGCCGTGCCGCCGGTGGGCAGAACGTGGCTCGGGCCGGCAGCGAAGTCGCCGACCGCTTCCGGAGTCCACGGCCCCATAAAAATCGCGCCGGCCGTATTGATTTTTTCGGCCACCTTCTCAGTGTTTTTAACAATCACTTCCATGTGTTCCGGCGCAAAGCGGTTGCAAAGCTCGATCCCTTTTCCAATGTTCGGAACCACAACCAGAATACAGCCGCGTGCCAGCACCTCGGCAACCGGTTTTTGGCGAATTAGTTTTGCCGACTGAATTTCGAGTTCGGTGCGAACGGCTTTCGCCAGCTTTTCAGAAGTTGTGATCAGCAGAGCTTTTTCCGAGCCGGTGCCGTGTTCGGCCTGCGAAAGCAGGTCGGCGGCGACGTGCGCCGGATTAGCGGTTTCGTCGGCCAGCACCGCGATTTCACTCGGGCCGGCGACCATGTCGAGCGCGACCTCGCCGTAAACCAGCCGCTTGGCGGCGGTAACGTACGGTCCGCCGGGGCCGACGATTTTCTGAACCTTCTTGATCGTCTTCGTGCCGTAGGCCATCGCGCCGATGGCTTGAATGCCGCCGACTTTATAAATTTCGGTCGCGCCCGCCAGATCGAACGCATAGAGAATGTACGGATTCACTTTACCGTCCGCTCCGGCAGGTGTACAGGCGACCCTCTCCGGAACGCCGGCAACCTGCGCCAGCGTCAGCGTCATCAGCGCGGTCGAGGCCAGCGGCGCGGCGCCGCCGGGAATGTATGCACCGACGCGGTCGAGCGCGACAAATTTTTCGCCGAGCCAGCCGCCTTGCGGCGCGGGCATCCGCCAGTCTTCGCGAAGTCCGGCGATTGCAAATTGAGTAATGCGTTTGTGCGCTTCTTTGGCCGCCTTCTTGAAATCTGTATCCACCGTTTTTTTGGCGGCGGCGATCTCGGCTTTTGTGACACGCAGCGTGGCGAGCGTAACCGTTGAGCGGTCAAACTGGCGGACGTATTTGACAACGGCGCTGTCGCCGTGCGCCTTGATGTCGGCCAAAACGCCAGCGGCGATTTTGTCCGCGCCCTTCTCAACCGGCGGGCGGAGCAGAAAATCTTCAATCTTAATCGAGCGCCCTTTGGCGCTGTATTTCAGAATCGGTGCGTCCGTCTTTTTCATAGTGCAGTCAGGCGTATTGTTTGAAGTATTGAATGGTGTGCTTGAGACCTTCCTGCAGCGGCACCTTCGGCTCCCATGCCAGTTTTGCTTTGGCTATCGTGATGTCCGGACGGCGCTGTTTCGGGTCGTCAGCCGGGAGCGGCTTGAAGACCAGTTCGGATTTGGAGCCGGTCATTTTAATGACGGTTTCGGCCAGTTCCAGCATGGTGAACTCGCCGGGATTACCAAGGTTCACCGGCCCGGTGATCTCGTCGGACGAATCCATCAGCTTCAGAAATCCGGCAATTAGATCGCTGACGTAACAGAACGAGCGGGTTTGCTGTCCGGTGCCGTAGATGGTGATTGGCTCGCCGCGCAGCGCCTGCATGATGAAGTTGCTGACGACACGTCCGTCATTGGGATGCATATTCGGGCCGTAGGTGTTGAAGATGCGGGCCACTTTGATTTTAACGCGGTTCTGGCGGTGATAGTCAAAGAAGAGAGTTTCCGCGCAGCGTTTGCCTTCATCGTAGCAGGAGCGCGTTCCGATGGGATTCACTCGTCCCCAGTAGCCTTCGGGTTGCGGATGAACTTCCGGATCACCGTAAACTTCGCTGGTGGAGGCCTGAAAAATCTTCGCGCCGACGCGCTTGGCCAGACCGAGCATGTTAATGGCGCCAATCACGCTGGTTTTGGTGGTCTGCACCGGATCGTGCTGGTAGTGCGGCGGCGAGGCCGGACAGGCCAGATTATAGATTTCGTCCACTTCAACGAACAGCGGGAAGGTGACGTCGTGCCGCAGGATTTCGAAGCGGGGATTGTCGAGCAGGTGGGCTACATTGCCGCGCCGGCCGGTGAAAAAGTTGTCCGCGCAAACCACATCGCAGTTGCGCTGGAGCAACGCTTCGCACAGATGGGAGCCGAGAAATCCCGCGCCGCCCGTGACCAGAACCCGTTTATTGAAGTGGTAATTCTTCATGCTTTGTTTATCCTCTGCTTTTCAAAAACAGGGCGATGCTATCTTTCCAACCTATGGAAACCAAACAAAAACTGATTCTGGCCAGTACCTCGCCGCGCCGCGCCGAACTGCTGAAAAGCGCGGGTCTTGCGTTCGAGGTGGTTCGCCCGGACGCCGACGAAAAGCTGCACATGGGCGAAACGCCGGTGGAGTACGCTGTCCGCACCGCACGGGAAAAAGCGGAAAGCCTTTCCGTCCCGCCGAACACTGTTCTCCTCGGCGCGGACACGGTGGTGGCAATCGAAGGCCAGATTCTTGGCAAACCCGCCGATGACAATGACGCCCGGGCGATGCTCCGCCTGCTCTCCGGAAAAATGCACGAGGTGATCACCGGTGTCTGTCTCCGATCTTCGGAAAAATCTGTCTGTTTTCATGCCGCTACCGCCGTGCTGTTCCGCGATCTTTCAGAAGAAGAGATCGCGGCCTACGTCGCGACCGGCGATCCGCTTGATAAGGCGGGCGCCTACGCCATTCAAAACGGCGCGGCGGGCATGGTGCGGCGGATCGATGGCTCCTACTCCAATGTGGTCGGCCTGCCGCTGTGTGAAGTGATCGAAGCACTGGAGGCATTCTGATGGATGCAGGTCTTTATATTGTAGGGACGCCGATCGGCAATCTGGGCGACATGACCGCCCGCGGCATAGAAACGCTCAAGGAAGCCTCGCTGATCATCGCCGAGGATACGCGCACCACGCGCAATCTGCTGAACCGTTTTGAGATCAAAACGCATTGCATCAGCTGTCACAAATTCAACGAGGCGCAGCGATGCGACGAGATTATCGCCCGCATCCGCAACGGCGAGGCCGTCGCCATGGTGACCGACTCGGGCATGCCCTGCATTTCCGATCCCGGCGTACGTGTCGTGGAAGCCTGCCGCGCGGCGGGGGTTCTGATTACTTCCG
>JBAXDG010000019.1:0-24607 GCA_037141075.1 Kiritimatiellales bacterium
GCCAGCGTCAGCGCGAAAGCAAACCAGATGGTTTGCGAATTGGAGAACATTTCATGATGTTCAATCAGGTTCTCTATCAGAATCTTCGTGCCGAGGCCGATCAGAACCAGTCCGCCCGCGACCTCCATTTTCTTTTCGTTGAAATGGCCGAACATCCGTCCGAAGTAAACGCCCGCAAAAGCCAGAGCAAACGTGACGAGGCCGATGATCAGTACCGGCTGAAGAATCGAGACGCGTAGCATCGAAAGGCTGATGCCGATGGCAAAGGCGTCAATGCTGGTGGCGACGGCCAGTGTCAGCAGCGTCGGCAGGTGCAGCGGATTTTTCGGCCCGTCTTCTTCGTCCTCAGGTTGCATAGCCTGAATGACCATGTGTCCGCCGACAAACAGAAGCAGACCGAAGGCGACCCAGTAGTCCACGACGGAAATGAAGCGGTAGGCCCACTGACCGAGCGCCCAGCCGAGCACCGGCATCAGGGCCTGAGAAATCCCGAAGGCCGCGCCGACCAGCAGAGCATGACGCACCTTCAGGTTTTTAATAGTAATCCCGCTGGTGACGGAAACCGCAAAGGTATCCACCGACAAGCCGAGCGCAATTAAAAGGATGGAGAAAATAGGCATAACGGAAGCTCCTATTCTTCTCCATTCGCTTTGTTCTCTTTGCGCCGTTCGCGGAAGAAACCCTGAATCAGACCTTTGCATTCGGCTTCCATGACGCCGGTCTGAATTTCAACGCGGTGATTGAGGTCGGCGTGGTCGAGAATTTCAAACTTGGAGCGCGCACCGCCGCGCTTCGGGTCGTCCACGCCCCAGACCACTTTTTTGAGCCGGGCAAGGACGATAGCTCCGGCGCACATGGGGCAGGGCTCTTTGGTGACGTACATGACAGCATCGGTCAGCCGCCAGTTTTCAAGCGCGGCGGCGGCCTGTGTGATAGCGAGAATTTCGGCGTGGGCGGTCGGGTCTTTGAGCAGTTCGGTCTGGTTATGCGCTTTGCCGATGATCGCGCCGTCTTTGACAATAATCGCGCCGCAGGGCACTTCGCCCGCCTCGGCGGCACGCTCGGCCTCGCGCAGCGCCATCCGCATGTAGATCACATCTTCTGAAAAGTTGTCGTCCATAAATTTCCAAACTTCGGAAAAACAGTAGCAGGTCTTCCGGCCTTTGGAAACGCCGGATTGTGTTCCGGCCTTTGGAAAAACTGAAGGAAGTATTTCCAAACATCGTACTGTTCCGGTAACTTCGGGCGTCCATGAAGAAAGAGGACGGATTTTTGCTCACATGAAAAAATTATTTACAGGAACGGTGCTGGCGCTTGTGCTGACGGCCGCAGAGGGTTTTATGGATACCAATCTGGCGGCAACCGTCTGTGCGGAACATTTGTCCGTCTGTCCGAAGTGCGGTTTTGTTCAAACCAATCAGGTCGCAGCAGTCAAAACGACGGCGACGAACGACTGCAAGTGGAGCGTTTACGGCGGGTTTGCCGCCAAGAGTGGCAACGCGACATCCAGTTCGTATAACTACGGCGCTGAATTCAGTCAGGACGGTAAGGTTTACCGCGGCAAGCTGAAGGTGGATGGAAGTTACAGCAAGGCCGAAGAAGCGGTGACGACTTCGCAGTCTGAAGCCTCCGGCGAACTGCGCCGGATGCTCGATAAGCATTGGTTTGCTTATGGAGTGCTCTCTGCATTGCACGACGAAATTAAAGACCTTTCCTATCGTGTAAAAACCGGCCCGGGTCTGGGGTATTATTTTGTCGACTCCAAAGAGTTGACGGCGGATGTCAGCTCCGGCCCGCTCTATGTGGAGGAGAAAAAGGAAGGTGTTGCGAGCGGTTATCTGGCTTGGCGTTTCGCGCAGGGGATCAACTGGCAGATCACGGACGCGTTTCGCTGGTGGGTTTCCACAGAAGCGGATGTGAGCACTACCGATCTCGCTGCCTACATCCTTGCGTTTAAAACCGGCATCGAAAATAAAATCAACAACAACCTGAGTCTGATGGTTGTCTTGAAAGACGATTACGACAGCCAGCCGGAAGATTTCGGGAAGATTGAGAAGAACGATCTGGAAGTCAGCACCGGCCTCCGCTATGCCTTTTATTAACCGGAACCTCATCATGGCAGACAAGAGCTACTACGTAACGACACCGATCTATTATGTGAACGACAAGCCGCACATCGGCCACGCGTACACGACGATCCTTGCCGACGTGCTGGCGAATTATCACCGTCTGCTTGGCGTTCCGACCTGGTTCCTGACCGGCACCGATGAGCACGGCCAGAAGGTTCAGCAAGCAGCGGAGAAGAACGGCCTGACTCCGCAACAGCAGTGCGACCAGACTGTTGTCCGTTTTCAGGAACTTTGGAAACGTCTCGAAATCACCAACGACGATTTTATCCGCACCACCGAAGACCGCCACAAAGTGATCGTGCAGGAGGTTCTGCAGGATCTTTTCGACCGCGACGAAATTTACCGTGCGGACTACCAGGGCTGGTACTGCGTCGGCTGCGAGCGCTTCTTCGCCGAAAAAGATCTCGTCGACGGCAACTGTCCGGAGTGCGGCCGCAAAGTGGACGCCATTCAGGAAACCAACTATTTCTTCCGCATGAGCAAATATCAGGACTGGCTCATCGAATACATCGAGACCCATCCCGAGTTTATCCAGCCCGACTTCCGCGCCAACGAAACGCTCGGCTTCCTGAAGACCAAAAAACTGCAAGATCTCTGCATTTCGCGGCCCAAGTCGCGGCTGGCGTGGGGCATTGAGCTGCCGTTCGATAAGGATTTTGTCACCTACGTATGGTTCGACGCGCTCCTGAATTACATCACCGCCATAGGCTACAAGCGCGATGACAAAAAGTTCAACCAATGGTGGCCCGCAACGCATCAGCTCATCGGAAAAGATATTCTCACCACCCACACCGTTTACTGGCCGACCATGCTCAAGGCCATGAACGTGCCGCTACCGAAAACCGTCTTTGCGCACGGCTGGTGGCTGACCGGCCGCACCAAAATGAGCAAGAGCCTCGGCAACGTCGTCAATCCAATGGAAATGGTCGACCGCTACGGCGTGGACGCCTTCCGCTATTTCCTCATCGCTGAAATGACGCTTGGTCAGGACGCCTCCTTCACCGAAGAAGCTTTTGTCCGCCGTTACAACAGCGACCTCGCCAACGATCTCGGCAATCTGCTCAGCCGCACCGTCAACATGCTTGGCCGCTACTGCGACGGGAATTTTCCAAACATTGGAAAGACCGCACTCAGCGGCGCGCCGGAAAAAGAACTGTGGGACACCGTTCAGCAGGCGGTTGTCGAAATGGAAAGCTCTATTGACACGATGCGTCTCAATGCCGGTCTCACCGCCGTGCTGACTGCCGTGCGCAAGGTGAATCAGTATTTCGAAATCAAACAGCCGTGGACACAGGCAAAAGAAGGTAAAACGGAAGAAGTCGGCATTACGCTGGCTCTCGCCGCTGAAAGTCTGCGTGTCTGCGCCGCTCTGCTTTATCCGGTCATGCCCGAGAAAATGAGCGTACTGCGCGCCGCCTTCGGCCTCGGCAAGCCTGACCCGAAACTGCTGCGCACCTTCGGCGTCATCAAAGCCGGAACCGCGATCAAGGAAACCGCGCCGCTGTTTCCGCGCGTCGAGGTTGAAAAAGCCGAAGAGCAACCCGTTTTAAAACAGAAGGAAAAACCTGTGAATACTGAACCTGTGAAAGTCGAAGGCGTCATTACCTACGATGAAGTCATGAACGTGAAGCTGCGCACCGCCAAAGTGCTCGCCGCTGAAAAAGTGGAAGGAGCCGATAAGCTTCTTAAGCTTCAGATCGAAGTCGGCGAAGAAAAGCGCCAGCTCGTCGCGGGCATTGCTCTGCATTACACGCCGGAACAGGTGGTCGGCAAAACTATTGTCATCGTCGCCAATCTGAAACCCGCCAAAATCCGCGGCGTCGAATCGCAGGGGATGCTTTTGTGCGCGTCGATCGGCGACCAGCTCAAGCTGATCACCGTTGACGGCGAACTGCCCGCCAGCGGCGCGGTGGTTAAGTAGGTTTAATGAAAACCCTGGTTCTAGTGCGTCATGCCAAGGCGGATCATGGCGGTCCATCGCTCGACGATTTCGACCGTCCTCTCAACCATCGCGGCAAACACGACGCATCCGCCATGGCTGCGCAGTTTAAAAAAACCGGTGTGCGGGTTGACGCGCTGATCAGCAGTCCGGCGGTTCGCGCGCTTTCCACCGCCGAAGATTTCGCGATGGAAATCAATTTACCTATTCAGACCGATGAACGCATTTATGAAGCCGGCCTGCGCGACCTGCTTGCTGTTGTACACGGACTCGATGATCGTCATAGCTCGGCAATGCTGATCGGACACAATCCGGGGATGAGCGAACTTTTGCACTATCTGACCGGCGCAAGCTGTGTCAACTTGCCGACAGCGGCTGTGGTTGTGATCGAACTGCCGCAGGAATCCTGGCAGAACATTTCCGCGGGCAAAGGTGTATTAAAAAGCCTCTCCAGTCCCAAAGAATAAGACCGGATTACAGGCTCTTAAGCGCTTCTTCGCGGATTACTTTGCCCATTTCTGAGGTGGACGCTTTCTTGTAACCTTCGCGCCACAGGTCGGCCGTGCGGAGATTCTGCGTCAGTGCGGATTCATAGCCTTTGCGGATCGCGGCGGCGGCTTTGGTTTCGCCAAGGAAATCGAGCATCATCGAGGCGGAGAGAATCATCGCGACCGGATTGGCTTTGCCCTGGCCGGCGATATCCGGTGCCGAACCATGCACCGGTTCGAACAGGCCGTATTTTTCGCCGAGGCTGGCGGACGGCAGGAGGCCGAGCGAGCCGCCGAGTGTGGCGGTCGTGTCGGAAAGAATGTCGCCGAACAGATTGCTGGTCAGAATGACGTCAAACTGGCGCGGATTCAGAACAACCTGCATCGTCGCGTTGTCGATGTAGAGGTGGTTGAGTTCGACGTCTGCAAATTCGGCAGCGTGCAGTTTTTTGACGGTGTCGCGCCAGAGGCGCGAAACGTCCAGCACGTTGGCTTTGTCCACGGAGGTCACCTTGTTGCGGCGTTTGCGGGCCCAGTTGAAAGCGACGCGGGCAACCCGTTCAATTTCCGGCACGGTGTAGCGCATGGTATTGAACGCTTCGAAGCCGTCGTTGCCGGTCGGCTTGCCGAAATAGATGCCGCCGACCAGCTCGCGCACGGTCAGCAGGTCAACGCCGGAAACGGCTTCCGGGCGCAGCGGTGACGAATTGGCCAGCGCCGCCGGAACAGAAACCGGGCGCAGGTTGGCGAAAACATTCAGCTCCTTGCGGATTTTGAGCAGGCCGGATTCCGGGCGCATCGCGCCGGTATAGTGGTCCCACTTCGGGCCGCCCATCGCGCCGAGCAGCGTCGCGTCGGAGGCTTTGCAGGCGGCGATGACGGAGTCGGGCATCGGATCGTTGTATTTGTCGATCGCGGCTCCGCCGGCGGCCTGTTCGTTGTATTCAAATTTAAATCCGCATTTGGCCGACACCGCATCCAGCAGTTGAATGGTTTCCGCCATCACTTCCGTGCCAATACCGTCGCCGGGCATCACAGTAATTTTATACGTTTTAGACATGCCAACCTGCTTTCTTCCTTTAGTATCTAAGAAAATGAGACGATGTTTCTAGCAACTCGAGCCCGCCTTGGAAACAGAATTTATGGGAAAAGGACTGATCCTCTTTGATATCGACGGAACCCTGCTTCACGCGCCGGGCGGACGGGCCGCTTTCGCGCAGGCTTTCAAGGAGGCTTTCGGCTGGGAACAGACGGTCGAACACATCAACTTTTACGGTGCGACCGACCTCAACGTCTTCCGCGGAATCTGCGTCGAGCGCGGCGTCGAATCGACGCCGGACATGGAACGCGCCTTTTTTGAACGGCTGGCTCCGGCGCTCAACTCCCGGCTGGCCGGGAATCCTCCGACCCTTTTTCCGAACGTTGGAAACGTGTTGGAACTTTTGTCCAAGGGTTGGAAACTCGGCATCGTTACCGGCAATATCGAAGCAACCGCATGGGCCAAACTGCATCATGCGGGCATCGCTCATTACTTTGATTTCGGCGGCTTCGGCTGTACGCACGCCGACCGTGCCGAAATCGCCCGGCAGGCCTTGAAGGCTTCCGGCATCCAGCATCCGGAAAAAGTTTTTCTGATCGGCGACACGCCGAGCGATATCAACGCCGCCAAAGTGAACGGCTTTATCGCCATCGCCGTCGCCACCGGCGGCTTTAATTCTCAGGAACTGGAAAAATCCGGCGCGGATTTCGTCTTCGAAGATCTAACGGATACGGAGCGGTTGCTGTCTATTCTGAGTGAGTGATGAAAACATTGATTCCAGTATTTATCTGTCTGCTTTTTGCGGGCTGTATGAAGGGAGAGGAGCCATCTATGAACTTTCCTGTGAAGAAAACCGACGCCGAGTGGAAGAAAGAACTGACGCCGGAACAATACCGTGTTTTGCGCCAGGCCGGAACCGAGCGGCCTTTCAGCGGAATCTACACCGACAACGACAAGCCCGGCGTTTACCGTTGCGCCGCCTGCGGAGCTGAGTTGTTCGCCTCGAAAGCCAAATTCAGTTCAAGCTGCGGTTGGCCGAGTTTTGATGCGGCGGCTAAAGCGGGCACGGTGGTTCTCCGAACCGACAACAGTCTAGGAATGGCCCGCACCGAAGTGCTCTGCGCCAATTGCGGCGGACACCTCGGGCATCTTTTCGACGACGGCCCGACCGCCACCGGTATGCGCTACTGCATCAACTCCGAATCGCTGAAGTTTGAAGAAAAATAGAATCAGTAATCTTCACTGATCGAAAAGGTGCGGCTGGAAATCGCGGTGAGCGACAAATTCGTCGACTTGACCATCAAGGCGATTATCAAAGCGGCCAAGAGCGGTAAAATCGGCGACGGTAAGATTTTTGTTATGCCGCTGGAGCAGTGAATCCGCATCCGCACTGACGAAGCCTGCTCTGATGCAACTGGTTGATGCCATCTTTTCGGTGGTTTAGAAACATTCAGTTTGCCCGCGCGGGCTCTGACGTGCTAGATGTTGGCCGTAGTTTTTAACCGAAAGGAATTCATCATGGCGCGTGCGTATAATTTCAGTGCGGGGCCGGCGATTCTGCCGACCGAAGTTCTTCTGGAGGCTCAAAGGGATCTGCTGGATTTCAAAGGAACCGGCATGTCCATCATGGAGATGAGTCACCGCGGCAAGGAATATTCCGCCGTGCACGACGAAGCCATCGCCAATCTCAAAACTCTGCTGAAGATTCCGGAAAACTACAGCGTCCTGTTTATGACCGGCGGCGCGACCAGTCAGTTCTCTTTTATCCCGATGAACCTGCTCGGTGCCGGGCAGACAGCCGACTACATCAATGCCGGCTCGTGGGGGACCGCCGCTGTCAAAGCGGCCAAGAAGCTCGGCAAGATCAATGTAATTGCCGATACCTCTAAAGAGATTCCGACTCGTATGCCGGCCAACAGCGAGCTGAAGTTCAGCGCTGACGCCGCTTACGTTCACATCACTTCCAATGAAACGATTGCCGGAACGCAGGTTAAGGAATTCCCGAAAACCAAAGCGCCGCTGATCGCCGATATGTCGTCGGATATTCTTTCGCGTCCGATTGACGTTTCGCAGTTCGGCCTCATCTATGCCGGCGCACAGAAGAACCTCGCTCCGGCGGGTGTGACGCTGGTGATCATCCGCAATGATCTGGCCGAACGTGCGCCGGAAACGCTTCCGGAACTGTTCCAGTACCGCGCCTTCATTGAGGAAAACTCGCTCAAAAACACTCCGCCGACATTCCCGATCTACATCATCATGCTGGTCACCCGCTGGCTGATCGCGCAGGGCGGACTCGAAGGGATGCAGAAGATCAACGACGCCAAAGCGGCCAAGCTCTACGCGGCGATTGATGCCTCCAGTTTCTACAAAGGAACCGCTGTGAAGGAATATCGTTCGCCGATGAACGTTACGTTCCGCCTGCCGACCGAAGAGCTGGAAGAGGCGTTTATCAAAGCGGCCTCCAAGCTGGGCATGACCAGCCTCAAGGGGCACCGCTCTGTCGGCGGCGTCCGCGCTTCCATTTACAACGCCTTCCCGATGGAGGGCGTCGACGCTCTCGTCGCCTTTATGAAGGACTTCGAAGCCAAGAACGGGTAGGGCGAAGCCCTTGAACATGCGGAGCTTCGTATGCTCCGCTTTCCCGACGAAGCGGCGTACCCGTTCGAACCAGCCCCGAAAAGACAAAAGACCGGTCTTTCGACCGGTCTAAAGTGGTAGCGGGGCTGGGATTTGAACCCAGGACCTTCAGGTTATGAGCCTGACGAGCTACCAGACTGCTCCACCCCGCAGTTATTTGCGAAGGGCAGAAGATAGACTTTATTTGGTTCCGCACAAGCACTTTCTTTCAACCCTTGGAAAAAAGCATGGCAGAGCCTGCGGTCTAAGCCGGGCGGTCAGAAATTTGTCTTCGATAATATTTTTTTATCTTTTAAAACCCGGGAAGTGCTTTTACTGTCCCGTCATTCGAATGAACCAAGACGGGCGGAGTTTTTAATGAAGATTGCAAATGGCGGAAAGCGAGTGTTGCTGGTAGATGACTTTCATCTTTTCAGAACATTGTTTGCGGGAGGGCTGCGGCAAAGTTCGAGTCTTGATGTTTTCGAAGCGGCCACCGGCGAAGAGGCTCTGAGGCAGACCGGGAAGATCTGTCCGGATGTGATTATTCTAAACGTTTCCATGCGGCATTGCAGCGGCACGTCCTTGCTACGACTGATTCGCCGACAGTTTCCAGATGTTGGACTGCTGGCCTTTTCTTATCTGCATCACGACCACCTTTATGCGGATCGGGCGATCTGCGCCGGGGCATCCGGGTATATTTCAGTAGATGAGTCCGGCGAAAATCTGCTGAGAGCCGTGGAAGCGATTATAGAAGGTAAGATCTATTTGAGCCCGACGTTACGCAAGAAGCTCTGCGCAGAGTCCGGTTTGCGCGGCCAGGAAAAGGAGTCGCCTCTTGAACGGCTTTCGCGTCGAGAGTACGAGGTGTTTTGTCTAACCGGACACGGTCATATGCCCAAGCGGATTGCTGACATGCTCAAGGTGAACGTAAAAACAATCGGAACTTACCGTGAGCGGATTCGCGAAAAGCTGGGACTGGCGGACGGCGGCGAATTGTTGTACCATGCGACCTGTTTTGTTCGCGAGCAGCAGCTTCCCCTTTCGGAGATGCTCCCGCCCGGCGATCTGTCCTAGCAGACGTGCATTTTTTTGAAACGTCTTGCGGATGGGTTGCTCCTCGGGTAGTCTGCGATGCTCAAAGGCGCACATGAATGCAGGTTTACAATTTGTTCTGCTACCGATGCTTATGGCCTCAATGCTGTTGCAGTTTTGTGCGGCGTTTCTTGCCTTCCGCCTGATGCGGCTTTCCCGTAACGCGTTCGCATGGATTATGATCTTTATTGCGGTGTTGCTGATGGCTGCGCACCGGACGACCACATTTTTCCGTCCGCTGGATCTCTATGCGGAGACAATCGCCTTTATGATCTCTCTACTGCTGGCGGCCGGTTTGTTTGCGCTCGCGCCGCTGATGCGTCGGCTCTATTCCAAACCGGAGACTCTGGAGGTTACACCGCTCGGCGAGCTTTTTGAAAAAATCACCAGTGGCGTTGCGGTGTATGAAGCGATGGATAAGGGGCATGATTTCATCATCCGCGACATGAATCCGGCGGCGGAACGGATTGAAAAAACAACACGTCAGGATGTCGTCGGACGGCGGCTGACAGAAGCTTTTCCCGGCATGGAGAAGTTCGGTCTGCCGGACGTGCTGAGGCGGGTCTGGAAGACCGGGCGGCCTGAGAGCTTCCCGATGCGCTATTATCAGGACGTCCGGATTTCCGGCTGGCGCGATAATTTTGTTTACCGCCGTCCAGACGGCGAGGTGGTGGCGGTTTATAACGATGTGTCGGCTCAAATGCGCATGCAGGAAGAACTGGAACGCCGCGAGCGCAAATTCCGGCTGCTTTTTGAACAGGCGCCTTTGCCATATCAGTTGTTGGATAACGAGGGGCGAATTCTCGAAGTGAATCCGGCCTGGCTTCGTTTGACCGGGCTGGAGCGCGCCGCAGTGACCGGTAAGCCGTTCAGCGAGCTGCTCACCCGGATGGGTCGCCAGTATTTTCAGACGTGTCTGGACGGATTGAAAAAGGGCGGGGCGGCCGAGGACGTGGCGCTGGAGCTGCGCCGGGGCGACGGCGTTCTGCTGAATGTGGAGTTGAGTGCATTGCCTTTGCGGAGCGGAGCGGGCGGCGAACAGATCTACTGCATGTTGCGCGAAAAATCCGGACAGCCAACAGAGACGGTCGTAAAAGCCGCTGTCGAGGAGCGGGCGGAAAATCCGGCCCCGGAACTGCTGGCCGAAGAACGCCGCGAACTGCAGCGCCAGCGGCTTGCCATGCTGGGCGATCTGGCGAACGGCATGGCGTGCGAACTCAGCATGCCGCTGGCGGCCGCGCGCAATGCGTTTGACCTGATGCGCAAAGAGATATCGCCGGCCAGTCCGTACCATGAATTTGTCGAGACGGCTTCACGGGAGCTGTCGAGCATGGCGAATCTGGTTGAACAGATGTACCGCTTCCACGAACCGCTTTCGACGGAGTGTAAAGCTGTCGATATCAATGCGCTGCTGGATAGCGCGCTCAATCTGATGAGCTCCCGGATGAAAGAGCGCCGCACGCAGTTGAAGGATGAGCGCGCCGAAAAGATTCCGGCGGTCACGCTTCCTTCCGAAGCGGTGATGCTCACACTGGTCAATCCCATCAAGAACAGCATCGAAGCGATGCCTCCGGACGGTATATTGACCTTGCGAACCGGGACGGCGGAGCCGGGTGGAGTTTTTGTTGAAATTGAAGATAACGGGCCGGGGATTCCGCCGAAATTTATGCCGCGTCTGTTTAAACCGTTTGCCGCCTTACGCCACATCGGCGGAGGGCAGACCGGCGTCGGGCTGGGACTGGCCATCGTTCAGCGCACTCTGGATGTGCTGGGCGGATCGGTGACGGTGCGCTCAAACGAGGACGAAGGAACCTGTGTGCGGATTGTTTTTCCGGCGGAGATGAAAGCGGACGGAGGATAATGCGGTTTTTCCAATGATTGGAAAAAGACGACGGTGGAACGGCGGAGAATTTAAATGGAAAACCAAACGGTCGTGAGAGAGAACGAGCATCGTTTCGAGGGGTTTTTTGCCAAACGGGGAAGCCGTTGGGTGATTGGCGCGGCGGCGCTGATGGTTCTGCTGGCCGGGCTCTGGACGGCCTATCAGTCGGGCGAGGCCTGCGACCGTCAGATGCGCGACAAGCTGGTGCGCCGGGCCGTCGATGTGGCGGCCACGTTCGGTGTTCGGGCTTCCAAAGAGCTGTCCTTCACGCCGGATGATAAAGAGAAGGGCATATTCCAGCGGAAGTGCGCTCAGTTGCAGGCCTATGCAGAGGTTTTCGAGTCGGGCCCTGTTTATGGCATCGGATTGCGGGACGGGCAGATTGTTTCCGGCCCGGAAAGTTCGCTCCGATCCGCTTTGCAGCCCGGAACCGTATACGAAAATCCGGATCAGCAGTATTTCGATGTTTTCGAAAAGGGCCAGCCGCAGGTTTGGGTCTCTCTCAATGATCGCGGCAGAAAACATCTGACGGCGCTGGCTCCGATATTGGATCCCTATACGGGTGATGTGCTGACGGCGATCGGCGTGGATGCCAAAGCCGCCGAATGGCCGACCGCCGTTCTGCGGGCGCGAGCGGTTCCTGTCTGGGTCACTATTGCGCTGCTCGTTGTCCTGTTGCTGAGCGATCTGATTCTGGAATATCTGCGCCGGAATTCAGCACAGCGAACCGGGCGGAAGAGGCACGCCGAGCCCGTTTTATGCGCCGTTTTCATGATCCTGCTGACTCTGACGCTGGCCGTACACTTTGATCAGATGGATCGCTTGGAGCGCTCCCACACGTTTAGGTTACTGGCTCATATGGAGGCCGTCGCCCTCGAGACCAGGATATTTGATCTTCGCGGCACACTACGGGAGCTGGCGTACTATTTTCAATCGAGCGAGTATATTGATCGCGAAAAATTCCACTCCCTTTGTGAGGTGATGGGTTTAAAAAACCTGTTCTACTCTATCATGTGGATACCGGCCGTTCCGGAAAAAGAGGTCCAATCCTTTATTGAAGAGGTGCGGGCCTCCGGGGTTCCGGATTTTTTCATTTATCAGAGAGGCGAATATCGGAGAGGCGAAGAGAGGCTCAAAGAACCGGTCTCTTCCCGCCCGGTCTATTATCCCGCACTCTATGTTGAACCGCCGTTCAGAGATCGCGCTACGGGTTTTGATGTAAACTCAGAACCAAAACGCAGCGTGGCGCTTCAGGAGGCGTTGAGCAGCGGGATGGTCGCCGCCAGCGATCCGATCAAATTCGTTTCGGAGTCCAATTCGCCAAATGGGATTATTGTTTTTCAGTCGATGCAGGCCCGTGTTCAGAAAGGGCTTTTGGCGGTTAAGATATCTCCGGAGACCCTGATTGCCGCACTGGTGCGAAAAAACGGGGATATGAATATCCGCCTGTTTCAGTTGGATCCGAGACAGGAACCTATTTTTGTGGCGGGATCAAGCGACTCGGGCGGTTCGCGGCTGGAGGACAGGGAGCCCTCTTTGGGCATCACGTTTCCGATTTTCCGGTTTGGCAAAGCCTACGTTTTTCGGGTGACTCCCAGTTCAGGCTGGCTGGCGAAACATCCGTTGAAAGATGGCCGGGTCGTTCTCGGTGTCGGCCTGCTGCTGACCCTTTTGATCACTTCTTTAGCCGCTTTCATCACCAACCGCCGGATCGTTCTTGAAAGACTGGTCGAACGCCGCACTGATGAACTTAAACTGGCGCATGAAAATATGAAGTACCTCAACCAGCAGAATGAACTGATCCTGACCTCGGCGGCGGAAGGGATTCTCGGGCTGGATTCAAAGGGCAACCACAGATTCGTTAATCCGTCCGCGCTAAAAATGCTGGGCTATGCGGCCGAAGAACTTATCGGCAAGCCGAGCCACAGCCTTTGGCATCATTCCAAACCGGACAGAACCCCTTATCCCGAGGAAGAGTGTAAAATTTACGCCACCTGTCGGGATGGGGATGTCCATTATTCAGCCGACGAGGTGTTCTGGCGGAAGGACGGAACCTGTTTTCCTGTTGAATACGACAGCACGCCCATCTATGAAAACGGTCAGGTGGCCGGCGCGGTGATCACTTTCACCGACATCACCGAACGCAAGAAGGTCGAGGGTGAGCTCAATCGGTCGCTGTCTCTTCTGGACGCGACTTTAAATGCGACGGCCGACGGAATTCTGGTGGTGGACGGCAAAGGGGGGCGGATTCTTCGTTACAACAAAAAATTTATCGAAATGTGGAGGATTCCTGAAGAGATTGCCGCGACGGGCAGCGATGAGGGCATGATAAGCTTTGTTCTTGAACAGCTTTGCGAACCGGAAAAGTTTCTGGCCAAAGTGCGGGAGATGTACCGGAACCCGGGAGAGAAAAGCTTTGATATATTGCACTTTCATGATGGCAGAGTTTTCGAACGCTTCTCGCAGCCGCAGAGGATCAGTGACGGTGTGATTGGCCGCGTATGGAGCTTCCACGACATTACCGAGCGCGAACAATCTGAAGCGTTGCTCTGGGCGAGTCAGACGAAGCTCGATTTAGCCTTGCAGTCAGCCCAGATGGGGGTGTGGCAATGGGACGTCGTCGCAAACAAGCGCACTTATGATCGCCAGACCTGTGCTTTTCTAGGGGTTAATCCGGTCACATTCGGCTCAACGGAAGCGGATTTTCTTGCCGTGGTGCATCCCGATGATCGGCAAAAAGTCAAAGATGCTTTAACGCAAACCGCTGAGCAGCACGCACCCTATGATATGGAACATCGCGTGATTTGGCCGGACAGGAGTGTCCACCACATCGCCGTCCGCGCACAGCTTTTCCTCGATGACGGAGATCAGCAGCTGAAGATCTCCGGCGTTTGCTGGGATATCACGGATCGCAAGCGGGCAGAGGATGAGTTGCGGGACGCCAAGGGGATTCTTCAGGCGGCCATGGATCACAGTCCGGCGGGCATCGCCGTTGCCGACGCCCCGTCCGGCAAACTGCGTTACGTGAACAAGGCCGCCTTACGTATTCGCGGCGGCACACACGACGAGGTGGTCAGTGGTATCGGACTTGACGAGTATGTCGCCAGCTGGAAGCTTTTTAATATTGATGGCACTCCGTTGCCCCTTGATGAGGTGCCGTTGGCGCGCGCTATCAAGTATGGAGAGATAAACCAGCGCGAATTTATTATCCGGCGCCCGGACGGTGAAGACCGCATTGTTTTTGCCAACGCGGCGCCCATCACCGACTCGCAGGGGAAGACCAACGCGGCGATCGTGGTCTTTCTGGACATCACCGGCCGCCGGAAGGCGGAGGAGCGCATCCGCCTGCTGGCCGAGCATTTGCAGGAGGTGCGCGAAGAGGAACGCAAGCGGATCGCGCGCGAACTGCACGACGACATCGGCCAGATTCTCACCGCAATTAAAATCGATCTGGTCGGGGTGCAAGCCGACTGTCAATGCGGCGGCGATGCAAAAAATAAAATGGCCGACATTCAGAAGTTGCTGCTCGACGGAATTCAAAGCGTCCACGCGCTTTGCCGCCAGTTGCGCCCCGGTGCGCTGGATGATTTGGATCTGTCTAACGCTCTCGAAGGTCTGATGGAAGACTGGAAGGTTCGCAATCTGGTGGAATGCACAATATGCTCCGATGTGGACGACGAAGCGCTTTCCGACGAGGTCAAGACCGCGGTGTTCCGGATGGTTCAAGAGGCGCTCACCAACGTATCGCGCTATGCGCAAGCCTCCAAAGTCGAAATCCATCTCGTCGCGGATGAACAGGCGATCAACGTCACAATCACCGACAATGGGCGCGGCATGGAGCCCGGCGCGGAGGACAAGCCGACCTCATTCGGGTTGCTCGGTATGCGGGAACGCATTGAGAATCTTGGCGGAGAACTGGGCATCGAAAGTGAGCCCGGCAAAGGCACGCGCATTGAAGGAACCATCCCGCTTTCCAAGAAGGGATGATCCGATAGATTGGTTAATTGATTTTCCAACCTTTGAAATCTTCTTTGTCGGGGTTTCCCTTGCACAAAGAACAGCCGAGCCCCGATATTTTTATTGGGAAAATTCAGGTAGGATGCGGCTCACATGAAGGTACTTATTGCAGATGATTCGGAGCCGATTCGAAAACGGCTGATGGAACGGCTTTCGTGCCTGCCGGACGTGCAGCTTGCCGAGGCGGTGGATACGCCGGATGCGCTCCGGCAGGTGGTCGCCTTTATGCCGGACGTGGCGGTGCTGGATATCCGTATGCCGGGCGGCGGCGGCATCAAGGCGCTGGGCGAAATTAAACAGAAAAGTCCCGGCACGACGGTCATTATCATGACCAACTATCCTTACGCGCAATACCGCCGAAAATGTCTGGATGCGGGCGCGGATTTTTTCTTCAACAAATCCACGGAATTTGACCAGACGGTGGAAACGATCGGCCGGATTAAATCCGGAAAAGTGACCGAGGTGGCGCTTCGCACCGCAGCGACTCAGCTGGTGGAGGCCAGAGAGGAGCTGGAAAAACTGACCCAGCGCCAGCATGACATGAGCATCCTGAGCCTTCTGCATAGAGGAGGAGCTGCCAGCGGAACCACTGATCGGGCTTATGCCATGTGGGAGAAGACCTTCGATGCCATGCCCGATCTGGCGGCCATTTTTGACACCAACCACAACATCGTGCGCGTCAATAAAGCCATGGCCGACGGGCTTGGTTTTCCCGCAGTGGAACTGATCGGGAGAAAATGTTTTCAATATATTCACGGCACAGTCTGTCCGGCTGTGGACTGCCCGCACGAGGACATGCTTCGCGACGGAAAGGAACACACCCGCGAGATGTATTCGGAGACTCTCGGAGGCTGGTTTAATATCAGTGTTTCGCCGATTTACGACAAGGACAAGATGATCGGCGCCATTCATCTGGCCCGCGATATTACGGCGATCCGGCAGACCGAATTGTATAAAGGAATCCGGCGGGAAGTTCTGGCGGTGCTGAACGAGCCGGGAGAAATGGAGGAATCCATTGGGCGCGTTCTGGCGGTATTGAAGGAGTGGATTGGTCTGGATGCCGTGGGCATCCGCCTGAAAAACGGGGACGATTTTCCCTATTTTGTTCAGGACGGGTTCGCCAGCGATTTTCTGCTGACGGAAAACACGCTGGTCCAGCGCGATGCGGACGGCGGGGTGTGCCGGAGTGCAGACGGCAGCGCCTGTCTGGAAGGCACCTGCGGTTTGGTTCTTTCCGGCAAGACCGATCCGTCCAACCCGCTTTTTACAAAGGGTGGAAGTTTCTGGACGAATGATTCGGCTCCGCTTCTCGACCTTCCGTCCGATCAGGATCCCCGGCTTAATCCGCGCAACAAATGTATCCATGAAGGCTATGCCTCCATGGCGCTGATTCCCATTCGCATCAAGGACAGGATCGCCGGGCTGATTCAGCTTAATGACCGGCGCAAAAAACAGTTCAGTCTCGACACGATTGAACGGCTGGAATCCATCGCCGCGCATCTCGGCGAAGCGCTGATACGCAAACAGGCGGAGTGGGATATTCGAGCGAGCGAACTGCGTTACCGCCAGTTGTTTGAAGCGATGCAGTCCGGCTTCGCCTTGCACGAAATCATCTGTGATAAAAACGGCGTCCCATGTAATTACCGTTTTCTGGAGGTCAACGCGGCGTTTGAAAGAATGACCGGGCTGAAGGCGAAAGACCTGATCGGGCGAACGGTCAAAGAGGTCATGCCTGAGACGGAAGAGCGCTGGATTGCGGCGTACGGCCGCGTTGCGCTGACCGGACGGCCGGAATCCGTTGAGGAATTTTCCGAAGTGCTCAACCGGCACTTTTCGGTTTCAGCTTATTCGCCCCGCGCGGGACAGTTCGCCACCATTTTTTCTGATATCACGGATCAGAAAAACGCCGCCGTCGCGATTGTTCGTGCGCGCGATGCCGCCGAGGCGGCCAGTCTGGCCAAATCGCGGTTTCTGGCCAACATGAGCCATGAGCTGCGCACGCCGCTTAACGCCATTATCGGGTTCTCCGACATCCTCCAGGATTCAGAGCTTACCGCAGAGCAGCGCGATTATATCAAGACCATGGGTGCCAGCGGGGAGATGATGCTGACTCTGGTGACGGACCTTCTGGATTTCGCCAAAATCGAGCTTGGAAAAATCGAAATTAAACCTGAGGCGTTTGATGTTCGTGAAACAGTTCGCAGCGCCGTGGAGATGGTTTCTCATCAGGCGAAAAGGAAAAATATTGAGCTCACCTGGGACGTCGAAGAAAACGTTCCGGAAAAAATCACCAGCGATCCGGTTCGTCTGGAACAGGTGCTGACCAATCTGATGAATAATGCGCTTAAATTCACAGAGAAGGGCTTTGTGCGGCTGGTCGTGAACAGCCTGATTTTGCCGTCCGGGAGCCGTCATATCAAATTTTCGGTCGAAGACAGCGGTGAGGGGATGAGTGATGTCACCCTGAAGCGGATTTTTAAACCGTTCCAGATGGGCGACGATTCCAGCACCCGCTCGCACGGCGGTACCGGCTTGGGACTGGCGATTTCAAAAAATCTGGTCGAGATGATGGGCGGAATGATTGAGGTTCAAAGCCATAAAGGCATGGGCGCGATCTTCAAGTTTTACATTGCCGATCAGACCGTTCCGAAAAGTCAGACGACGGCTGGCGAAGTTCAAGAAAAATGGCGCGGCCGGAGCGTTTGCATTTGGACCGATGATCCGGCCGATATGCACGCCGCGGAGAGTCTTTTGGATCTTTGCGGCGTCATGCCCCGTTATGCTGAAACGGTAGACGCAATCAGCGGCAACCTGACCTCTGACGATCCGCCGGACGCGGTGCTGTGTAATCTCGACCTGCCGGGGCTCACGGAAAAGCTTTTTGAATTTCGTAAAATTCAGCCCGGTGTCCCGTGGATTGCCTTCTCGAGCTGGACTGAATCGCCGGATGAGTGGGTGAAAAACTGTTTTTCCGCATTCATTGACCGCCCGCTTAAACCCGAGCAACTTTATGAAGCGCTCCTGCAGCTTCAGGAGTCAAAACCGTGAAACGGTCTGCTTTGTTCCGTAAGGATGCCGCTCCGGGAGATGGCACCAAGCCGGCGCTTCTCTTCCTTTTGATCTTTATTCTCCTGGCGGAAGGCATTGTCACGGTCGGTTATCTTTCCTTCAAGAGTCATGAGCGGCAGTATTTCAATGAAGCAGAGCGGCAGCTTGCATCCATTACGGAATTGAAAGCAGGCGAGCTGATGCGGTGGCGCGAAGCGCGAATGGCGGATGGCTTCGTCTTTTTCAAGAACCCCTCTTTCTCTGCCTTGGCGCGGCGCTTCCTCGCGCAACCGGAGGACGCGGACGCGCAGCGCCAGCTTCTGGACTGGTTGAGTCCATTCCCGGTGCATCACGGCTATGACCGGATTCGTTTGCTGGATACGCAGGGAGTCTCCCGCCTGTCCGTACCGGCCGGGTTGCCGCCCATCAGTTCTTTCTTTGTGCGGGAGATATCCGAAGTCCTGCGGACAGGCCAAGTGACGTTTCAGGATTTCTACCGGAACGAATATGACCACCGCATTTATCTGGCGGTACTGGTTCCCATTTTCGACGAAGCGGACGGAAACCGTCCGCTGGGTGTGATTCTTCTGCGGATTGATCCGGCCACCTATCTTTATCCCTTCCTCCAGCGCTGGCCTGTACCCAGCGCGACGGCGGAAACACTGATCGTCCGCCGGGAAGGTAACGAAGCGGTTTTTCTGAATGAACTGCGGTTTCAGACGAACACCGCGCTGAACCTGCGCGCACCGTTTACCCGCGTTGAATTGCCCGCAGTTCAGGCCGCCATGGGCAAGAAGGGCATTATGAGAGGCATAGACTACCGGGGCGTGCTGGTGATTGCCGACACACAGCCCATTCCGGATTCGCCGTGGTCCATGGTGGCCCGCCGGGATATCGCGGAAGTGGTCGTGGAAATGCGGGCGCGACTCTGGCAAACGATCGCCATGGTCGGCTCTTTGATTTTCTGCGCGGCGGCCAGTGTGGGTATGATCTGGCGGCATCAGCGCGTCAGTTTCTACAAGGAAAGGGCGAATGCGGCGGAAATCCTGCGGGAGAGCGAACACAAGCTTAAGCTGGCGCAGGAGGTGGCCAGACTGGGAAACTATGACCTCGACGTCCGCGCCGGGGATTGGACGAGTTCGGAAATGCTGGACAACCTGTTCGGCATTAATTCCTCTTACCCGAAGAATATCGCGGGCTGGTCGCAACTCCTTCATCCCGATGATCGGAAGGCCATGATGGCCTACTTTCTTAATCATGTCGTGATGGAGAAGAATCCGTTCGACAGGGAATACCGGATCGTCCGCCAGAAAGACAAGGTCGTGCGCTGGGTGCATGGACTTGGACAGCTTCGTCACAATGCCGAGGGCGACGTGATCGCGATGTTCGGTGTCATTCAGGACATCACCGAGCGCAGGCGGGCGGAGGAAGCCCTTCACCGGGAACAGGATTTCCAGCGCGCGCTGCTGGACAATATTGCCGAAGGCGTGGTGGCCTGTGACGCCAAAGGAACGCTGACGCTGTTCAACCGGGTTGCACGGGAGTGGCACGGCATGGATGCGCTCAGTCTGCCGCCTGAAGAATGGGGCCGGCACTATAACCTTTACGGGCCGGATGGAACCACGCCGCTGCCTACCGAAGACATTCCTCTTCTTCGCGCGTTTCGCGGCGAGACCGTCCACAATGCCGAGATGTCGATCGTCGCCAAAGGTCAGCCGCCCCGCGCTATTTTAGCCTCAGGCTGTCCGTTTTTTGATGCGGAGCACAACCTGCTGGGCGCGGTGGCGGTGATGCATGACATTACCGGCCGCAAGATGGCGGAGGAAATCATCCTCCGGGAAAGGGACTTCAGTCAGGCGGTTCTCGATAGTCTGCCAGGCCTGTTTTATCTGTTCGACGAACAGGGCCGGTTCCTGCGTTGGAATAAGCACTTTGAAGAGGTCTCCGGTTATTCAGCCGATGAGATTTCCCAGATGAGGCCCCTGCATTTCTTTGGCAAAACGGACGGGCAGAACGTCGCGGATGCGATCCAGCGGGTTTTTCAGGCCGGCGAAGTCAGCGTGGAAGCCGGTTTTCTGTCCAAAAACAAAACCACAACCCCGTATTTCTTTACGGGGAAGCGGTTCCTGTTTGACCGGAAGCCTTGCGTGGTGGGCATGGGCGTCGACATCACTCAGCGTAAGCAGGCGGAGGATTTGTTAAAGCTCAGCGAAGAACGCTACCGGTTTGCCTTGGAAACTACCGGACAGATCGGCTGGTCCACTCCGCCCGATGGCGTAGTAGAAGACATGCCGATGTGGCGGCAATACAGCGGGCAAAGTCTGGAAGAAGTCAAGGGTTGGAAATGGCTGGCTGCCGTGCACCCCGACGACCGCGAATCCGCACGGAAAGCCTGGAGCAACGCCGCCGATCAAAAATGTTATTATGCAACCGAATACCGCATCCGACGTGCCGACGGGGTGTATCGGAATTTTATGGTGCGGGGCATTCCACTTCTAAATGAGGATGGATCGTGCAAGGAATGGGTGGGCACCTGCATTGACATTACTGACCGCAAACTGGCGGAGGATCGTTTGATCGCGACGATGAAGGATCTGCGGACGTCCAATCAGGATCTGGAACAGTTCGCCTATGTGGCCTCGCACGACCTGCAAGAGCCGCTGCGCATGGTGGCCAACTATATGCAGCTTCTGGAGCGACGCTATAAAGACAAGCTTGATCAGAACGCCCGCGACTTTATCGGCTTTGCCGTGAGCGGCGCGGTGCGCATGCAGCAGTTGATTGACTCCCTGCTGGAATATTCCCGGGTGCAGTCCCGCAAGAAGCCGTTCGGAGAGGTGAATCTGGGGGCGCTTCTTAAACAGGTTCTGCGCGATCTGGAGAAGCCTGTTCTTGCAGCCGGTGCGCGGATCACCGCAGATCCGCTTCCGCACGTTTTCGGCGATGCCCTGCAACTCGGCACCGTTTTCCAGAATCTCATCGGCAATGCGCTCAAATTCCGCGGAGGAAAAGATCCCGAAATCCACATTGCCGCCGACGAGTTTTCCAGGTATTGGAAAATCACGGTGCGTGACAACGGCATTGGCATCGCGCCGGAATATCAGGGCAAAATCTTTAAAATTTTCCAGCGCCTGCACAACCAGTCGGAGTATCCCGGCACCGGCATCGGACTGGCGGTTTGTCGGCGGGTTGTTGAGAGACACGGAGGAGAGGCCGGTGTGGAATCCGAGTTTGGGAAGGGAAGTTCATTCTGGTTCACACTGCTTAAAGAAGGAGGAAAATAACCATGGCTGCATATAGAGCGATTGAAATATTACTGGTTGAAGACAACCCCGGAGATGTCCGCCTCACGCAGGAGGCGCTCGCCGAGAATAAAATCTGCAACAAACTGCATGTGGCCAAAGACGGCGTCGAGGCCATGAAATTCCTCCGCAAGATGAATGGGTTTCGAGATGCGCCCCGGCCCGACCTGATTCTTCTCGACCTGAATATGCCGAAAAAAGACGGACGCGAAGTGCTGGCGGAAATCAAAACCGATGAGACGCTGCGTGCCATTCCGGTCGTGATTCTCACCACCTCTGACGCCGACGACGATGTCGCCAAGGCCTACCAGATGTACGCCAACTGCTACATCCGCAAGCCGATCGACCTCAACCGTTTTGTCGAAGTGATTAAAATCGTCGAAAACTTCTGGCTCACTATCGTCGAGCTTCCGCCCAGAAAGTAAGGGACTCCGCGACAGAAGGAGGCGTATGAATTTCATAGATAGTTTAAGGTGGGTGGCGACCGGCAAGGTTCCGACGCGGGCGGAGAAGCTTCTCCGTCTGGCGGAAAAGGGAAATGCCGCCGCGCAATCTGAGCTGGGGCTTTGCTATCACGAAGGCGACGAGATCTCTCCTAATATCAGAGAATCGATGCGGTGGTTTATCCTGGCCGCCAGACAGGGAAATGCCCAGGCCCAGTACTATCTGGGCCGTGCGTATAGTTCGGGCGAAGGGGTTCCAAAGGATATTGAAACCGCGTATGCGTGGCTCGCGAGGTCTGCGGCGCAGGGATATAAAAAGGCGGCAGAGTGGAAATCCATTATCATGAAAGAAATGCCGCCCGAACAGATTGATGAAGGGAACCGGCTGGTGCAGGAAGCACAAACAAAACCCATTCCGCCGCGCCCCGGCTTCAACGCATGATATTTGGTTTTTCTCAAACGCAGAGCCCTCCCTGCCTTGGAGGGAATCGGAAAAGTTTCGCGCAAAGCCGCAAAGGCGCAGAGATGGAAAGATTCCACCCGCCTGCAACGCTGTAGCACTGCGGGCAGGAGGGGCGGAAGATTTTTTGGTGGGGACGGCTGTCCACCTGTCGCGCTGTAGTCTTGGCCGGGCGGCCAATCTCTTTTCCAGCCTTCGGAACCTTCTTTGCGGCTTTGCGCGAAATAATTCTGCTCAAAGTCATTTCACCCAAGAAGCTCCGCACTCCAAATGGAGCCATTCCAGAAACGCCGGATTCCCGCCTTCGATCGGCAGAACAACAACGCAGGGACATTCGTAGGAATGGAGTTCTTTAATCCGCGCCGTCAGCGCGGTCGCCTTTTCTTCTGTCGTCTTCAGAATCAGCAGAGCTTCATTCTCTCGGCAGAGCTTTCCTTCCCAGTGGAAGATGGAGGTGACGCCGTCGAGAATATTGGCGCAGGCCGCCAGTCGTTCCGTCACGACCGCTTCAGCAATCTTCTCCGCCTCTTTGCGCGACGGCGCGGTTACATAAATCAGTTTTGCGCTCATCCATTTCTCCAGACATTGGAAAACAGGATCGCATCCGCCTCCGCCGGGCCCCATGAGCCGGGCGCGTAGGCGAACGGTTCTTTCTCCGCCGCGCCGGCGAGGACGGCTTCCATCACCTCCCACTCGGCTTCAACTTCGTCGGAGCGGGTGAAGAGGGTGGAGTCGCCGCGCATCGCGTCGAGCAGTAAGCGTTCGTAGGCTTCCGGCAGCGCTTTGTCCCATTTGCCGGAATAGGAAAAGTCCATGTTCACGCTTTCGACCACCATCTGCATGCTGGGGCGTTTGGCCGAGACCTGCAGGAAGATGCCCTCGTCCGGCTGAATGCGGAAGATCAGCACGTTGGGTTTTACGCCGGCCAGATCGCACACATCGCCCTGGCAGGCGACATGCTGGAAGAGCGAAAGCGGCGGCGCTTTAAACTGAATGGCAATCTCCGTCGTTTTTTTCGCCAGCCGCTTGCCGGTGCGCAGATAGATCGGTACGCCAGCCCAGCGCCAGTTGCTGATTTCCATCCGCAACGCGGCGAAGGTTTCGGTTTTAGACTGCGGACTGACGCGCTCTTCCGCGCGGAAGGCCGTGGTTTTCTTATCGCCGCTGTATTGTCCGAAGCAGACCGCCGGATGGTGTTTGGTGGCGTTCGCCAATTTCAGTACGTGCAGGATTTTCATTTTTTCGTTGCGGATGGAACGCGCATCCAGCCCGTCCGGCGGCTCCATCGTCACTAGACAGAGCAGTTGGAAGAGATGGTTGACCACCATGTCGCGCAGGGCGCCGGTCTGGTCATAAAACGCGCCGCGCCCGCTTTCCATGCCGACGGTTTCGGCGGCGGTGATCTGGATGTGATCCACGTACGAGCGGTTGAAGACCGGCTCAAAAATGGCGTTGGCGAAGCGGAACGAAAGGATGTTCTGAACCGTTTCTTTGCCGAGGTAGTGGTCAATCCGGTAAATCTGCGTTTCGTCGAGATGGCTGAGCAGCATCCGGTTCAGCGCTTTGGCGCTTTGCAGGTTGCGTCCGAACGGTTTTTCCACCACGACCCGCGTCCAGGGTTTGGAATCCGGCGGCGTAATCAGTCCGGAGTTCCGGAGGCCGGTCACGGTGGGCTCAATCAGATCGGACGTGATCGAGAGATAGAAAAGCCGGTTTTGGGGCAGGGTGCCGTCGTCGAATTTTTCTTTGAGACCGGCGTAGGCCGCCGGATCAGACAGGTCGCCGCGGTAATAGCTCAGGTGCGAACAGAATGCTTTGAGCGACTCTTCGTCCGCAGCCGTGCGGCTGTGTTTGCGTAGAGCTTCCCCCATCAGTTTACAAAAGCTCTGGTTGTCATAGTCGCGCCGCGCGAAGCCGACAATTGCGAAGTCCCCAGCCAGCGCGCCTTCTTTAAAAAGCGTGTAGAGCGCGGGAATCAATTTGCGGCGGGTCAGGTCGCCCGACGCGCCGGAAATGACAAACGTCACCGGTTCTTCAATACGGACTTCAAGCGTGGACATGCGGCGGTCTCCGTTCTGGTTTCTCCGAGTATCAGGTATTTTAAACTCCGCTTCAAGTCGCATGCATCGGCACTTGCGGGCACGCGGCT
>JBAXDG010000020.1:0-23780 GCA_037141075.1 Kiritimatiellales bacterium
ACGGTTCCAAACAATGCCACCTCCGTCCTCAAGGCGGTTCAAACCACCCGCAACACCGTCACCTGGAGCCCGGTTTCCGGACGAGTCTATTCGGTCTACTGGTCAACGAACCTGATGAAAGGTTTCCAACCCTTGGAAACCAACATTCCGTGGACGCAAAGCAGCTACACCAACGCAACTCCCGACCCCAGAGTGAACCATTATCAGATCAAGGTCCGGATGCAGTAACAGTCCTGTGAATGACGAAAACCCGCCCGGATGTTTCGGGCGGGTTTTTTGTCTCCAAGTGGGATACAGACGGATCGGAAACATTCAGAGACACCTCTGGATTTTTTATCCGGTTGGTGATGAGGTCGCGCCGCGCCAGAAATGCAGTAAAGGCCGGATTTCCCGCCCAGCGTGTTTAAGGGCTGAGGTTCCAATGTTCGAAAACGGCATGGAGAATGATCGTTTTATCCATGTTCGGTTGAGCTGAATCTGCGATACTATCTGCGTGCAAAATCTAGAGAAGCGTTGGACGACGGATTTTAATAGGAGGCAGCGAACTATGAACAACCTGAAAAAACGGATCTTTTCCATTCTGCCGCTGGCTCTGCCGGTTGCGCTGTCTGCCGCCGATCTGCCTAAGTCCGCCGAGAAACCCAACATCCTGATCATTCTGGCGGATGACATGGGCTATTCGGACATCGGATGTTTCGGCAGTGAGATCCACACGCCGAATATCGACCGGCTGGCCGCCAACGGAATGAAGTTTTCCCAAATGTATAACACGGCCAAGTGTTTTCCCACGCGCGCCTGTTTGCTGACCGGTGTTTATTTTCAACGGACGGATGCAGGTTTTTCGAAAACTGCGACCTTAGGGGAAGTGCTGCGGCCGGCCGGTTACCATACCTTCTGGTCGGGCAAACAACACGCGAAATTTAATCCGGTGACGCGGGGTTTCGACCGCTACTATGGAATGATCGGCGGCTGCGAGAATCATTTCAATCCGGGCAGTGCCGCCATCCCCGGACAACCCACTCCGACGCACAAAGACAACGGCAACCGCTGGGCGCTCGATGGCAAGGAGGTGGATGACTTCATTCCGCAAGATCCCAACTTCTACGACACCGATGCTTTCACCGACCGCGCGCTGCAATGGCTGGATGAATATGAGAAAGAGGGCCAGCCGTTCCTGCTCTACATGGCCTACACGGCTCCCCACTATCCTTTACAGGCGTGGCCGGAAGATATCGCCAAATACAAGGGCGTTTATGATGGCGGCTATAACGCGATCCGCAAGGCGCGCTATGAGCGCCAGATCAATCTGGGATTGGTTGATCCAAAAACGTCGCCGCTACCGCCCATGGAGTATGAGAAGAAGTCGGCGAAGAAATGGGATGCCCTTTCGCCGGAGGAGCGCAAGCAGGAGGCGATGAAGATGGAAGTCTATGCCGCGATGGTTGATAGGATGGACCAGAACATCGGACGGCTGCTCAAGAAACTGGAGGAGCAGGGCAAGCTCAACAACACCCTCATTCTGTTTCTCTCTGACAACGGCGCTTGCGCGGAAACCCCTGCGGATTGGGACAACATCGACCCCAACGCCCCGATGGGCAGCGTGGCAACCTTCATCAACTATGGTCCCAGTTGGGCGTCGGTGGGCAACACGCCCTTGCGAAAATGGAAGCAAGACAGTTTCGAGGGCGGGGTGTGCACGCCGCTGGTGGCACACTGGCCGGCGGGCATCAAGCCGCAGAGCGGGTATAACCGCGAGCCGGCCCACTTGATCGATATCATGCCCACGTTGCTCGACCTTACCGGGGCAACATATCCCGGCGCATCGAAGCAGCCCGAAATCCCGGCGATGGATGGTGTGAGCCTGCTGCCTGCATTTAAAGGCCAGACGATTGGCCGCTCCAAACCGCTGTTTTTTCAGTTCGGCAAAGGCTCCGCGATACGCGACGGGCAGTGGAAACTCGTCCGCAACAGTCCGGCCTGGGAGCTTTACGACTTGGCCGCGGATCGCACGGAGATGCACAACCTGACGGCGGAGAAACCCGATTTGGTCGAACAAATGGATGCCGCATGGCTGGCCTGGTGGAAAGATTGCACCGGCAGTGCTTGGACAGGCAAGGCTCCAAAGGTGGAGAAGGATGACTGATGAATGACTCGTCGACAGCATTCAAACTTTGAGTAAGCGGGCGATTATGAAAACACCAAGAAATTAATTCACCGGAGACTGCGGCCTATGAACAACATGAAAAAACGGATCTTTTCCATGCTGCCGCTGGCGCTGCCGGTCGCGCTGTCTGCCGCCGAGGCACCGAAGCCCGCCGCCAAACCCAACATCGTGTTTGTCCTGATTGATGACTTCGGCTACGAGAACGTCACGGCCAATGGCGGTGAGAGTTACAAAACACCCGTGATGGATCGGCTCGCCGCAACGGGTGTGCGCTTCGAGCAATGCCACGTGCAGCCGCTCTGCACGCCGACACGGGTGGAATTGATGACCGGTCTGAGCAATCGGCGCAACTACGCGAACTTTGGTTTTATGGATCCGTCGCAGAAGACGTTTGGCAATTTGCTGAAGGATGCCGGCTACGCAACGTGCGTCGCGGGTAAATGGCAGTTGGGCAATGGCTACGAAGGGCCTGCGCATTTCGGCTTCGACGAATACGCACTCTGGCATCTCTTCGGAAAGGGTCCCCGCTATAAAGACCCCCAGCTGGCCATTAACGGCAAACCATTTACATATTCCAACAACGAATATGGCCCGGATATCGTCAGCGACTACGTGCTCGATTTCATCCAGCGCAAGAAGGATGTCCCGTTCTTTGTCTATTATCCGATGATGCTCACGCATGCGCCGTTTGACGCCACGCCCGACAGCCCGGATTACCTCGAGGCCAAGTCGGGAAAGGAAAAACCGGGCCACTTCCCCGACATGACCGCCTACACGGACAAACTCATCGGCAAGCTCATCGCCAAACTGGATGAGTTGAAACTGCGCGACAACACGTTGGTGCTCATCCTCGGCGACAACGGCACCGCCAAGGGCATGCCCGCAAAGTTCAAAGGACGCGAGGTGCAAGGAGGTAAAGGCACGAGCACTGAATGGGGGACGCATGTTCCCTGCATCGGAAACTGGCCCGGCGTCTTCGCGAGCGGCAAGGTTTATCAAGACCTGATTGGTGCTGTGGATGTGCTGCCGACGATTTGCGAGGCCGCGGGCGTAACGGTTCCGGCGGAATTGAAAATCGATGGCCGCAGTTTCCTGCCGCAACTGCGGGGCGAGACAGGTGTTCCGCGCGAGTGGCTCTACGCCTGGTACAACCCGGGCGGCGGCGCCACGGCGTCATCCGAGTTCGCGCACGACGCCCGCTACAAGCTCTACACCGACGGCCGCTTCTATGACGTGCAGAAGGATGACTGGGAGAAGAAGCCGCTCACCGCGCTCACGGACGAGGCGAAAGAGGCCAAGTTAAAACTTCAGGCGGCACTCAAACAATTCGAAGGGCCTCGTCCCGAGTATTTTGCCAAGCAAACCAAGGCGTATAGCGATAAAGAAGATCCGTTGGATAACGGATACGGGACGGGGGACGATGGTAAGAAGAAAGGCAAGAAGAACAAGTAACTGCTCCCGGCAGTTGTTCAGTCCTGTATCTTGAGCTTGCGAAAGTCTTCCGGCGACAACCCCGTCTTCTTTTTGAAAATCTCGGAGAAGTAATTTTGTGAGTCGTAACCCTGGCGCTCAGCGATCTGTTTGACGGATAGATCGGTGTCCACCAGCAAGCGGCGGGCCTCTTCAATCCGCCGGCTGAGGTGGTAGTGGTTCGGGCTTTCGCCGGTCTGTTGCTTGAACATGCGTCGAAACCATGAGTATCCCACATGGAGGTTGTGGGCCAGTTCCTCCATGTCCACCGCAGTGTGGGTATGTTCGTCCAGAAAGTCGCGCGCCTGTCCGATGATCGCTTCGATGTGCGTGGGCCAGGCCTTCCGTGCCCGGCCGGTCAAGCGGGCCTCGACCATTTGTGCATGCCGCATGACCACTGCGCCGATTGCCGGAAAATCCTCGGCAGGGAGAGTCGTGGGCAGGCCGGTGACCCAGATGGCCGCCGGGCTGGCGAGACAGGGCGCGATGATCGGCGCAGCCACGCAATGACAACCGTCGGTTTGCTCCTCTACATCGGTGGAGTACCCCAGGCGTCGAATCTGGCGCAGATCCCGTTCGAAATACTCGCGCGTGGTGATCGTGTGGGCCGTGTGCGGGGGGAACGGCATGCGATCCAGCAGCGCCTTGCGCCGCTGCGGCGGGAGGTGGGCGACAATGGCTTTGCCGGGTGCCGTAGTATGCAGGGGAAAACGGTGATTCAGCCGGATGCTGAAACTGATGTCGGAAACGCCGCGCACCTGGGCGATGACCATGCCGCAGGCTTCCTGCTCGAGCAGCACGGCCAAGCCCACTGTTTCCTTCAGGGCATCCCGCAAGGCAACCATGATGCCCAACGAATGTTTTACTAAATCTGTTTCCTTCATAAGCAGACGTGCGGCCCATTCATTAAACGCAGCGGGATCGGTTGTCTCCAGCGCCAGTTGGAGAATACCGCCCGCAGGCGACCACTCCTCTGGAAACGCTTTCCAGCATTCAGGCAGGTCAAAAAGCCAATGACCGGCAAGAAAGCCGCCGCTTCAAGTTTATTTAAATAAGTATATCCAATTTCCCGGACGCAGCAAACAGGGATGTGTCAAAAAACGTAGAACAATTGTCATTACCCATATAGGCGTGGCGAAGGCAACGTTGTAGACTTTTCCGACAAAGCGCCGATGCCACCTAAAGCGGCAAAGGCCGGCAAGGAGAACAAGGGCTAAGGTTAGTATAAAAGGAAACCGACATGAATCATCCAAAAACAATCATTACCATCGTCTCGCTCTTGCTCGCTGCGCAAGCCGCGCACGCAACCAACGACCTGCCTGCTGCCGACTATATTGTCGATCATCGTCACAGTCCGCATGCGCAGCTCCGCCCGGTGCCGTTCGATGCCGTGCAATGGACCGACGGCTTCTGGGCCGACCGATTCAAACAAGTGTGCGACGTGACGCTCGACGAATCCTGGCGGCTGCTCGCCGACCCCGACGCCGGCCACGTGCTCGACAACTTCCGTTTCGCAGCCAAGCCTGGCAGCGGAAAATATGTGGGCACGATGTGGCAGGACGAGTGGCTGTATAAATGGATCGAAGCTGCCGCCTGTGTCTGGCGCGTGACCCGAGATCCCGAGGTCGAGCGGCGCATGAACGAGGGCATCGCGCTGATCGCGGCCGCCCAGCAACCCGATGGCTACCTCTCAACGATGCCGCTAGTGACAGGGAAACCGCGTTTTCAGGACGCGAAAGACCACGAGGTTTACAACATGGGCCACCTGCTCACGGCGGGTGTCATTCACTATCGCATGACCGGCAAGGATGACTTGTTGAATATCGCGAAACGCGCGGGTGACTTCCTTTGCGCCAACCTTGGCGTCACGGTGAAGCCGTATCTCGCCCATAATCCATCGGCGATCATGGGGCTTGTGGAGCTTTACCGGCTCACCGGGGAGCAGAAGTATCTCCAATGCGCCCAACTCATCGTCGACCGCCGGGGAGAGAACCCGAAAAAGCGGTCCAGGGACGAATATCAAACTGGCATGGAGGGGACTGATGTCATTCAGGATCGGGTGCCTGTGCGGAAATCGAGCGAAATTGTCGGGCATAACGTCTTTTTCACCTATCTCTACACAGGGGCTGCTGATTTGGTCGCCGAGAGCGGCGAGGACGAGTTGCAGAGTGCGCTTGACCGCTTGTGGACTGATATGACCGAGCGCAAGATGTTCATTCACGGGGGCGTGAGTGCCATTCCTAGTGGTGTTTCGGCCAGCAAAGACTTCGTGAACGAGGCCGCTGGCGCTCCGTATCAGTTGCCCAATGGTTCCTGTTACAACGAAACCTGCGGCCAGATCGGCGCTTTTATGTGGGGTTATCGCATGCTCGTCGATCATCCGGACGGGCAATTCGCCGATATCATGGAGCGGGAGATGTTCAACGGTTTCATCCCGTGCATCGGGCTCGAAGGGAAGAGCTGGTTTTATCGCACCGTCATCCGGCGTTACGATGAAAATTATAAACCCAAGGGCGGCACCGATATGGCCACGCGCCAATTGCCGGGCCGTAAACAGATTTGCTGTCCCTCCAATCTCCTGCGCACGATGGCGGAACTCAGCGCATATTTCTACAGTCTCGATGAGGCCGGCCTTTGGGTGCATCATTATGGCGGCAACAAGCTCAACTGCCAGCTCCTGTCCGGTGAGGCGTTTGCCCTCGAGCAGGTGACGGATTACCCGTGGAGCGGTGAGGTGAAGTTTGTGATTCGCCAGGCGCCCGCCAAGTCCGTGTTGCTCCGGCTGCGTGTGCCCGGCTGGGCCGATAAAGCAGCGTTTGCCATTAACGGCAAGCCGGTCACGGATGCCAAGAGTGAACACGGCTACGTCACGTTCGCGCAAACCTGGCGGACCGGCGACACCATCACGCTCTCGCTGCCCATGGAGTCGACGCTGGTCGCCGCCGATCCGCGCGTGGAGGAGACGCGCAATCAAGTCGCGGTGATGCGCGGGCCGGTTTTGTATTGCGTGGAGTCGCCCGACCTGCCGCCCGGCGTAGACGTGCCGTCGGTTTTGGTGCCGTCCACGAGCACCTTTAAGCCGGTCGTGGGCCTGGCCGGGGTGGAGTCGCCGCTGGCCGGCAAGACGGTGTTGCTCCGCGGCCCCGCGCTGCACCGCGCCGAACCGCGCACGCCGCCGCTCTACCGGCCGTTGAGCCTGGAGTCCTCCCAGCCCTTTGATTTGACTCTGATTCCGTATTACGCGTGGGCAAACCGCGGGCGCTCCGCCATGAGCGTTTGGTTGCCGGTGGTCTTGAAAAACTAGAAGGGCTTATGAAAACACATCTTACCTCTTTTGGAAGTCGCCGTATCGCTTCAAAATGGGGAGTCATAGGGGCTCTTGTTTTTGACGCCGCGGGTTCGGCGCTGCTGGCGGCCGCTCCATCCTCCTCGCGCCCCAACGTGCTGTTTATCGCCGTGGATGATCTGCGGCCGGAACTCGGCTGCTACGGTGTGACGCAGGCCAAGACGCCCAACATCGACCGGTTGGCGAAACAGGGGGTGGTTTTTACCCGCGCCTATTGCCAGCAACCTCTCTGCAACCCTACCCGCGCCAGTCTGCTCACGGGCCTGCGTCCGGCTTCGACGGGAGTGTTTCACAACAAAACCCATTTCCGGGAGAAAAACCCGGACGTGATCACGCTGCCTCAGCATTTCAAGAATAACGGTTATTACACCATGACCATCGGGAAGATCTTCCACGGCGGCTTGGATGACGATCCCTCCTGGTCAGAGAAACTACGGTCGACAACGCTGGGGCAACCCTACCCGGTGAACCCGGTTAACGGCTATCAACTGCCGGAAAACCGCAAGGCTTTGGGAAAAGGGGAGGCGGGCTCGAAAAAGGAAGATAGCGGAGCAGGCATGGGGCCGGCGACGGAGTGCGCCGATGTGCCGGACCAGGCCTACAAGGACGGGGTTACTGCGGATACAGCGATCGCCGCGATCCGCAACTCCAAGGATAAACAGTTCTTTCTCGCCGTGGGTTTTGCGAAACCGCACCTTTCGTTCATCGCGCCGAAAAAATACTGGGACCTATATGATCCGGCCGAACTCGTGCTGGCCAAGAACCCGGATGCGCCGAAAGATGCGCCTCCCATCGGGCTGTCCTCATCGATCGAATTGCGGGCGCGCTCAGACATGCCCAAGGATGGCCCCATTTCGGAGGCCGAGTCGCGGCACCTGCTGCATGGTTACCTGGCCTGTGTAAGTTATATTGACGCTCAGGTGGGCCGCGTCCTGGCCGAATTGGAAGCCAACGGCCTCGCCGAAAATACCATCGTTGTGTTGTGGGGCGATCATGGCTGGCAGTTGGGCGATCATGGCGCCTGGGGTAAGGCCACCACGTTCGAGGTCTGCGCTCGCTCCCCGCTGATCGTCTCCGCGCCCGGTCGCGCCGGTAACGGCAAGTCAGCGAACGGCCTCGTCGAGTTTGTGGATGTCTATCCCACCTTGTGCGAGCTGGCCAATCTGTCACTCCCGCCCCACCTGGAGGGTTTGAGTGCCGTGCCGTTATTAAACGACCCGTCCAAGACGTGGAAGATCGCCGCCTTTACCCAATCGCCAAGCCCCGCCCTTCGCGAATGGGCCGGACTCCCGCTCGATGCCGGAATGTCCAAGGTTTTTCAGCCATTGATGGAGCGTGTGCATAAGAAGATTCAAGCGATGGATCCCGACGACTACAGCCCGGAGAAATACAACCAATATGTGACCGGCTACTCGATGCGCACCGATCGCTACCGCTTCACCTATTGGTGTGATGACCGCAAGCCAGGCAAACCCTTGGCCGTAGAGGTCTACGATCATCTGAACGATCCCGACGAAAATACGAACATAGCCGGGCAATCTCCCGAGCTGGTCAAGCAGTTGACCGAGCAGTGGCAGGCTGGATGGCGGAAAGCGACGTCTTTGAAAGCCTCGACACTAGATCCCTAAAGGAGAACTTGTGCATAGATCACTAACATTATTAGCGCTCCTATTACTGACAGCATTTGGATCCAGTTGCAGGGTTCATCGTGGCCAGATTTGGATCCAGTTGCAGGGTTCATCGTGGCCAGATATCAGCGTTGATGTGAAGGCTAGTCATCCCGTGACGACCACACAACAGGTGGAAGCACAGCCGGATGGATTTTGTCATCTGAAGATCACCTTGGCAAATCCGGGCGATCAGCCTCTCTCCATAGAGAAAATAACCGTGAAAATTCCGTTGATTGAAAAAACGACGTCCGACACGGAGATCCTCTTTGGAGGCAGCGATATGTGGCGCAATACGGTGGTCCGCCAGCGTCTGTCTCAACTGGATAAGCGCAGCGTTAGTCAGTTGTACGCGATGATCAAACTGAAGGAAGACGATTATCTTTTGGCGGGGAGTCTTTCCTGGAGGATTTTTTTACCCAAAATAACTTATGAACAGGGGGCTTATGTCATCTGGTCAGATGGCGAAAATAAACAACTTCTTCCCGGGCAAAAAATCGATTATGAGCAGATTGTTTTAGGTCGAGCGAAAAATTGGGTTGCGCAACTCAAGCAGTTGGGTGAAGCGATTGCCAAAGAAAACGGGATAGGAAAGCTGAAGGACGTCACCTTTAACGGCTGGGCTACATGGGATTATTATGGGCGCGTTTTTACCGCCGATGATGTTCATCAGAACATGGCCGCGTTAAATCAACTGCCATTAAAGGCGAACATTATCCAGATTGATGGCGGATGGTGGCCGGAGCGTGGTGATTATACCTTGGTTCACGATAAAATTCCCGGCGGGCTAAAAGCCCTTGGCGCCAAAATCAAAGCGGAAGGCAAAACATTCGGCTTACACTTCGACGGATTCCGAGGCGACGCCAAATCAGAAATTTGTAAATCCCATCCGGAATATTTCTTACACGATAAAGAGGGCAAGCTACTGGTGAGTTCGAAAGAGTTCCCGGATCACAGGTTGGACTTTACTTACTTCGACTACTCCCACCCAGGCGCTCGCGCGTATATTGCTGAATGTATTCGCGTGATGAAGGAAGAATGGGGGGTTACCTATTTCAAGATCGATTTTATGGCTACCGGCTTGGCGGATTTCAATAAGAACGTGGCAAAAGCCAAGGCTTATGATCCTACGATCACAAGCGTCGAACGCTTTCGTCTAGGGATGCAGACCATGCGTCAGGCCATCGGTCTAGACAACTACTTCTTGGGATGCACGGCGGCGTTTGGTCCTGCGATTGGTTTTGTGGATGCCATGCGAACAGGGAATGACATTAACCCTCTTTTTGAGTCCTTCGGTGAACGCATGCAGGCAAACGCAGCAAACTTCTACCTGAAATCGGTCTTTAATCTCGATTCTGATTATATTGTCGCCCGAGCGGCGGCCGACGAAGATGCTACGGTCAGTCAAGAAGATAGAAAATCCGGAGGGACATTGACTGAAAATGAAGCCAAAATGTGGGCGGATTTTGTGAGCCTGTTTGGAAATGTCCGTCTAAATAGTGACAAGCTGCCGATTCTTAGACCCGAACGTAAAGCGATCGTGGCAGAAACCCTTCAAGCACCCAAAGTGGATGAGACAGTGCCTCTTGATTTGTGGCAACATGCTTCAGAAAAGACAGATGCCGCCGAATTACTCCTTTCCCGAAGCGGAAATAAGATTTCCCTTGGGATTTTTAATTGGGGCGATCAACCCAAAGATTACTCGTTTCCAGACTTTGACCCTTCAGGGAATATTCGGTTAAATGGACGTCACTCGAAGATTTTGCAATATAAAGGAACAGACTCTTTTGATGTTTTATGCAATAAACTTCAATCACGCTGAAGTCCACCGCATCAAAATCGGATTCCAGTAAATGCCACGAGTTTGAACCGGCGATATTTTCTGGGTGTGTGGCCGCCGGAAGGGCCTGGTGGAGAGATCGCGCGGGCCGGCTCCAAAGGCGGCAGTCAGAAAGCTATAAAATGAAAACAGATGTGAAAAGACGGATCGGGATCATCGGGTTGGTAGCTGCAGGTATTTGTGTGGTGCTGGCACTCGCCTCTCTCACCGGTTGCAAAAGCATGAAAAAGAATTCGGCTGGGGCCTGTGCGGCAGTCCAACCATCGGTGGAGGCGTCGAAAACCGTCGGCGCAGAATTCGATCCGCAGAAACCGGGGGGCCTCGCAAGCCCCTTTGCTGCCGGCACGATGAACGGGCATCAACCGGAGGTTTGGGGGCTTGATAAGGGCATCATTGATAAATTCGAATTTGCCCGCACAAACATATATACGTGCACCCGAGAGGCTGCTGAATGGCGTGCGGGGTATCCAGAGCTGCCGTTGGATATCCATCGCCTTCCCGTTCCCGGAGGGCGTTACCAAGGCACCTGGTATTGGGACACCTGTTTTATGTGCCAGACTTTCTTGGCCATCAATGATCAATATCCCGTGGCAATGGATGCCTTCTCCTTTTTCTGCTGGGAGCTGGATTCCTTCGGGTTAATTGACAACCGAATCATGATACCAAAAGGCGAAAAAAAGCGGGATATGGATCATCCGCGCTCGCAAATGCCATTGTTTGTCTGGCTTGCGAACAGCCTGTATTGTGTAAACGGCGATTTGGCGTTTCTCAAGAAAGCATACGACTATGGCAATTTGGAAATGAATGGGTTTTGGTTGAACCCCAACCGGACACGGCCGCGTTTGGACGCAGGCACGCAGTTGAATTATAATGACACGGACAATGACACGTACAGAGATAAATCCGAGATAGGTCGCCAACAGCTATCCGCGTGGGAACACGGATGGGACAATAGCGCCCGGATGGATACCCCGACAGATAACTGGTTCCGCGTTTTGCCGGTGGATCTGAATGCAGTGCTCTACTTCAATGAAACAAAACTGGCTGAGTGGGGCGAAATACTAAAGCGCAACGGTTTCCCGATCCAGCAATCCGAAATTGAGACCTGGCAGGCACGAGCCGCCAACCGTCGGGCACGGATGGATCAATACTTTTATGATCCCGCGCGAAAGTTCTATTTTGATTACGACCTCGACCAGATGAAGCGGACTGACTATTACAGCATGGCTCCGTCATGGCTCGTATGGAGCGGTGCGCTTGACCCGGCCAGGAATAGAGAGGTGGCCGATCACCTGCTCGCCAACTTCATTAATCCCTACAATCTGCCTCCCGTTACGCTCAGCTCCAACGCCCCCTCTTTCGGCCGCGGAGCCGGATGGAGTTTTCCCTCTTCCTGGAGCCCGGTTACTTTTCTGATGGCCGAGGGATTCGGTCGTTATGATGACCTGACTCCGACGACCGAGATCCTGGTGGATAAATTCCTGCAATTCAATGGCGGACGCGCTGAGAAATACACCGTAAATGGCGACCCGGAAAAGACGCCCGTCCTGGGATGGGGAATGTCGACCTATTTCAACATGGTGCAAAATCTTAAGCTCGGATTTCATGCCAATATGCCCTCGCACGAGATTTCGTTGAAGCCTTTCAGTATAGTCAACGGAATGGGCGGTCGGTTTAATATTCCCGGGCATAAAGACGTTTCGGTAACCTACATAAAGGACGGAACCGCAACCGTGGGCGCCGACATCGTTTCCGAAGAGAATTACAACCTGCACGTGCGCCTGTATTTCGATACAAACACAGATATTTCATCCTATCCGGTCTATGTAAACGGCACTCGTCTTAAAACCGGCGAATACGAGTTGGTGAAGCTCAACCCAAAACGTGACAGCGGATTCGAAGGAGTCCGGCTCACTCGCATGCTGTCTCCAGGTGAAACGTTGCATATCCGCATCGGGGAAACAGGCAATGCAGAATTCGCTCCGCAAAACATAGTGGACGGCGATCTTTCGACTAAATGGATCTCTGACGAAAAAACAAACGCATGGGTGATTATTGACCTTGGAAAAGAAACGTCGATTTCGAACGTATGGATCTATTTCGATTCGCGCTCGCCCAAAGATTACGATCTCCTTTATTCAAGCGACAAAAGCAGCTGGGCTTCGGTTTATCAGAAGGGGATGAAGAAGAGCATCAACATCTTCAAGATCGTCCAGCCGATCGTTCTGAAAGAACCCGTCACTGCCCGCTACCTGAAGATTGTGTGTGTCGAACAGGAGGACAATCGGGGGTTCGGAATTTGCGAGGTGAAGGTGAACGGACGGATGCTCGGTGACTTCTCGCTGGCTGCTGCCAAGGAGAAGTATAAAAACGAGCCGATGTGGAACGCCGGATTGTCTCCGGAGCGGCGCGCGGAAGACGTTCTAAAACGGATGACGCTGGAGGAAAAGCTGCATCTGGTTCGGGGTTTTGGCAGTTTTTATATCGGCGGGATCGGCCGCCTCGGCATTCCTGAGCTCTATATGTCGGATGCCAGCGCCGGATTGCATCTCCGGGAACATCTGAAGGAGGGGTTGAGCAAGTCGATTGCGTTTCCATCGCCCCTTGCGTTGGCGGCAACCTGGAACCCGGAGAGCGCGTATACTTTCGCACAGGCCATCGGCGAAGAGTGCCGGGCGGACGGCACGGCCGTGTTGCTGGGGCCGGGGATGAATATCTACCGGATATCGGAATGCGGCCGCAATTTCGAATACGTGGGTGAAGATCCGTTTCTGGCGGCGCATATCGTCGCTCCTTATGTAAAAGGAGTGCAATCGACCGGCACGATGGCCACGCTCAAACATTTTCTGGCCAACAATATGGAGACCAACCGCCGAAAGAGCAACTCTGTGGTCGGCGAGCGCGCCCTTCACGAAATCTATCTTCCGGCCTTCAAAGCGGGGGTTGATGCTGGCGCCGGCGCCGTGATGACCGGCTACAATCTGGTCAACGGCGAATGGTGCGGGCAAAGCGAATTCGTGATCAACGACCTGTTGCGCGGGCAGCTTGGCTTTAAAGGGCTGATCATGTCGGACTGGCGTTCCGTGTATGATGCGGAAAAAATTTATGCGCACGGCGTGGATCTCATCATGCCTGGCGGAGATCTGAGCGCCGATGAAATGGAGCTGTTAAAGAGCGGCCGGATCACGGCGGCTCAGATCAACGGAAAGGTCAGCCATATTCTCACGGCGGCCTTCCGGTTCGGATTGTACGACCACCCGATCACAGACTCTAAATTCCTAAGCAACTTTCCCGCGCATGAACAAATCGCACGGAAGACCGCCGCCGAGTCGATGGTGCTCCTGAAAAATGATCATTTACTGCCCATTACAGACAACGCGAAAAACATCGTCGTGACGGGGGATTCCGCAGATCAATATGTATCCGGTAAAGGATCGAGCAAGGTCGCGGGGTATGATCATGTCAGCTTGCTGGACGGTCTGAAGCGGGTGCTGGGCGATCGCGTTCAGCACATTCCAGACGCGACCGCAGAGCAGTGCAAAAATGCCGATCTGGTGATCGTCAACGTGGCGATTGCAGATTCAGAATCAAAAGACCGTCCGTTTACCCTCGACGAAAAACAGGAAGAGCTGGTCAAACGCTGTGTCGAAAACAATCCGCGCACCGTGGTGATCATGCAGGTGGGCGGCGGCATGCGCATGACCGACTGGATCGACAAGGCCGGCGCGGTTCTTTATGCATGGTATGGCGGGCAGTACGGCGGCGACGCGATCGCGGACATCCTGACTGGCAAGGTCAATCCGTCCGGCAAACTGCCGATCACTATCGAGAAGGAATTCGCAGACTCACCCGGCAAAGACTACATGTCTGTGGAAGGAAACAAAAATAATGGCAAGGAGCTGTCGGGCCCGCAGGTCATCTATAATGAAGGCATTTATGTTGGATACCGCTGGTATGAAAAGAAGGAGATTGAGCCGCTGTTCCCCTTCGGCTTCGGACTTTCCTATACGACCTTTAAATATAGCGACATGAAGCTGTCCGGGACGGATCCCGTGATCGTTTCTGTTCGGGTGGAGAATACCGGCAGCGTGGAAGGGGCCGAGGTGGTCCAGCTCTATGTTCAAGATGTGCAGGCCAGCGTGGATCGTCCGGTCAAAGAGCTGAAGGGATTCCAAAAAGTGAATCTGAAACCGGGAGAAGCAAAAACCGTTTCCATGCGACTTACCCGAGCCGATTTTTCCTTTTGGGATGAGGCTTCCAAGGCTTGGAAGGCCGAGCCGGGCGAGTTTACGATCCGGGTCGGCGCGTCATCGAAAAACACGCCGTTAAGTGCCTCGTATACCTTGCGGTAAAGCCCGGAGCAGGACTTGGCTGTTGATTCGCACGGAGATGCACGATCTGGCGGCTGAGAAGCCCGAATTGGTCGAGCAAATGGATGCCGCGTGGCTGGCCTGGTGGAAAGATTGCACCGGCAGTAAGTGGACGGGCAAGGCTCCGAAGGAAGAGAAGGACGACTGACCGGAGCGAAGGCTTCCGATCATTGGAAATGGATCGTTAATTATGAAAAAGGCACTGATCTTATCCTTGTTGTTTTTGAGCACGCTGGTGAGTGCGCAGACCAATGCGAGTAAATTTTCTGCTGTAAGACTAGTGGATATACAACCTGAGGGCTGGTTGAAAACCATGCTGCTCAATCAGGAAAATGGGTTAACCGGAAATCTGCAGAAGATCGGTACGCCATTTACGCATGATAGCTGGGGTGAAGGACCTGTTGATAAGACCAGTTCTAGAAACTGGGTTCCTTTCGAACAAGAAGCATACCTGTTGGACGGCATGATCCGTTGCGGATATTTGTTGAAGAGCGATGACCTTATTAAAAGAGTTCAGAAATCGATTGATGGAGCCATTGCCGGCGCCTCGCCGGAAGGAGTCATTGGCCCCTTGATTACAGGGGGAGGAAATCGGGATCGGTGGCCCCATGCGGTGTTTTTCAGAGCCATGATGGCGGCTTATGATAACAGCGGGGATAAAAAGATATTGGATGCGATGGAAAAGCATTTTGCAAACGACAAGGCTTCATGGACGGATCGCGAGACATCCATTGCTGAAACGATGGTTTGGCTGCATGAAAAGACCGGAAAGCAGCTCTATTTGGACATGATTGAAAATATGTTGAGCCCCAAATTGGAACCCAAAGAGCTGGTTAAATTTCAGAAGAAAGATATTACCGCCGATTTTTTGGTGCCCCAAAGACATGTTGGTCATGGCGTAACCTACATGGAGTGTCTGAAAGTCCCCGCCTTGAGGTATCAGGCCACCGGCGATGCAACCTATCTGGAGCAATCCAAAAAAGGTTTTGAGAAGTTGGATAAATATCACATGTTGCCGGACGGCGTACCGAGTTCCGAAGAAGGTTTATCAGAGCAAACCTCACAAAACACCCATGAAACATGTGATGTGGCAGATTATTTGTGGTCCTGTCATTACATGCTTCAAATAACCGGAGAGTCGAGCTATGCGGACCGTATGGAGCGGGCTCTTTTTAATGCCGCATTAGGTTCAATTACAAAAGAATTTGATGCCCATCAGTATTCCTCCTGTCCTAATCAGGTGTATTGCAACGAGAATTCAAGTCAGGTGATCACATACGATTCCTCCCGGATGGCGTATCGTCAGTTACACCGTCCACCCTGTTGCTCGGGTAATGTGAATCGCATGATCCCGATTTATGTCGGATCGCAATGGTTGAAAGGGGCGAACGGAGCCTTGGTCAAGGCGCTTTATGGGCCTGGCAGCGTGGTGCATCAGGTTGGCGACTCCAAAATTACCTTAAAGGAGGAATCGGTTTATCCTTATTCTGATTCCATCTTGTTTGCGGTCACCGAAGGTGCCGCCGAATTCCCGCTACAATTGCGAATTCCTGCGTGGGCTGAAAATGCGACCGTAAAACTGAATGGAACGAACAAGGCAGGAGTTAAGTCAGGCACATTTTTCGAACTGAATGAAAAATTCAAAAAAGGAGATAGAATTGAAGTTTCGCTTAACGCAAAAGCACATTGCAAAAAATGGTCCGACGACACCCTGATTGTCGAATACGGCTCGCTATTGTTTGCGTTGCCGATTGAAACATTGAAAGAAAAGGTGACCCTAACTTCGCGCGGCGATACCTATATGGGATACAACATGAGTCCGCTATCCGCTTGGAACTATGTTTTGAGAATGGATGGGACAGATCAATCCTTGCTGAGGGTTGTCCGGACAGGCGAAATAGACCCGGTCAATCCATGGGCACAGCAACCGCAGGCGTTGTCCATACAAGTTCCGGCAACGGTTTTAAAGGAATGGACGGAAACGTATCAAAAAGTTACCGGAAAAGAAGGGGTCGCTTATGCTCCCATGACGCCGCCTTTGCCGCCGCTTGGAATTTTTATCCGTTTGCCGGGGAAAACTGAGAAGATCAGCTTGGTTCCCTATGGAAGTACAGAACTAAGAATGTCGATGTTTCCATTTGTGGCTGATTTTAAAGTTTCAGCCCAAGGATTGTTCGCCGAGTAAAACCATGCTGGGTCTGAGATAGTAAACCGCTGTTGCTCGATATGATCTATTTCGCTCCGAACTGGCTGTTGCAGGTATGGCCGACGGTCCCGATTGGAATGAAAAAGAAGCGAGGAAGTGAATATAAAAACCGGGTTGCATTGTTGATTACTATGGGCGCAGGAAAGAAACCGTTAATATGAAAAAAGTGCTGATATTATCATTGTTGTTTTTGAGCACGCTGGTGAGCGCCCAAACCAATGCGAGCAAATTTTCTGCTGTAAGACTGGTTGATATACAACCTGAGGGCTGGTTGAAAACCATGCTGCTCAATCAGGAAAATGGGTTAACCGGAAATCTGCAGACGATTGGAAAACCATTTATGCTGGGTGTCTGGGGAGGCAAGCCGTTTGTTGAGCCGCCCCCCGGTGCGAACGTGAAAAAAGGATGGGCTGCCCACGAGCAGGAGGCATACCTATTGGACGGCATGATCCGTTGCGGATATTTGTTGAAGAGCGATTTTCTTATTCAGAGAGCTACGAAATCGATAGATGGGGCCCTTGCCAGGGTCTCGTCCGAGGGAGTCATCGGCTCCTGGCTAAAGGGTGGCGGGCGCAGAGCTCGTTGGCCACACGCCGTGTTTTTCAGAGCCCTGATGGCGGCATACGATAACAGCGGCGACCAAAAGATATTAGATGCGATGGAAAAGCATTTCGTGAATGATCGCGCTCCATTGCTTGAACGTGAAATGATCAATGTTGAAACGATGGTCTGGCTGTATGAAAAAACGGGGAAGCCGCTGTATTTGGATCTGGTTAACAATACGTTGAGCCCCACTGACCCCAAACAGGCAGCTAAATTCGAAAAAGAAGATACCACCCGCGATTTTTTGGTGCCCGACAGGCATCATGGTCATGGCGTAACCTACTTGGAGTGCCTGAAAATTCCGGCCTTGAGGTATCAGGCTACAGGGGATAAGAAGTATCTGGAACAAACCGTAAAAGGGTTTGAGAAGTTGGATAAATATCACATGTTGCCAGACGGGGTGCCGAGTTCTGAGGAAGGTTTGTCTGGGCAGACTGCACAAAATTACCATGAAACCTGTGATATTTCTGATTATTTGTGGGCCTGTCACTACATGCTCGAAATAACTGGAGAAACAGGTTATGCGGATCGGATGGAGCGGGCGCTCTTTAATGCCGGGTTAGGTGCAATTACAAAAGATTTTGATGCACATCAGTATCTCTCCAGCCCTAATCAGGTTTATTGCAACCAGAATTCATCTCCGGTGGTTAAATATCCAGCCAGCCGGCTGGCTTATAATCAGTTACACAATCCGCCCTGTTGTTCGGGCAACGTCAATCGCATGATCCCGATTTATGCCGGATCGCAATGGTTGAAAGGTGAAAACGGAACCTTGGTAAAGGCGCTTTATGGGCCGGGTGGCGTGGTGCATCAGGTTGGCGCCTCCAAAATTACCCTCAGGGAGGAATCGGTTTACCCCTATTCTGATTCCATCGTGATTACGGTCACCGAAGGCGCCGCCGAATTCCCATTCCAATTGCGGATTCCTGCGTGGGCTGAAAATGCGACCGTAAGACTAAATGGAATCGACAAGCCGGGGGTTACTTCAGGGACGTTTTTTGAACTGAAGGAAAAATTCAAAAAAGGAGATCAAATTGAAATTTCGCTTAACGCAAGAGCGCATTTCAAAAAATGGGTCGGCGATGCCATGTTTGTAGAATACGGTTCAATGTTGTTTGCGTTACCGGTTAAAACATTGAAAGAAAAGGTGACCCTCTCTTCCGAAGGCATCCCCTATATGGGATATAACATGAGTCCCTTGTCCGCCTGGAATTATGTTTTGAGTGCGGACGGAACAGATCAGTCCTTGCTGAAGCTGGTTCGGACAGGAGAAATAGATCCTGTCAATCCATGGGCGCAGCAGCCGCAGGCACTGTCCATTAACGTTCCGGCATTTACCTTCGGCGGATGGAAAGAAACGTATCAAAAATTTACTGTAAATGGAGAAACAACTTATGCGCCCATGACTCCGCCTTTGCCGGCGATTGGATCTATGATCCATGCAAAAGGGGAGATAGAAACAATCAGTCTGGTTCCTTATGGAAGCACGGAATTGAGAATGTCGATGTTTCCATTCACGAGTGTGCAGAAAATTATACGAGGAGAATTGACCACTGAGTAAATCATGGCGGGTTCTGTGTCAGGAAGTTGATTTTGCTCTATGTGTGTGATCTACTTTTCACCACACTGGCCGTTGAGCTCGGCCCGCCACAAGCGTCCGGTTGCAGGAAAAAAATCGTTGATATGAACGGGATCGTTAATATGAAAAAATTCGTTCTGCTATTGAGCCTGCTGCTGGCGGGATGCACCAGCCTGTCGGTCCGTGAGCGGATCTCCATCAACGACGACTGGCGCTTCCAAAAAGACGATCCTGCTGAGGTCGCAGACTCGCTGGATTACACCAACATCCGTGAATGGGTGCTGCCCTCCGGTGCGGCCTTCTTAAAAGATCCGACGGTCCTGCCCAAACGGCCCGAGGGCAACCTGGCCGCGAAGGTGCCATTCACCCAGCCGGACTTCGATGACACCGCCTGGCGAAAACTGGATCTTCCTCACGACTGGGCCATCGAGGGACCCTTCAAGCAGGAATATAAGGGAAAGACCGGCAAACTGAAATACTCGGGGCCCGTGTGGTATCGCAAGCACCTGACCTTGCCGGCGTCTGACCTGGGGCGGCGCATCTATCTGGATATCGACGGCGCCATGTCCTATGCCACGGTGTGGTGCAACGGCCAGTTCGTCGGTGGCTGGCCCTACGGTTACTCGTCGTTCCGCCTTGATCTGACGCCTTACGTCAAGCCGGGCAGTGACAACATGCTGTCCATCCGCTTGGACAACCCGGACAATTGTTCCCGCTGGTATCCCGGCTCCGGCATCTACCGCAACGTCTGGCTGGTGAAAACCCATGCGGTTCACGTCGGCCAGTGGGGCACCGTTATCACAACACCGCAGGTCTCGGCCGAGGCCGCGACGGTCGCCGTGAAGGTTACGATTGCCAACGAAGGCGCTACCCCGACTCAAGCTCTCGTCAAAACCCGGGTGCTGTTTGCCGGCAAGCCGGTGACAGAACTGCCAACACAGACGGTGGAGTTGCCGACGGGCGGTTCGGCCGTGGCCGCCGCCGAGGTCGCTGTCTCCAAGCCGCAACTGTGGGACACGACCACGCCCAACCTCTACACCGCCGTCACCACGGTGGAAGTCGGCGGCACGGTGGTGGACCGCTATGAGACCGTGTTCGGCATTCGCTCCATCACCTTCACGGCCGACAACGGCTTTCTGCTTAACGGCAAGCGGGTGCAGCTCAATGGCGTGTGCAACCACCACGACCTCGGCGCCCTCGGTGCGGCTTGGAACACCCGCGCCGCCCAGCGCCAGCTCGAGATCTTAAAGGAAATGGGAGTAAACGCCCTGCGCACCAGCCACAACCCGCCCACCCCCGAGCTCCTCGACCTCTGCGATGCCATGGGCATCCTGGTCATGGACGAATCCTACGACAGTTGGAAAGAGGCTAAGGTCAAAAACGGCTATGGCAACTTGTTCGATGACTGGAGTGAACAGGACATGCGCGCCTTATTGCGCCGTGACCGCAACCACCCCTCGGTGGTGATGTGGAGCATCGGCAATGAAGTGAAGGAACTCACCGACGCAGTCGTGGGGCCGGCTGTAGCGGCCCGCCTCACCGCAATCGCCCATGAGGAAGACCTCTCCCGGCCGACCACCTTGGGATCCAACAAACCCGAGGCCAGCTACAACGGGATACAAAAAGCCGTGGATGTGATGGGGCAAAATTACCAACGAGGTGGCTATGCCGAATTCCACGAAAAAAATCCAACGATCCCCTTGGTGGCCAGTGAAACCTCTTCGGCCCTCAGCTCCCGCGGCGAATATTTTTTCCAGACTCCGGAACAGGTTGCCGCCCGGAACGCCGCAACCAACGAGCCCACCAAGCGAGGCGGCAAGAAGCCGTCCAAAACCCAGCCGTTTGAGGTCGTCAGCAGCGTCAAGACCGAGGGGAGGGCTGACTTCCAAATCAGCTCCTACGACCTCTACGGGCCGGCTTGGGCGATACTCCCGGATGAGGAGTTCGCCGCGCTGGAAAAGAACCCGCACGTCGCCGGGGAGTTCGTTTGGACCGGCTTCGACTACATCGGTGAGCCCACGCCTTACAACGTCGACGAAACCAATCTGCTCAACTTCACCGACCCTGAAAAAAGGGCGAAGATGGCAAAGGAAATGGAGGAGTTCAGCAAACTCAAGGTTCCGTCCCGCAGCTCGTATTTCGGTATCGTTGACCTGGCTGGTTTTAAGAAAGACCGCTACTACCTCTACCAAGCCCATTGGCGCCCCGAGTTTCCCATGGCACATCTGTTGCCGCATTGGAGCTGGCCCGAGCGCGTCGGCCAGCTGGTGCCGGTGCACCTTTACACCACGGGTGACGAGGCGGAGCTTTTCCTCAACGGCAAGTCGCTCGGCCGCAAGAAAAAAGCTCAATACGAATACCGCCTGCGCTGGGATAATGTCATTTACGCCCCCGGTGAACTCAAGGCCGTCGCCTACAAAAACGGCAAGGAATGGGCCACCGAGGTGGTAAAAACCGCCGGTCCAGCGACTGCCCTGACCCTCGACGCCGACCGCGCTCTCATCGCGGCTGATCACAAGGATCTGTCCTACGTCACCGTGACCATCCGCGACCAGGGCGGAACGATGGTGCCGCGGTCGAAAAACCTCGTGTCGTTCACCGTCAGCGGCCCTGGCGAAATCGTGGCCACCGACAACGGCGACGCCACCAGCCACGCCTCGTTCCAGTCGCCGAATATTAAGGCCTACAACGGCCTGGCCCTGGCGATCATCCGCGCCACCGGCCCGGGTAAAATCACCGTGACCGCCAAGAGTGATGGCCTGAGAGAAGCGACGGTGGTGCTCACCGGCCGTTGAGCCCGGCCCGCCACAAGCGTCCGGTTGCAGGAAATAAATCGTTGATATAAAATGAAAACAGGTGTGAAAAGACGGACTGGGATCATCGGATTGATAACAGCAGGTATCTGTGTGTTGCTGGCACTTGGCTCTCTCACCGGTTGCAAAAGCATGAAAAAGAATTCGACCACCGCCCCTGCGTTTAGTGAAACGCCCGAAGAACGCAACGCGCGTATGGGATGGTGGCGCGACGCGCGTTTTGGCATGTTTGTTCATTGGGGTCTGTATTCAGGCCTCGCTGGAACTTGGAACGGCGAACCCGTTAAAGGGGGAGGTATGGAGTGGATACAGAAAAAAGTGAAGGCGGACACCGCAACCTATGCCAGCAAAGCAATTCCTTTATTTAAACCCAAACCCGGATTTGCCACAGAATGGGCAAAATCGGCCAAGGCCGCAGGTTGTCGGTATATCGTTTTCACCACCAAGCACCACGAGGGTTTCGCCCTGCACGACTCCGCCGTTACCGACTTCGACGCCGGCTCCGTGCTCCACCGCGACCTAGTGCGCGAGATCGTCGAGGCTTGTCGCGCCGAAGGCCTTCGCGTCGGTTTCTACTACTCCCTCATCGACTGGCATCACGCCCAATACGACTTCTCCCTCGCCAAGGGCCTCCCTTACCCGCTCGAAAAATCCTCCGAACTTGCGGGCGTTCGCGACCACGCCAAATACATCGACTTCCTCCACGCCCAGGTAAACGAGCTTGTCTCGAACTACGGCACGGTGGACGTGCTCTGGTGGGATTTCAGCTCCAAATTCTTTGAAGGCGACTCCGCCTGGCGCGCCACCGAGCTCATCGCCAAGGTTCGCGCCGCTCAACCCGGCATCATCATGAACAACCGCCTCTACGCCGCCTCCACCGTCAAAAGCACCGGCAACGAGCACGAGGAGTTCGACATCTCGCACGGCGATTTCTCCACCCCCGAGCAACGCATCCCGGAAAACGGCCTGCCGGGCGTCGATTGGGAATCGTGCATGACAATGAATAAAACATGGGGTTACAATGAACACGACACAAAGTGGAAATCCGATGAAAAGCTGATTCGAAACCTCATTGATATCGCCAGCAAAGGCGGAAACTATCTCTTAAATGTCGGGCCTAAAGGCGATGGAAGCCTGCCTGAAGAAAGCGTCAAATCCTTGAATGCAATCGGTGCATGGATGAGCAAATACAGCGAGTCTATCTACGGCACGAGCGCAAGCCCTTTCAAAAAACTTGACTGGGGCCGCTGTACCCAAAAGAAACACGCAAACGGCACCACTCTCCTGTATTTGTTCGTATTCGATTGGCCCACAGACGGAAAACTCGTTGTCCCCAACCTGAATAACCAAGTTGCCGATGCTTATTTACTCTCTGACAAATCAAAGAAATTGGCATTCTCTGACGATGGAATTATTAAAGTAATCTCATTAGACACCGCTACACCGGATGCAAATGCCTCCGTCGTAGTACTCGAAATCAAAGGTGAACCGAAAGTAAGCGAAAGAAACGAATAATCCGATGGGGTCGGGCCGCGATGGCTAATTTTAATTAATAGTTAATATGAAAGGGACAGTTAATATGAAGAAAAAATTAGTTCTGCTGTTGAGCCTGCTGATATCCGTCAGCGTGAGGGGCGATCAAACCGAAACAGTTCCATTGGGTGTGTTGCCGCCGGAAGCCTGCGGGGTGTGGTGCTGGTATTCCTGGGGTGGCACGCCGAA
>JBAXDG010000021.1:0-23468 GCA_037141075.1 Kiritimatiellales bacterium
ATACACGCCGGGGTGGATGTCGTTGGTGGTGGTCGTTATCGCACAGGTCGGCAGCTGAGCCACGGCCGAGATCTTGAGCAACGTCGGCTTAAAGTTTGACGAGAGTCTATCCGCCATGAAGCCGATCGCATTGACGGCCGTAAAGTCAGGCACCGTCACCGGATTATTGGTTCCGCACATGAGGGTGTCCTGCGTTATAGTCAGCTCCCGCCATTGATTGGTCGAGCCAGCCATATCGGCGATGGAGATTGAAGTCACGTTAGGCACAATCCCGTTCGTATCAGTATTATTATCGCTGACATACCATTTGCCGCTATTGCCATCACGGAAGGCGGCGCGAATATTAGCGGAAGCAGTGGATGAATATTCGTATGCATAGCCGTTGGCTGTCATATCAATCGCGCCGTTGGTTGCCGGGATGTATATCAGCGCCGAAACTTTGTTCGAGGCTGTGAGTCCTTTGTTCGCTGATACTTCTTCAAAGGCGGTCGTTGTCATGCGTAAAGTTGCAACATTCAGACTGCCGGTGACCTGAACAACCCCATAGACGGGGATACCGCTATAGGTGCCGATTCCCGGAGCCACGATAGCCCCATTCGTGCCATATCCGTAAATATTGGCGACGACTGAGCCGTTGACGTTTGTTACCACGACCTTGTTGGTTTGCGCTATATTTTCATTCCCAGCGACCTTACCCGCAGCATCCCATACCAAATAGTCGACTTTGGCGCGTGCACGGATAGATATCGAATCCGAGGTGTTGCTGGAACCGGTGGTGGCGTATTTGGCAACGACCTTGTAGTTGTAAAGCACCAAGTCGGTGAGGTTCGTGTCACTATAGCTCCAGATGTTTGTGGTGGATCCCCTGAATTGGTAGTTCGCATTACTATAGCCGACGGAGCGGTAGACATCAAAGCCGGTGGCTTCTAGTGCGCCTTGCCAGCTGAGCAAAATGTTCGTATTGCCCACCACGCCGCTCAAGGCGAACGGGGCGGCATTCATGATCGGAGCGGTGTTGGTGTGGCTCAGCGAGAGCGAATCAATCGACACATTCACCATGGTGCTTGTGCTGCTGGCTTGCGCGGCAAAGGAATGGCTCATCGCAAAGCGCACCAGCGGGTTTGTCCACAGGTTGACGGGCTGAGTCGTCGTTTCATCGGTAAATTGAACTGAGCCGGTGTAACTGTTCGTGCCGACCGTCAACAACGCCGAACCCGCGTAGACGCTGGTAACCACGCTTTTCCGGATCTCCCAGTTCAGCGTGATCGGATCGGTTTCAAAATCAGGGGTGGCGTTTGTCGTGGACCACTCCGGATCCCAGCCCAGATTTGCGCGGGGAACCTCAATCATCAGATTGACCGTTGCATTGTACCCATTAAGGAGCACGTTGAAGCCGCCTGATGTTGTCGAACGACCGGTGATCAGCGCGGAGTATTTTTTGTCATTCGGATTAAGGACGGCGGTGGGATCTGAAGTGATGCCTAATTCGAAGACACGGCCGTTCGGCATGAACGCAACCTGCTGGATGTTCGTTGTGACTGTGACTACATCGTCGACCGTGTTGGTTGTAATTTTAGTTTCGGTCAGTTCGGGAGTCGCCTTAAGGGTGAACACGGTGGTTCCGCTCCAAGCCGCGCTTACTCCGTTTGACATGGTTTGGTTGTAGTAAACCTGATTGCCATTCACATTGTCGAAATAGTTGCTGTAGGGAGCGGTTTCGGCAAATCCGTTTCCGGTGGAATCCACGTAAAATGCCGGGGCGCCTGACGCGGCAATGGATTTCCATTTATTTTGTCCGGCCAGATCGCCGCTGGCATAGGCGGGCGAATCTGTGCTTCTAAAGCTGCTGTCGAAGATGAGTCCGGTTTTAGCGGCATTGGGCTCGCCCAGAACATCGCCGAACGAGACAGGCGACGCACCGAGGGCGGTCCAGGTCACTCTATAGTAATATGATTCACCGTTGGTAACGGTGGTGTCCGTGTAAGTGATGGTGGTTCCAGGCAGATCACTGGCAATCGTGCTATAGCCGTTAGTTCCGTTCCAGGAACGTTCAATATAGCAACCTGTCGCTTCAGCGGCCAGATTCCAGTTTAAAATCACCTGGGAGCTGCCTGAATCGCTATAAACCGTTGACGGGTAAAGGACAGGCGCAACTTCGCTCTCGTTGGTGATACTCAGATTGTCGATGGAAATATCTGAATAGCCGGTATTGTTGCTCGAGAGAGAGCCCGCCGAATGCATCATCATAAAGTAGGTCGCGGTGGAGGCATAGGCATCGGCCCTCATAATGGCAGCATGTCCGACGGAATTGGTGGAATCCGCCACGAGATTCGTCAGCGAGGCGCTAAGCATGTACGTGTCACCGGCGACCGTCTTGCGGATTTTCCAAGTCAACCGCAAAGTGTCGCTTACAGGCAACGGGACTTCCGTCGCCGACCAGCCCGACTGGAGTGCCGACAGTTGGCATAAAGTAATCGTCGCGTTAGTTCCTTCCTTGGATTGAATTTTTATGATCCCCGCAGCTGTCGAGTTAACGGCCAGATACACCTGATTGGAGGCCCCGCTAAGGTTGTTGGTTACCGTGGTAGAGATTCCTAAGCGGAAGACGTCGCCGCCGTTAATTCCTTCATAGGTCGAGCTGATAATAAAGTCCAGTGAGCCGGACAACTCCTCATTGACCGCGTTTAAGAAAGAATTTGTATAATACACGGTATTTCCGACGTTGGTGCTGAGTGTGATCCCAACGGTACTCGCAAAGCCGGTTACGGACGAATCGTTAACATTGAAAGCATTCGCACCGATACTATTGGTCACGTCGGCCCAGCCATTCTGTCCTGCCAGATTGCCATCGGAATAAGCAGGGGTGTCACTCGTTCTAAATCCGGTATCCATGATTGTCGCCGCCGATGAAAAACAGGCAACGGATGCTGTCAGCGCCGCCACTGCGGCCAATTTAATTAACTTTCTCATGATCTTCCCCCTTAGTTATTACACATCAGTCAAAATATCACTTTTCCCCAATTCCGAACTAACAGTATACCCACAATCAGGATTTAGGAAAGGTTTTTATAAATGAATTTTACCCTTTCCGCGCCACTTCCCCGCCCCCGCGCATCCCTCATTTTATGTTAATTATGAAGGAATTCCGCTTTTTTTGCCGGGGCGGCGATCCACTGGAAATGTATTTTAAAGAACGGATTTTCTTCATGAAAACAGGCTTTGACTCATTCCGGAACACAAGGGTTCTCTTTTGAATACGTCAAACGGAGAGGCGTCAGTTCTGCGTCTTTGAGAATATCCAGTCGTAAAATTCGGCCGATGAAACGACGACCCGCCCGGCGTTGTGGCCTTCATCCGGATAAACCTTGAGTTTCGCCTCCTTGCTCCCGGCTTTCTGAATGGCCGCGATCATGCGTTCGGATCGTTCCGGCGGTACGGTTTTGTCCAAGGCTCCGACAAACGCATACACGGGAATTTTGGCCAGATTGACAGCCCATTGTTCGAAATCGGGCGTCACGTCCTTCGGCCCTTCCCGGCCGATTCCTCCCACGATCGGCGCGATGGCCGCGAAGTGTTCCGGATTACGGGCGCCCCAGACCCACGTGCCATAGCCGCCCATGCTGATGCCCGTAAGATAAATTCTCCGCTCATCCACCGGCAGCGTCGCCTTCAGGTGCTGGAGAAGGATATTGAGATCTTCCGTCATCCAAACACCACGCTCTTCTTTGGTTCCTTTCAGGCACTGAGGCGCAACGACGATGCAGGGGCCTTTGCCGAACTTCTGGATGCCTTCCCAAATCTCCGACGGCTTGCCTTTGATCTGATTGATGTCATCACCCACACCACCGGCACCGTGGAGGAAGATCAGCAAGGGTAGCTTCGCGTTCGTATTCCCTGCCGGCAAAAAGACCAGATATTCCGGATTCAGGAATTTGGTTTTTTGCTGTAGCGCCGGATCGAGTTTATGCACGACCGGCGCCTCGCCCTGCGCCGCCGCCGAAAAGACAAGCGCAAACCATGATACAAGCAGCATGATGGTTTTCATGGTCATCTCCTGCAGAAACCAAACGCCGTTCAGTCGACCGGTTCGAGCTTCCAGACTATGGAAATTCACAAAGGATGAATCAGCCCGGCTGTACCGTCGGGAAACCGTGATTAAAAAAATCTATTTAAAATCCAGTACATCCCCACAACCAGCGTGACGACGACTGCGCCAGCAACTTTTGCGCCTTTCCAGAACGTCAGATCCACCTCACCGGTATATTTCTGAACATAGGCCTCTTTCGTCGGCTTGATCCAGCGCACAACGATCATGATACCCATCAGGAGCAGCAGGTAGATTCCTGCCAGATGCAGCCAATGGATTTCGTGCCCGAAGAACACGCATTTTTTGACGTACATTCCCCAGTACCAGAAAGCCATACTGATCGGCACGGCGATAAAGGCCGCCTTGGCCGGTGCACGCTTGGAGAACACGGCCATCAGCACAATCGCCAAAATCGGAATTTTGAGGAAGGCCAGCAGTTTACGCATGAGGGTGTAGAAACCGCCGGATTCCTGAATCTGGGGAGCGATGAAAATGCAGATGATCACTAGGATGATCCCGAAGATGCGGCCGGCCCACACCACTTCGGATTCGGAAGCCTGCTTGCGAATCAGCGGCTTGTAAAGGTCCATGCTGAAGAGTGTGGTCACGCTGTTAAGGCCGCCGTTAAAGGCGCTGATGATGGCGCCGAACATGACGGCAGCGAAAAACCCGGTCAGCCACGGCGGCAGCACGGCGGCGACCAGCACCGGATAGGCGACGTCCTGCGTCGGCACACTGATTTTGCCCAGCGCATTCAAATGCCAGGCAATGATGCCGGGCAGTACGAGCATGCCGATACCGATAATCTTGAGGAACGCCGCGAACAGCACTCCTTTCTGGCTTTCGGCCAGATTCTTGGCGCCAAACGTGCGTTGTACGATTGCCTGATTCGTGCACCAGTAGAACAGATTGATGATCAGCATGCCGGTGAACAGGGTCGAAAAGGGAATGTTGGCATGGGGATTGGTTGTGACCGGATTAAGCAGTTCCGGGCGGTTTGTCGCCATGATATGAAACGCTTCAGATATGCTTCCGTCGCCCAATTTGAGCAGTCCGAGCACCGGAATCAGAAAACCGCCGAGAACTAAACCGACTCCGTAGACCGTGTCGGCGATCGCCACAGCCTTCAAGCCGCCGCAAATAGCAAAACCGATGCCGGCGATGCTCAGCGCGACGATCATAATCCAGAGTGAGGCCTGAGTGCTGATGCCAAAGGCCACGTCGACGTGAAAGAGACTGTTCATGCCGACCGCACCGGAATAGAGAACAAACGGCAGAAAGCCGATCGTCAGTGACACCAGCAGCATCAGCGAAATCATGCTGCGCATATTTTTACCGAATCGCGCTTCGAGGAACTGGGGGATGGTCGAGATGCCGCTCTTGAGGTAACGCGGCAGGAAAAACAGCGCCATGACCACCATCGCAATGGAGGCAACACTCTCCCAGGCCATCACGCTCATACCGTGCGTGAAGGCATCGCCGTTCAGGCCGATCATCTGTTCTGTCGAAATATTCGTCAGGATCAGCGACGCTGCGATCAGATACCAGGTCAGACTGCGCCCGCCAAGGAAGTACCCCTCGGTGTGGTTCAGGTCGGTGCCACGGGTTTTCCACCAGGAGATCCAGATGACGAGACCGATAAATGCGGTGAACGACAGGACGGCTGTTAAATCCATATTATATTCCTTGTGCTGACAGGTTTAAGAAATCTCCGGCGACTGATTCTTCATCATCAAGTGCACGCCCGCCGTCCGGAAGGTGCGCGGCAGAGCGAGAATATTCGGATTTTCACCGGTATATTTTTGCGCGTCCTTCAGCGCTTCCTCAAAGGTGGCGCGCGTCTTCATGCCCATGCCGCGGGCAAAGCCCGGTTCATAGGCGCCGACGATGTAGATGGCGGAACAGTGCATTTCAGCAATGTGTCCGCACGAGATCATCGAGAACGCATGGAACGGATGGTAGCCGTAGTTGTAACGGTACTTATCGATGTATTCCTGATTGCGGGCGAAGTATTCACCATACTTGTTCACGTCCGGCAGGGTGTTGTGATAGTCCTTCTGGAACAGCTCGTAAACCGGACGGTAGGAAGGGAACTCCTCGTCGTGGAAGTAACCGTTACAGATGGAGGAGACGATCACCACACAGTTATCAGAGAGAACCCGCTTGTGGCGGATGATGTTGGCGCTGATCGCCTGCAGCATCAGTAACGGATTGGTTCCGTGGCCATTGCCGTAGTGGAACTTCTGCGGCATCCCGAAGATCATGACATCAAATTTCTTTTCGGCGAACGGAACGTAGGTGCGCTTGTCCGCCACTTTGAACGAGATCGGCTGGATTTCCTTGGTGTATCCGGCGAAGACAGCGATCTGGCGCATCTTGGTGTCGAGCACAGCGTCCACGGTGAAGAAAGGATTCTTCATGGTTTTTTCCATGTGCTGACCGATGCAGTCAAACTTCTGGCGCATCTGGCTCTTGGAGCTGACCGGAGTGAAGTCCGGGCGGTGCATGCAGTCCGGCACATGGTGCGAGGAGATGCACTCCCAGTTGGTGATCCCAGTGGCCACATGCTTATAACCGCCGGAGTATCCGCCGTAGGGGTTTCCCAGCACGTGACCGATCGTGATCACGAGGTCGGCATCATGCACTTCTTTGTTCATGACGACCTTACTGCCCATTTCGTCGCGGCCCAGCTCAACGAGGTTGGTCCAATCTTCGCTGTCGTGGTTGACAATCTGGTGGGTCCACCAGAACTGGTTGAACACATCGTCGCCCAGCAGCTCCTTGATCTCGTGCTGCTTGTTTTTACGGTGCAGTCCGTTCGAGCAGATCAGCTTAATATCCTTCTTCTCGACACCAGCTTTCAGGCACTCCTCGAGCACGATCGGAATCGAAACCCGGCGATGTGCGGTTTCGTGCGCGCCGCCTTTTACAATGTCTGGAAAAACGATAACGACCTTGGACCCTTTTTTCACCAGCTTGGAAATCGGAGCCATGCCGGTCGGGTTCAAAATCGCCTCGCGCGTTGCCGCAATCGGATCCGGCAGGAATGCAGGATCCGGCACGGTTTCACCGGGGATAAACACGGTTGTATCATCGGGCAACTTTGCCGCCATCAATCCTTCGCCATACTCGAAAGCAATTTCTTTCACGGTGTTCTCCTCTTTATGCCGAGAGATAGGTCTCAATGATAATCTTCAGGTCTTCGGGCTGGAAGGCGATCGGATCGGTGAACTTGGTCAGCGCGACCAGTCCGCCGTCAATGGTGGCAATGCCGCCAATCATCTTCGCGTTTTCCGCTTTCAGGCCGCCACCGTAAACAACCGGGATATCAAACCCGTACAGTTTCTTGACGGTCTGCTTGGCGAAAGCCGAAACATAGGCGATGTATTCCGCTCCCGGCGGTGTCTTGCCCGGACCGATGGCCCAGCGCGGCTCGTAGCCCAGTACGATCTTCCGCTGTGGTAAAAATTCCGCGACACCTTTCAGGCCGATTTCGAGTTGCGCCTTCAGAACCGCTTCGATACGCGGCTTCTGTTCTTCGAACGTCCCCTCTCCGCGTTCTTCGGCCGTTTCGCCGATGCAGAAAATAACATTCATTTCCCGTTTAAGCGCGCAGAGATTCTGCTCGTTCAACATCTGACTGACAGCGGCATTGGCCTTGCCCATCAAGGAGGAATCCGTTGTCACGCGCGGTTCAAAGCGCGCGAGCATTTCGAACTTGTCTTTGCGCTCTTCGGAATGTCCGATGAGGCTCCAGGAACAGCCCATGTTTTTAGCTGCGGCGGCCGGCGTGTTCGACGTGAATGCGCCGAAGTTTCCACCGGGCGCGATATCCTGACGAAACACGCTCTGGTTCCCGATGGCAAGGTTTTTGGTTTTTTCCGCCGGAAAGGATTTCAGTTTGGCAATCGCCGGCAGCACCAGCGAATCCGGAATCGTGTAAGTGACATTCACACCATCCAATTTGCCGAGGCCGAGATTTACGGTCTTTTCAATGATCTCCTCAATCCACACCTGCGGATTTTCGGTCAGACAGAGTCCGCCCATTGCTTTGGGGACATCAAAACGTTTCAGGTTAACAAAAATCTCGCGCATGAATTTTCCTTTGCTCAGCGTTTTTACAACAACACCGCCTGCCGACCTGTGAAAGACCGGAGGCGGGGCTGCATCTTTCGGATAGTTAGGCTTTGCCGGCGGAACCGGACAGATCGATGATTTCTTTAATGACGCCGCGCAGTTTTTTCTCGGCAAACTGCGAGATCTTCCATGAATGGCCGTCATGCGGGAGCGTATCAATCGCTTCCTTGTAGAAGTCGACATATTTATGCCGCACAAGCGTTCCGAAATTGATTTTCGCGACGCCGATCTGGATCGCTTCCTTCACGACCTCATCCTTCATGCCGGTACAACCGTGCAGCACGAGAGGAATATCGGTGATTGCGGCGGCCTGCTTGAGGACATCGAGACGGATAACCGGCTCGCCTTTGTAGTAGCCGTGCATATTGCCGATACCGATGGCCAGGCTGTCCGGCTGGCACAGCGAAACGAATTTTTTGATGTCTTCAACGTTCGCAATATTTTTCGCCTCGACCATATTACCGCTGCCGTCATTGCGGGCGAGTTCGCCGACTTCCGCTTCGACCGGAATACCGATTGCATGCGCCGCTTTGATCACTTCGTTCGTGTGTTTAGCGTTGTCTTCGATGCTTTCAGACGAGCAATCGAGCATCAGCGAGGTGAACCCGAGCTTCATGGCTTTCATGCAACGCTCAAATGTATCGCCATGATCCAGATGGATCGCGACCGGAACCGACACGCGGTTGGCCCACCATTTCGAGACTTCAACAAACCAGTCGTCGCCGCTGTATTGTCCGGTGGCAACATAGTGCGCAAGCATGATCGGTGATTGCGCTTCTTCCGCCGCGAGACAGATCGAACGGATGATATCGTAATTGCCGCCCTGCGTATTGATCGCCGGAACCGCGTATTTGCCCTTCTGGGCCTTCTTGAGCATGTCCTGAGTGGTGACTAGCATGGTTGTTCTCCTTCGTGGTTGTTCGTTAATTATCAAATTTAAAATAATCGCCCAGTTCGCCGCCAATCAGCGGCTTACAGTATTCAACAAAAGCGGCCGTAACGTCGTTCCCCTCTGCGTTGATGTAGTTGTCCGGCAGAACGTTTTCGACATTAGCCACTTTGGCCAGTTCAATCAATTCATAATCGATTTTATACGGAGCGGTCGACACACGCTTGTAGCCGACCATGTAGCCGCTCTTGCCCGCAACGGCCGACTTCACCGCAATCTTACCGACTTCAAAGGCTTCCTCCACATCGCACTGAGCAATCGTCAACTTGGATGCGCGTCCGACCAGCCCCGGCTTTTCAGCACGAGATTTGATGCCTTCCTGCAGCAGGATGTTCGAAAGCGCCTGGGCTGTCCCGCCCGGGATTTTGTGGCCGAAGCCGTCAACCATGCCGGAATCGGCCACAGGTTTTCCGTCGGCGTAGCAAATTCCTTCGCTGACTGCGACGACGATGCCATAACCGTATTTAGCCTGCGCAGCCTTAACGTCCGCGACAAACTTTTGGCGATCAAAGGCCCGTTCCGGGAAATAGATCAGATGCGGCGCCGCAAAACCCTGCGTCCGGGCCAGTGCCGTGGCGGCCACCAGCCAGCCGGCATTGCGCCCCATGATTTCAATCACCCCGACATGAATGGGCAACGCGCGGATGTCGAGGCCGTATTCCAGCGTGGTGATGGCCGCATAACGGGCCGCACTGCCGAAGCCGGGACAATGGTCGGTGACGGCCAGATCGTTATCGATCGTCTTTGGCACACCGATCACGCTGATGTCGCCAGCGATCTTGGAGACCTTGTTGCAGGTGTCCATGGAGTCGTTGCCGCCGTTGTAGAAGAAATACTTGATGTCGTGTTTGCGCAACACCTCGATAATCCGGTCATGGTCTTTTTCCGTCACCTTATAACGGCAGGATCCTACCGCGGAACTCGGAGTGAGCTTCAGGCGCTCAATATCCCGGGCGGACATATCCGTAAGGTCGATAAACTTTTCCTTCATCGCGCCTTCGATGCCTCCGCGGCCGGCATAGATGCGGCCTATTTCCGGATGCTTCTGTGCTTCGGCAACCACCCCCGCAAGGGAGGCGTTAATGACGGCGGTCGGCCCGCCACCCTGTGCAATAATCAAATTATGTTTTTTCATATGCTTTCCAAGCTCTCTCCGCCTGACGGCCATTTGCTCCAGCTTCGTTTACAAACAAAAATATATTCGAATGTGAATTGATATCCTAAAACGCTGTCCGCTATTCTGACAAGCAACATTTGTAAAAATTCCCCGCCCACTCAGAGCCTCAGTAATCAGGAATACATCCATGATCAGTAAAAGAGAATACGGACAAAACGCCGATGGAAAAGCCGTCGATTTATACACTCTCACAAATGCCGCCGGCATGACCGTCTCGGTGATGACGCATGGCGCGGCGCTGGTTCATATTTTCACGCCGGATCGCAATGGCACCATGGCTGATGTGAGCCTCGGATATGACTCCATGGATGGCTACAAGGTTAAATCTGCCTATTTCGGCGGAACTCTCGGACAATTTGCCAACCGGATCAATGGCGGCAAATTCATACTGGATGGGAAAGAAATCCAGCTCGCGGTCAATCGGCCCCCGAACCACCTTCATGGCGGCACCCGCGGTTTTGACAAACGGTTGTGGATTGTTGAGAAAACTGTCGACGGCGACAACCCTTCCATCCGACTGTCCTATATATGCGCCGACGGCGAAGAAGGATATCCAGGAAATGTTTCTGTTTCGGTGACCTATACCCTGCATGCTGACAACGGGCTGGAGCTGTCCTATTCCGCCACGACCGACAAAAAAACCATCATTAACCTGAGCAACCACGTTTATTTCAACCTGAACGGCAACGGCGACGGAACCATTCTTGACCACGAGCTGCAAATGAATGCAGACCGCTACGTCCGCGTTGACGAAACGTTGATCCCGACCGGAGAAATCGTCCCTGTTAAGGGAACTCCCCTTGATTTCCGCACCACGACACGCATCGGCGACCGGGTTGAGGCTGACTTCGACCAGATTGTAAATGCCGGCGGGATTGACCAGACCTTTGTCGTCAACCGCAAAACGGAAGGCGAGCTCGTTCTTGCCTCCATCGTTCGTGCACCGGAAAGCGGCCGAGTATTGAAAACCTACACCACGGAACCGGGCGCCCACTTCTATTCCGGAAACTATCTGGATGGCTCCATTATGGGTAAAGGAGGAAAGCAGTACAACTACCGTGCGGCCTTTTGTATGGAAACCCAGCACTATCCGGACAGTCCGAACCACCCGAATTTTCCGAGCGTCGTGTTGTCGCCGGGAGAAACGTTCACCTCCCGTACCGTCTACGCATTCGGATGTGAATAGAACAGGCTGAAGATGCCGCACAAAATCAAATCTAAATACAAAGTTCCGAATCTAGAGCGGGCTTTAATTATAATTGAACTGCTTAAAGAATATCCGGACGGCCTAACGCTTACAGAAATCGCCGATAAAGTCGGAGCGGCTCCGACCAGCATTTTCCGCATCGCAATGACGATGATTGAGAAGGGTTATTTTTCCCGCGAGGGGGGAACGAAAAAAATACGCATGTCCGGCAAACTGTTTGCCGTTTCCAGTATCGGCACATGCGACAAAAACATTTCTGAAATCGCGGCGCCTTATCTGCGTCAGCTGCGCAATGCAACCAAGGAAACCGCTCTGCTGGGCGTTCTTCTGCCGAACAAAGCCCAAGGGGTCGCTATTCTGCAATACCCGGGCCTTTATCCCTTTAAATTTTTACATGACATCGGAGAGCCGATTATCCTGCATGTCGGAGCGCCGGGAAAAGCCCTGTTGGCTTTTCTCCCTCCCGATGAACAGAACGAGTTCATCAGCAAATTGAACCTGAAAAAATACACCGACCACACGATCGACAATAAGCATGATTTCAAGAAAGAGCTGGAGCGCGTCCGGCAACAGGGATATGCCGCCGGTCTGGGCGAGTGGATGACGGAGATGCACTGCGTTAGCGCACCGATTCTCGACCGGTTCAACTACCCTTTGGCCGTCGTCTGGATCACCGGCCCCTCTTCGCGTATGCCGATCGAAAAAATTCCCGACCTGGCAGAGCACGTAAAAACCTGCGCCCGGCAAATCAGCACCGTACTCCAAAACGAGCTGGCTTAAATCTAGCCCGCCGCTTGCGGTGACAGGGCTGGAAAAGAATCATGGCGTTAGACAGAAAAGAAACGGTCTGCTAGTTTACCGGACTTATGACAGTCAAGAGCACACCCATGATGGATCAGTACCGGCGCATCCGCCGTGAACTGCCCGAAAACACCCTGCTCTTCTTCCGCCTCGGCGACTTTTACGAAATGTTTATGGAGGATGCCAAGGAGGCGGCGCGGATTCTCGACATCACTCTCACCAAACGCCACGACGTGCCGATGTGCGGCGTGCCCTATCACTCGGCCGAGGGCTACCTCGCCCAGCTGATCGCGGCGGGCAAAAAAGTCGCTATCTGCGAGCAGGTTGAAGACCCCGCCGCCGCCAAAGGCATTGTGAAGCGCGAGATCACCCGCGTGGTGACGCCCGGAACCATTCTCGACGAAACCGCGCTCGACCGCACAAAGAACAATTATCTCGCAGGTCTCGTCCGCGACGGCAACCGCTTCGGCCTCGCGATGCTCGATCTCTCCACCGGCGCGTTCTGGATTGAAGAGTCGGCCAGCGCGGAATCGCTCTCTGGCAATCTGGCGCGCTACGCGCCGCAGGAATGCATCGTTGCCGAGGCTGCGTCAGAGGACGAAGCGATTCTTCCAATCCTTGGAAACACACTGAAAACGGTTTGCGAAGACTGGACATTTGAGTCCGCCAGCGCGGAAGACGTTCTGCTGAGCCACTTCAAGGTGCATTCACTGAAAGGCTTCGGATGCGAAAATTCGCCGCTCGGCCTGCGGGCGGCGGGCGCGGTACTTTATTATGTGAACACTGGACTGCGCCGCAACCTTGCGCACGTCCGCCGTATTCAGGTGAAAAATCCGGACGACTATCTTCTGCTCGACGAAACAACGGTGATGAACCTTGAGCTGGTCGCGCCGCTCAATCCGGCGCGGCAGGGCCCGAAGTCGACGCTTCTCTCGGTGCTGGACACGACGCGCACGGCGATGGGCGCGCGGATGCTGCGCGACTGGATTATCCGTCCGCTGAGCGACCTTTCCTCTATTAACGCGCGGCTCGACGCCGTGCAGGCTTTCACGGCAAACCGGACCCTGCTGGCGCAGACACGCGAACTGCTCGGCGAAATGCGCGACCTAGAGCGGATGATGTCACGGCTCGGCTCGGGCGGCGGCAACGCCCGCGATCTGCGCGCCGTCGGCGAGTCGCTCGATCAACTGCCGAAGCTCAAACAACTGCTGTCGGAAAATAAAAATTTACAGGCCTTGGAAAAATCGCTGACCGAGCTTCCAACCATTGGAAGAATGATTGACGCGGCGATCGACGACGAACCCGCCGTTTCGACTAAAGAAGGCGGCATGATCCGCCGCGGCTTTTCTGCGGAACTCGACGAACTGCGCGACGCGGCCGGTAAAGGCAAGCAGTGGCTGGCCGAGTTCCAAGCATCGGAACAGGAGCGCACGGGCATTAAGTCGCTCAAGGTGCGTTTCAATCAGGTGTTCGGATATTTTATTGAGATCACCAACAGCAATCTTGCGATGGTGCCGGAGCATTACACCCGCAAGCAGACGATGACGAATGCGGAGCGGTTCATCACGCCGGAGCTGAAAGAGTACGAAAATAAAATCCTCGGCGCGCAGGAGCGGGCCGTCGCGCTCGAATTTGAATTGTTCACACAGATCCGCGACGAAGTGGTGAAGCACATCGATGAAATCCAGCGCAACGCACGCGCCGTCGCCGAAGCCGACGTGCTGGCGGCGTTTGCCGAAAACGCGCTGACCCGCCGCTATGCGCGGCCCGCGATGAGCGACGGCGACGAGCTGATCATTCGCGACGGCCGCCACGCGGTGGTCGAGCAGATGCCGGACGCCGAACGGTTCGTACCGAACGATACAACACTCAACTGTTCTGATCATCAGCTGATCGTGATTACCGGCCCAAATATGGCGGGTAAATCCACGTACATCCGGCAGGTGGCGCTAATTACGATTATGGCGCACATCGGGTCGTTCGTTCCGGCAAGCGAAGCGAAAATCGGACTGGTGGATCGTGTCTTCACGCGCGTCGGTGCCAGCGATGATCTGGCGCGCGGACGCAGTACATTTATGGTGGAGATGCAGGAGACAGCGAATATTCTGAATAACGCGACGCCGAAGAGTCTGATTGTGCTCGATGAGATCGGGCGCGGCACCAGCACGTTCGACGGCATCAGCATCGCGTGGTCGGTCGCGGAGTTTCTCTGCACCAATCCGGCAGTGCGGGCCAAGACGCTGTTTGCCACGCATTATCACGAGCTGACCGATTTGAGCCTGACCATGCCGGGCGTGCAGAACGCCAACGTGCTGGTGAAAGAGCACGGCGACCGGATTACGTTTCTGCGCAAGATTGTTCCCGGTGCGGCCGACAAGAGCTATGGGATTCACGTCGCGCGGCTGGCCGGTCTACCGCAAACAGTTCTGGAGCGGGCCGCTGAAATTCTGCGCAACCTTGAAGAAGGCGAGTTCGAAGCCGAGGGCGCGCCAAAAATCGCCCAGCATCGTTCGCGGCGCAAAAAAGGCTCCGATCCACAAATGGATCTTTTTTAAACGCTAAACGGGGTTCGCAGGGATTCCTGCTTGTAAAAAAAGCTTGAGCCACTAAAATCCCGAACATTGTTTCAAACAGGGAGTTCTTTTCTATGAGTAACAAAAAATCGCTTGGCCTCGCTTTGGTTATCTTCGGATTCGTCCTTCTTGCCCTCACCGGCATACGCACGATCAGCACTCCTGACATCTTCACGCATATCGCGCTGGGACAGGCACACAGTGTTAAAGCCGATCCGCTCTCTTACACCATGACCGGGACGCAGTGGGTTAATATGAATCCGCTCTATAACGGTCTGGTCTATCTTCTCTGGAAGCTGGGCGGTGCCGGGCTCGTCACGCTGGCGCACGTCCTGGTCGTTCTGGCGGCATTCTTCATGATGTTCAATTTCGGCAAAAAGTGGGGCGGCCCGCTAAGTCAGGGGCTGGCGTTACTGCTCTGCGCACGGCTGATGCTTCCGGTATTTAATCCGGGCCCAAGCGCCTTCTTCATGCTTTTCACCGCAACCTTTCTGACCCTGCTTTACCGCGTCAAAAATTTTAATCTGCTGGCCGCGCTACTGCTGATTTTGCAGGTGCTCTGGACCAATATGCACCCGTCGTTCGTGTTCGGTCCGGTGCTGATTCTTTTCTTCGCCTTCGAAAACTGGCAGGAGACTCAGAAGACCTCGCGCTCTATGACCACTCCGCTGGCCACGAAACTGTTCGGTCTCGCCGCCGTCGCACTGCTCGTGACACTGATTAATCCGAACTTCGTCAACCTGCACCGTCATATTTTTACCAACTGGGTTCTGATGACCGGTAAAGAAAATCTGGAGTGGATATCGCTCTTCAGCAGCAGCTTCCCGCAAGGCGTCATTAGCAGTCTGACCATCTTCACGCTGATCCTTGGCGCAGGGGGACTGATCACTCTTCAGAAACGGCTCCCGGCTATGCTCACCACGCTGGCGCTGGTCGGCGCGTTTCTCACCGTGCGCTCCATCGGCACACTGCATTTGTTCGCTTTCCTCGCCTTCCCCTTCATGATTCTGAGCTTCAACGCCATCAGCGGATACCTGACTCGCTCCACGACCACTGCCTCCAAAACCAGCGCAACGACACAATATAATCTTCTTGCGGCTATGGCGCTGGGTTTGATGATCCTTTCGATAAGCTCGCTGATCACCAACCGCGCCTACATCCGCATCGGCAGCGCCTCGCATTTCGGACTGGGCGTTGAAGAAGACGCCTTCCCGGTTGCTGCCGCCGGCATCCTGTCCCGCGCCGACTTCCCGAAAAAGATCCTCAACATCGCCCACGACGGCGGTTACATTGCCCTGCAGAATCCTTCGCGCAAGATTTTCTGCGACACCCGCGCATCGTTCTACGGAAACGAATTCTACCAGACACTGAACCGCGCCCTGCTCGGTCAGCCGGGCGCATGGAATAAGATTCGTTCGGACTGGAGCCCTCACGCGGTCGTCCTGAACGGATGCTGGCCGGATGCCGGCGCATTGGCCAACCGGCTGATTGCTTCCAAAGCCTGGAAGCTGGTCTATTTTGACGGAGCAACCATCATTATAGTGGCTGACCTGCCGGAATACGCGACCCTCATCAATGACCCCTCTATTCAGCAGTACGGCATGAAGGTTCTCGAAAAAGCCCGGCGCGACTACCTTGAACAGAGCAAGGGCTTTGCCAAAGCCGGCAACTCATCGCGGTTGCTTGGCGCTGGCGGCATCTATCTTGCTCTTAACCGTCCGCAGGAAGCGGAAGCTGTTTACAGCATCATCGTCAAGAACAGCCCGGACACGGCGGGCGCATGGCTCGGTCTTGGACAGAGTTTCATCATGCAAAAGCAGATATCCAAAGGCATTGAGTACATGGAAAAGGCGGCTAACATCACTCCGCGCAACGGCCGCGTCTGGCTGAGCCTCTTCCAGGCCTACCGCCTGAAAGGCGACGAAGCCAAAGCGACCCTTGCCGCCGAGCAACTCAACAAGTTCTACAAGGCGGAAAAAGCGACGGTTGAGGAACAGGATATCGCCAAAGAGCAGAAAAAACCGGCCAAAAAACCGGCGCAGAAGCCCGAATCGACGATGGAACTTCCGGCCAATCTCAAGAAATAATCTCCGGTCTCTGCCGACTTCAAAACGCCTCCTTCGCGGGAGGCGTTTTTTTTATCGGGTGCCGGCCAGTGCCTTCGCCGTCGGGCGATGATTTTCAAAAAGGTAGGAATAGGCGAATAAAGCATAGCCGTGGCAGCCCGCCTTGCGCACCGCATCAATCTGGCGGCGGATTTCAGCCGGAGAGGCCTTGCAGTCAATTCCCACCACCAGTTGCGCGGCGGTCGCGCGGCGGCCCAGCGATTTACGCATTTTGCTGAGTTGCTCATCAAAAAGCTTTGCGTTGTAATTCATCGGCACCAGCCAGTCGACCATCTGCTCTTTGGCCCAGCGGCGGCTGTCCTGAAACGCCGTGCCATACCCCTTGTCGAAATCGGCCAGTACGCTGGAAGAGATCACGCACTGCGGGCCGCGCTGAGCCTTGAAGGTCTGGCTCAACTCCGCAACAACCTGCGAAACCGAGGCGCGGCGGAACGCGCCCCAGTCACCGCGGTAACGCTGGCGAACCTGCTCCATTGAAAACCTGTCGTAAGAGAAATCCGACCGTTTTGCGATCTCGGACGGAGAAGCCCTCGGATAAAGCTGAGGCGCCACGTCTTTGTAGTCGTACGGGAAACGAATGTAGTCCAAATGAAGCCCTGCAATATCATAGCGGGCCAGTTCGGCGGCCAGTTGCGTCAGATGCTGGCGAACATCCGGCAGCGCCGGATTCAGAAAAGAATACCAGCCGCTGGTCGGGCGCATGCGCTGGCCGACCGAATCAACCATGAACCAATCCGGGTGCGCGGTCCACATCTGCCCTGCGGAGCGCGGCGGATCTTTAACGCCCCGCCAGCCGGGCAGCACATTCATATAGGCATGCAGGCGAATCCCCCGTTTTTTGGCGCTGGCCGCCGCGATTTTCAGCGGATCCCAGCCGGGATTCCGTCCGGTCGAGGAAGCATCTGCTCCGGTCAGTTCAAAAGCCCACGGTTCGACCTGACTGGAATACGATACGGTGCCGTTGCCGCGGATCTGGAAAAAGATGTCCGTAAATCCAAATCGGGCGCAGTTAGCGATGATCGCCTCCACATCGGCGGGTTTTTGATAGTCAAACCGGGTTACCCAGATGGCGCGCACTTCCGTCGTACTCACTTGCGCGGCGCCGGTTAGAAACAGCGAAATCAGCAGCGGAAAGAGGGTCAAAAGAGTCGTTGAGAATTTTTTCATTCGGCGGAGCATAGTTGATTTTTACGATGTTTGGAAAAAAAACTGTACTGTTTTTCCAAACACTGGAGAATACGGCCGGTTTCCCACCAAGCTTTGAAAAATAACGGAGATGACAAATGATGAATGTACTGCTTTCACCTCTAATGTTAGCCAACATCGGTCTGGCGTTCCGCCAAAGCGAGCTGAACGGAAAAGTGATTGTGCTGATACTGATTTTTATTTCAGTCGGCGCATGGACGGTGATGCTGACAAAATTCACCCAGTTGCGCGCCGCCCGGCTGGCGAGCAACCGTTTCGTAAAAAATTTCCGCGAACAGGCCCGCGCGACCAATCTGTTTGTGAAAAAACAGCACATGCCGGAAACCCCGCTGGATGCGATCTATACGGCGGGATGCAAGGCGCTGATTGATCAACTGATCCTGATCGGCGTTGATCGCGATGAAATTCTTATGGGCAACGTCTATCCTCAAGGGCAACGCCGGCTTGATACACATCAGATGGATGTCATCCGCGATGCGGCGGATTGTGCGCTGGCCGATAAGGCGCTTGAACTGGAAAGCCTTATGGGTCTGCTGGGAACCGCTGTCAGTGTCGGTCCTTTCCTCGGCCTGCTGGGAACCGTCTGGGGTGTAATGGGAACGTTCAGCGGAATGGCGACCGCCGGTTCCGCCACGCTTTCCGCCGTGGCGCCCGGTATTTCGGGCGCGCTGCTGTGCACCGTAGCCGGACTGCTGGTGGCGCTGCCCGCCACAATCGGCTACAGCATGCTGTCCACCCGCATCCGCTATCTCTCGGTGCAAATGGATAATTTTGCGCAGGAATTCACGGGACGTGTTCAGCAGGAGTTCATGCTGGATTACTCTAAATAAAGGAGCCGCTCGTGAGAAGGAGAAGAAGAAAAACCAGTCTGATCGCGCTCCGGGAAAGCAACGAGATCAACATCACGTCCCTGATGGACATCGTTGTTCTTCTGCTGTTCGTTTTCATCATCACCATGCCTATCATCGAGCAGAGCCTCCCGATTGACCTGCCGAAGGGCAAGGCCGGAGCAATGGATTTGACCAAAAAGCACTACACCATCGAAATCTCCCTGAAAAATGGATTAACGCTGGATAGAGAGCCTATTTCTGTGCAACGGCTGGGAGAAAAAATGAAAACGATCGGCGCAACCAATCCGAATATGCCGGTTTATGTGCGGGCTGACGAAAAAATTGATTACGGCCAGGTTGTGGAAGTTATCCAGGTTTTGACAAGTGCCAAGATCACAAAAATGGGGCTGGTGACAGAGGCTCCATAAACGCCGTATTAAACCCGTGAAAAATTCCCTGGCAGGCAGAATGTTCCGGCGGGTTTCCATCGTACATGGAATCATCATCCTGCTGGCCATTGTTCTGTCGACCTTCCACGGATGCACTCCGAAGCGAGACAATGTTACTTGGCTTTCTAATGACATTGGCTCAGCGCCCGCCCCGGCACCACCTTCCGAACCGGAAGCGGATCTTGAACCGGCACCGGAAATAAAATCTGAGAAACCGAAGCCAGAAAAAAAACTGACCCCCAAGCCGGTTGCTACCAATAAACCACCGGAGACAGTTAAGACCAACGCGCCTCCCAAAAAGACGGCTGTCACTAATGCCCCGCCTAAAAAGGCTGAGACCAATGCTCCTGCCAAACCGAAAACTTTAGAGGAACGGCTGGCCGATGTACGAAAAGGCGGAAAACCTGTGGCCGCCAAGCCGAGCGCGAAATCAGCCCCCCCGATTGATTATAGCGGACTCAGAAACGCTCTCAACAGCGCGGCCGCCGGATCAGGCTCTGCATCAGGAGCAGGATCGGGATCCGCGTCAGGAACCGGTTCAGGCTCGGGCGGCGGAATGTACAGTCCGTTTGCCGGTTACTACGACAGTGTTGAAAAGGCTGTGAAGGAGAACTGGCAGCAACCTTCCGGCGTTCCAATCGGTACAACCGCAATCGCCACCATCCGGGTTGAACGCAGCGGGATGGTTTCCATGAAATCCATCACCCGCCGTTCCGGTAACGCCTTATTTGACCAGTCGGTGCAAAACGCTCTGAACGCCACAACCCAGTTGCCGCCGCCGCCCGCCGACCTGCCTAGCAACACCATTGAGATTGAGTTTGTACTCTCCGACTAAATCAGCTTTCAAACCTTCAGACATTGCGTTAAGCATAACGCATGATGAAAAAAATTCTGTTTCCAGTCCTCTGCGCCATGCTGATCGCTCCGTGCGCTCCCGCTCAAGTGCGTGTTGTGAAGTCCGCCGACAGCAAGATCACCATCGATCTTTCCGGCATCAAAACGGCGGGCGATTCCGCCTCGCAACAGTTCTTCCAAACCTTGGAAAAAGATCTGCGCCTCTCTGGCTGGTTTGACCCGGTACGCGCCGGCGGCGAAATTCGCGTGAATGGAAGCGCCGCTCCCTCCGGCAGCGAACTGAAGGCCGGCTGCCAGGTTATACGATTGAATAATCAGTCCGTCCTGCTCTCCAAAAACTACAACGGCCAGACCCGCGAGATCGCCCACCGCATGGCGGATGATATTGTCGAAGCTGTCACCGGACATAAAGGCATGGCCTCCATGCGCATTGTGCTGACCGGCAACCGCACCGGAAAGAAGGAACTCTATCTCTGCGACGGAGACGGCGGCGGCGCGCGGCAGCTCACCAGCGAAGGCCGGATTGTGGTGGGGCCGAACTGGAGTCCGGACGGCAATAGCATTGTTTACACCTCCTACATGCGGGACTTCCCCGACATCTGCCGGATCGACCTGAGCCGCAACCGGCGCGAGACGCTGGCAAACTACGGCGGACTGAACACCGGCGCGGCGATTTCACCGGACGGAAAAGATATGGCGCTGATCCTTTCCAAGGACGGCAACCCCGAGCTTTACATCAAAAACCTGCGTAGCGGCAAACTGACCCGCCTGACTGCAACGCCCCGCGCCGCCGAATCCAGCCCGGACTGGTCGCCGGACGGAAGTCAGATCGTGTATGCCTCCGACCAAAACGGCGTCGGCAGACCCCAGCTTTACATTATCTCCCGCGAAGGCGGCGCATCCCGGCGCATCAGCAGCCGCGGAACCGAAAACGTCGCTCCCGACTGGGGCCCCAACGGCCTGATCGCCTGCTCCAGCCGGCAGGGAGGCCAATACATCATTGCTGTCATCCAGCCGTCTAACGGACAAACGGTCTATTTAAGCTGCGATGGAGCCGATTATGAAGATCCGTCCTGGGCACCGGACGGGCGGCATATCGTCGCGGCCCGCTCATCCAATCACCAATCGTCCCTCTACCTCCTTGACACAGTCAGCGACCGTCCGGTAGCTTTACTTACTGGTGGCGGAAGCTGGTATGCGCCGGCTTGCTCGCCTTAGTGGAAAACAGTCAAAAGCGAGGTTTCGTTGTTATGAAAAAAATTATCCCCTTCGTTGCAGGTATCTGTGTATTACTGGCCCTCTCCTCTCTCACCGGTTGCAAAAGCATGAAAAAGAATCCGGCCGGCGTTTACGGCTCGGACGGTCTTTACGGCGACGGCAAAGGCGGCTTGGCCATGGGCGACCGTTTCACGGGCGGAACCGAACACCCCGGCATGTTTGCTCCGGTTTATTTCGACTATGACAGCTCGCAGGTGAACGGAAGTGAACGTTCGAAGATTGAAACCGTTTCACAGCACCTCAAACAGAATAACTCCGTCGCCATCATCATCGAAGGTAACTGCGATGAGCGTGGAAGCAACGAGTACAATCTTACGCTCGGCGAACGCCGCGCACAGGCCATCCGTGACTATCTGGCCGGTCTCGGAATCGGTGCTGACCGCATTCAGACCAAGAGCTACGGCGAAGAAAAACCCGCCAACCCGGGACATGATGAAGCGGCATGGGCTGCCAACCGTCGCGGCGAATTTGTGCTCTACTACTAGGCACAGCGTCGCATCCGCCTGAAGCGACCCTTACATGCTGTGTTCCATTTTACAGCTCTCACTGATTGCACAGCTGCCCTTGGCGCAAGCCGGGCAGCTGTTGCTTGTGATAGTCATTTCATTTGCGATTATCACGCTGGTCGGCAGCACCTACCGCTTCCACCGGATGATCATGGTTGGTGAAGACGCCCTCGCAACGGTTGAAGATTGTAACTATTTCTTTTTTATCCAGGTCTCCCGCTACCTCAGCAAAATTAACCGCGTATCCTCCGGCTTCGGCGTTCTCATCGTGCAGTTCAGCACCGAAGAGTCTGACAAACGGAAGGTGCAGGAAGCACTGCTCGCCGTGCTCAGAAATACGGTTCGGCAGGTTTCGGATAAAGCCTGTCTGTTCCGTGACGACTGCGTGGCCGCCATCATCGACACCGAAGAGGAGCACGTGCCTTCAGTGGCCCGGCACATGATCGCCGACCTGAAAAAAGCGGCGGCAACTGTACCCGGAGTGAAGGCCTTCCGCGCCGGCGTCAGCAGTTTCCCCCTGCACGGCCTCCATACACCAGCTCTCGTTGACGCCGCCACTCAGGCGCTCGAAACCGCCGATTTTGATAATCCTCTACCGTTTTCCATCGCGCCGGCACCGGACGTCGCAGAGGAAAAGGCGGCCGAACCCGAAGAAATCGGCGAAATCGGCAAGGAAAATAAAAATGCCGCGCTCGATCCGCTCACCGGCGTGCTCCGGCCCGAAGTCATCGGCTCCTATATACGCAAATACCTCGCTGAAATCCGGCAGAAAAAAGGACGGGCAGCCCTGCTCTGCGTCGGCATAAACCGTATTGATCACATCATTCAACTGCACGGCGAGGAAACCGCCGACGATGTAATCGCCGGTGTCGGCAAGATCCTCCAGAATCTCACCCGCGACTGCGACCTGATCGGACGCTACCACCGCGACGACTTTCTCATCCTCGTGCGCTGCACCCTGCAACAGGGTGAACTGATCGCGACCCGCCTGCGCGAAGCTGTACAAAAAGCGGTTTTTATTTCCGGCGGCAAACAAATCAAAACCGCCATCAGCATCGGTATCACCGCGCATCCGGAACACGGACGCACCTTGGGCAACCTCTTCAGCGGCGCCTACCGCGCCCTCGAAGTGATTCGTGGCTGGGAAACCACCGCCAGCCTGGTCTACGATCCCGCGCAACATGCGAAAAAGGCTAACCATGAAACTCGGCGTAAACATTGATCACGTCGCAACCTTGCGTCAGGCGCGCGGCACCAGCTATCCCGACCCGCTCGCCGCCGCGAAAA
>JBAXDG010000022.1:0-22964 GCA_037141075.1 Kiritimatiellales bacterium
GGACAAGCCCGACTTCTACATGCTGATCGGCGACGATTTCAGCGTGGACAATATTAATACCAACCTGATCGACGAAGCGCGTGTTATCGAGCGCTACACCCTGCACCGGCCGTGGCTGGGGCTGGTCGCCAACTCCGCGTCGCTGTTCCTCGTCAACGGCAACCACGAACAGGCGTGCCTCGCCAACTACCTCTCCACTAACACGGTTTCCCCTCTGTCGAGCGTCACGCTGAGCAACATCGCGGTGTGGGCGCAGATTGCCCGCAACAAGTACTATCCGGAGCCGGCTCCCGACAGCTTCTACTCGGGCATGACGAATGACGTGCTGCCGGGCATCGGCCCGCTGCGGAGCTGCTACGCCTGGACATGGGGCGACGCGTTGTTTGTTTCCATCGATCCTTACTGGTACTCGACAAACGCGGTGGACAATCAGTATGGACAGGACAGCCATCCCACAAAGGACGGTTGGCAGGTCACTCACGGCACCAAGCAGTACCAATGGCTGAAGAAGACTCTCGAGGAAAGCAGCGCCAAATACAAATTCGTCTTCGCTCACCACGTCATGGGAGGCGGCCGCGGCGGTATTGAAGACGCCCCGTACTATGAATGGGGCGGCAAGAACGCCGATGGAACATGGGGATTCGACACCAATCGTCCAGACTGGGCGCTGCCCATCCACCAGCTGATGGCCACCAACCACGTCACGATGTTCGTCCAGGGGCACGACCACATCTTTGTTCGCGAAGAGCTCGATGGCATCACCTATCTGACCCTGCCGATCCCGGCCGACAATAAATATGCACTGGACAACGCGGATGCCTATCCGAACGCCATTTTCAAGACCAACAACACCGGCTACGTGCGGTTCACGGTCGCCCCCGAACAGGTGAAGGTGGATTATATCCGCACCTTCCTGCCGGCTGACGAAGGGCCGGGAAGAACCAACGGCATGGTGGCCTACAGCTTCACGCTGCCGGAAACAGCCGACAGCAACAGTCCGCCGGCGATTCTGAGCGTCGCCAACACGCCTGCGGCGCCGACCAGCAACGACACGGTCTGGGTCACAACTTCAGTTACCGACGATGTTGCCGTTGCACAAGTGACGTTAACCTACAACACCGGCACCGGGATCACTCAGACGAACACCATGTTCCTCGAAACGATGAGCGCTGCGCCGATCAAACCCTGGACGGGTGGCGGTTGCAGCAACGCCTGGACGGTCAGTGGATCCAGTTTTTTTGAGCAAAGGGGCACGGCCAACTATGGCAGCGGCAATACAAATGGGCTGTCATTCAAACTCGGCACCACAAATCTTACCGATTCCATGATCACCACCACCGGCTTCATTGATACACGGGGCAACTCGGGATCTGCTGAGTTCTGGATGCAGACCCTCACGCTGAGCAACCAGCTTGGAAACGCCGGATGGACATTCCAGCTCAACACAGGCACCGGATATGTAACCCGGCTGAGCGAACTAATCAGCACCAACCACACCTGGAAGCTTTATCACTACGACCTTCAGTCTGATGAGCTGGTAAGCAATCTGACCATGCGGTTTCAGTTCCGCGGCGGGGATACAAACAACCGCATTTATCTGGATCAGATTTCCCTGAAGGTCTCTTCGGGCGGAAGCAGTTCCACCAATGTCGCCATGCTGGATGATGGCGCTCATCAGGACGGTACAGCCGGCGACGGCACATACGGTACAATGATTCCAGCCATGCCGACAGGAACCGCGGTGAACTATTACCTCACCGCCTTTGATGGCGCAGGCCTTTCGTCAGTCAGTCCCGCTGGTGCGCCCGGCAATTTTTATTCGTACACCGTGACGAACAGCACCGTTTCTCCAGAGTCGTTCTCGTATGACATTTTGCTGGGTCGGCCCACGGATCATTCGATCGCCGTGAGCGTGTTGTCGAGTTGCGACCTGCTGGCCTATGTGGAATATGGCAGCCAGACGGGCAGTTATGCCGGCCGGTCTGCGACCAACAGCATCGTCGCCGGAACGCCGGTAGTTGTGACGCTCGACTCGCTTCAGGCGGATAGTTCGTACTATTACCGCTTATGTTATCGCCTGCCGGGTGAAACCAATTTCAGCGCCAGCGCGGAAAGAACCTTCCACACTCAACGGGCTGCGGGCAGTCCATTCACATTCATCATTGAGGCCGACCCGCATTATCAGGATAACCAGCCGCCCATCTGGCAGCTCGCGCTCACCAATATGCTGGCCGATAAGCCCGACTTCCTCATCGATCTCGGCGACACTTTCATGGGGGAAAAATATTACAAGACCAACAGCTACACTCTTTCGCAGGCCGGCATCTACGAGACGTGCAAAATTGTTCGCGAACAATTCTTCAGTGTTTCAGGGCATTCCATTCCGCTGTTGCTGGTTAACGGCAACCATGACCCGGAACTCGGCTGGCTGCTGGACGATACGGACCCGACCAACAACCCCGCCGTCTGGGGCGCTCAGGCGCGGGAATTCTATTATCCGAATCCTGTCCCCAACGAATTTTTCAGCGGAAGCACAAACGCTGATGTGTATCTAAGCGGCGGTGTGCGCGACGGCTATTATTCCTTCGAATGGGGCGACGCCTTGTTCGTCATGCTCGATCCCTTCTGGTATACCTGCCAAGGCACTGCCAAATCGGATCCATGGGACTGGACACTGGGCACCAACCAATATCAATGGCTCAAGCGGACGCTTGAAACCAGCCCGGCGAAATATAAGTTTGTTTTCGCCCACAATCTGGTTGGCGGGGGAGGCAACATGGAGGCGCGTGGCGGTTTAACCTACGCCCCTTATTTTGAATGGGGCGGCAGGAATCTCGACGGCAGCTGGGGCTTTGCAACTAACCGGCCGGGCTGGGACATGCCAATTCAGAATTTGCTCCTCTCCAACGGAGTGAAAGCGTTCTTCCACGGTCACGATCATCTCTTCGTGAAAGAAGATCTTGATATCAACGGCGATGGTGTCGCCGAGCTCATTTATCAGGAATGTCCTCAACCCAGTCGCACCAACTACAACAGCGTTGGCGCAGCGGCCGGTTACGGCTACACCAACGGCGTGCTGCAGGGCAATGCGGGATATCTGCGCGTACAGGTGACTTCCACCAACGCGACGATCGAATATGTGCGTGTCTATTTGCCGGCGGATGAAACCTCAGGCAGAACCAATCGCATGGTCACGTATAGCTACGCGGTCACTCCACCCGCTACCGCCGGTGACGGGATTCCCAACTGGTGGCGCGCGCAATATTTCGGCGGCAACGGCGCCTCAACCAACGAAATCTCCGGCGCATCCGGAGACCCCGACAACGACGGCGTGAGTAATGATGCTGAATACATCGCGGACACAAACCCGACGAACAGTTCCTCCCGTCTCAGCATTCAGCTTCTGTCCGGCGGAACCAATCGGGCGGTACTCTTCCAATCCTCGGCAAACCGTAAATACACCCTGTATTACTCGACCAATTTGACATCCGGAGTCTGGACAAATGTTCCCTCACAAACCGGCATCACCGGCAATGGCGGCGCGGATGATCTCATAGATTCGTTACCCGCAGCCACGCCATGTTTCTACCGCGTCGGCGTGGGTCTGCCGTGATAAAAAAGGAAGACGACAATGAAAAAAATAATAGTTGTGCTGAGCCTGCTGGCTTCGACGGTGTTTGCCTATGAATCACTCCAAGGGCCGACGGAGACGCTTTACTGGAACAAGGAGAAAGCTTTCAACGGCTACACGTTGTTCGCCGCGCACGGCAACAGCTACCTGATTGATATGTCCGGGCAGCTGGTTCATTCCTGGCGGATCGGCACCAACCCGCGCTTCCTGCAGAACGGCAACCTGCTCGATGCCACTAAAGATGATCCGAGCTCCTTCAAAGGATTTCAGGAGCAGGACTGGGACGGCAAAGTCGTGTGGAGCTATGACGAGGTCCGCACCAATTATGCGCCGCATCACGATTTCATCCGGACGTTTAATAAAAAGCTGAACCAGTGGACTACAATGTACATCGCGGGAAAAACCGTTACGCGGGATATGGCGCTGGCCGCCGGATGCGATCCGTCTAAAGCGCCGACGGAAGGCGGCGAAGGGCAGGGGCGCGGAGGACGTCTGACCAAAGACGGCAAGACCATGGTTGATGCCGTTGTGGAAGTTGACATGACCGGCAACATTGTCTGGGAGTGGTGCTTCTTTGATCACCTCGTTCAGAATCTCGACCCGGCCAAGCCCAACTATGTCGCAAAAATTTCCGACGCGCCGGGGCGGCTGAATATGCATCTGCCGGGCAAGCCGCTGCGCGGCGACTGGCTGCACTGCAATTCGATGGACTATAATCCCGAGCTGGATCAGGTGGTGATCAATTCGGTGCAGGGCGAATTCTATGTAATTGACCACAATACGACCACCGATGAAGCGAAAGGCCCCAAAGGCGACTTCCTTTATCGCTTCGGTGATTCGGCCCGCTATGAACAGGGCACTCCGCCGAGTGTTAACGAAAACTGGACGAAGGGTTCTTCCGGCAACAAGCAGATCGGCGGTGCACACGATGTGCAGTGGATCGACGCCGGACTTCCAGGGGCTGGAAACTTCCTGATCTTCAATAACGGTCAGTATCTTTTTGAGCCGACGTCGCAATCCTATGTGTATGAGATCGACGGCTTCCGCAAAGCTGACGGCACGGACACCAACACCTACGTCAATCCGCCGGATGCCGGTTATTTCCAGCAGGAATACCATCAGGACATGCAGAAAAACCGGCGGCAGATTTCGAAGCAGATCGTCTGGCTTTACGGTTCGAAGTCGAGTCAGGGATTTTTCAGCACCATCGGCTCCAGCGCGCAGCGTCTGCCGAACGGCAACACACTGATTTGCTCTGATGCCGAAGGCCATTTCTTTGAAGTGACGCCGGCGTGCGAGCTGGTCTGGGAATATATCAATCCGGTCACCAAAGAATTCGGCGTGCTCAAAACCATGCCCGACAACATTCCGATGGCGAATTCCTCTTTCCGCTGCTACCGCTACAGCGCGGATCATCCGGCGCTCAAAGGGAAAGACCTGACGCCGAAGGGGCTGCTGACCGACGTGGTGAACCGCCCGGCGCGGCGCGATCCTTCGACAGATAAATTCCCGCAGCCCGGTGAGCGCAGCGCTCCGGAGCCGAAGGAAAAAGGGAAAAAATGAAACGGGCCGGTCTGCTCGGAATCGTCCTAGCCGTTGCGGTGTTTCCAATGATTGGAAACGCCGCGGATGATTCTTCCAAGCCTCGGAAAAGCCGTGGGTCACGGGAAATTCCCCTGATGATGGAGGCGGGTCCGGCGTCGGAAGATTTCCGATGTTCGGAACTGCTGGCGTTTCCGACAGAAAGCTCCATTCAGATTCATCTGATTCCGCAACACGACATGACGCTGTCGGTGCGTTACGGCGCAGAAGAAACGCGGCTCAATCAGAGCACGCCGCCCGAAACACTGCGTGGCGGCGAGTCACACATCGTCCGGCTCGAAAATTTAAAACCGGACGCGGAATATTTTTACCGGATCGAGTGGGACGGAAAAGAGAACGCAGTTCACCGGTTTCATACCGCCCGGCCAGCCGGAGCAACGTTCAGTTTCGCCGTGCAGGCCGACCCGCATCTGGATGGGAATTCCAGTCTGAGCGCTTATTCCAACACGCAACAGAATATCGCGCAGGCAAAGCCCGACTTCCTGATCGATCTCGGTGATTCGTCGATGGTCGATAAGCTGCCCGAAAAAAATAATGAATCCATCACGCTCCGGAATCTGCTGATGAGGAATTGGTACGCGCAGATCACGCACAGCATTCCTCTGTTCATGGCGCCGGGGAATCACGACGGCGAGAAGGGCGGGATGTTCGACGGCACGGATAAAAATCTCGGCGTACGCGCCACGTTGATCCGCAAGCAGTTTTATCCGGTCGCGCCGGACACCTTCTACAGCTCCGCCGCTCCCGACGAAAAATTCTGCGGGACGGTGCGCAGCTATTATGCGTGGACGTGGGGCGATGCGTTATTCGTCGTCATCGATCCGTATCGTTACGCCGCGCGGAATTCCGGGCGCAATTCCGGCGGCTGGGGCTTTACGCTTGGCGAAACGCAGTACCGCTGGTTGCGCGGCGTGCTGGAGAACAGCACGGCAAAATATAAATTTGTTTTCGGCCATCAACTGGTCGGCGGCGATGAGCAGGGGCGCGGCGGCGTGGAGCGGGCGGATTTGTATGAATGGGGCGGGATTGGCGTGGACGGCACATACCAGTTCGACGAAAAACGTCCCGGCTGGGGCAAACCGATCCATCAACTGCTCGTGGATACCGGTGTGAAAGTCTATTTCCACGGGCACGACCATTTTTATGCGCGGCAGGAAAAAGACGGCGTAATCTATCAGTTGGTGCCGCAGCCCGCTTCTGAAAGCGGGAAATCTCCCGGACATGCCGCCGAATACGGTTACGTCGAAGGCGATGTGCGCGGCGGCTCCGGTTTTATGCTGGTGACGGTTTCTCCCACCGGGTTTAACATGCAATTCGTTCAGACCGAATCGCCGCGTAAGGGAGGAAGCAGCAAATGAATAAACGGATTGTGATTTGTGCCGCGCTGTCTCTGCTGGTTTGTTACAGCATGGCGCAGCAGCCGGGCGGCAAAAAAGAGAAGCGGGAAAAACCGGCCGGAAAACAAGGTGGCGGCGGTAACCGTGGGGCTTATCCTCCTCCGGCTCAGGTTTGGAAGGTCGCGACGATTATTCTGGGCTGTCCCGAAAAAGACCGGATCACGATGAGCATCTATCCGGCAGACGATCTGGAAGGTTATATTGAATACGGTGGTAAACAGACCGCCGTGCAGCCGTTCCCAGCGAAGACGCCGACGCAGTTGACGCTGACCGGTCTTTCTGCCGACACGGAAACCACCTACCGGCTGCGCTACCGCAATCTGGGTGAATCGGAATTCAAGACCGGTCCGGATTATAACTTCCATACATGGCGCGCGCCGGGCAAGCCGTTCGTTTTTGAGATTCAGGGCGATTCGCATCCGGAGCGGATGGGGAAACAAAACGATCCGGTGCTTTACGAGCAGACCCTGCTGGCGGTTGCCAAGGATCGGCCCGACTTTTTCTTATGCATCGGCGACGACTTCAGCGTCGATACGCTGCAGGACGTTAATGCGACAACCGTTAAGCTGGCCTATTTGAAACAACGGCCTTATTTCGGGCTGTTCGCGCACTCGACACCGCTGTTTCTGGTGAACGGGAATCACGAACAGGCCTCGCGGGCCAATCTGGACGGCACGCCGGACAACGTCGCGGTCTGGGCGCAGAACAGCCGAAACAGCCTGTTTCCTCAGCCCGCGCCGGACGGCTTTTACAGCGGTGACAAGGAGGAGGTTGAGCATATCGGCCTGCTGCGCGACTACTACGCATGGACTTGGGGTGATGCGCTGTTTGTGACGATCGATCCTTATTGGCACTCCGAGCAAGCGGTGGATAATAAATTCGGCGGCGGAAAGAAAGACCGCGATATGTGGGACATCACTCTCGGCGACGCACAGTATCAGTGGCTCAAGAAAACGCTCGAAGAGAGTACTGCAAAATACAAATTCATTTTCACCCATCACGTCAACGGAACCGGGCGCGGCGGCGTGAAACAGGCCGATTTGTATGAGTGGGGCGGAAAAGGTCGCGGCGGATCATCCGAATTCAAAACCAAACGGCCGGGCTGGGAGCTGCCGATTCATCAGTTGATGGCCAAAAACAAAGTCACGATTTTCTTTCAGGGGCACGACCATATTTTTGCCCGCGAAAAACTCGACGGCGTGATTTACCAGACGCTGCCCGATCCCGCGAATACGAATCCCGATTCGAGCAATGTGGCGGCCTATCCCGGCGCGGACATTTTTCCAAACTCCGGAAGAGTGCGCGTTTCCGTGAGTCCGGAAAAAGTTCAGGTGGAATATGTCGCTTCGCGGCTGCCGCAGGATTCGACGGCGGAACACCCCGACGGCGAGATTATTTTTAAATATGATATATCTTCACAATAAACGGAGGGCTTCGACGTTATCTTTTTGACAGCTGGGCTGGCAGGGAGTGTTACCCCAAAAGGCTCCTTGCCTTCCCCTAAGTGCCTTCTTCTCTGCCGTGCCCGGCTGTCCCTTTTTATTTGCCGCCTGCCGCCGGATGAACAAGAATCCGGCGCATGAGTCAGGAACTTCAACCCGATCCGAAAGCGTTCAAAAAGCTGGCGACCGCGACGATGCCGTTCGGCAAATATGCCGGTCGGCGGCTGGTCGATCTTCCGGAACCGTACGTTATCTGGTTTAAACAGAAGGGCTTCCCGAAAGGCGAATTGGGACAAATGCTCGAAACGGTTTACACGATCAAAGCCAATGGACTGGAATATCTTTTCCATCCCGGAGCAAAGAACCCCGAGGGGAAAAGCCCGCCATGAAATTCCGCAAAACCTGCGCGGAATAATTTACGGAAGCCTTCCGGTAAAAAGCTGAATGATCGTCTCAATCGTTCCCCGCCTCGGCGGATCTGTCGGCTTGTCCGCTGAAGGAGGAAGGCGGAAAGCAGGCAAGACACCTGTGCGGTACACATCGCAACCGTCCGGTTCGACAGGGCCCACCGCATGATGGAGGCCTTCTCTGTTAAATCCGAACATCATGCGGCTTTGGTATGGCAGTCTCTCACTTATACCTCCACTTCTGATCACTTGTAGGTAAAATTCCTACTTTTTAAAAATTTAAGATATCAGGTTGACTTGTTTTTGAAATACCGGCTTCATGCAAGGCTTTATGCGGAGAAGAGAGTAGCGACAGGCTTAGAAAGGGATGCGAATGAAAAAATCGAAGATGTTGGTTTGCCGGGCTGGAATCATTTTGTTGGGGCTGCTGGCGGCGGTTGTTCTGGCTGTCGACATCCATACCGATACTGACAACGACGGGATGACAGACGGGTACGAACTGTTCTTTGGTCTGAATCCTACGAACGCGACAGATGCCACCCTGGATTCAGACGGGGATTCGCTAAACAATCTTCAGGAATCTGCGATCGGAACCGATCCCATCAGTGCGGACACCGACTGTGACGGATTTATTGATGCAGTCGACAGCAACGCTCTCAGCCGGGCTGTGATGATTTGGGGCCATCCGAAAAGAACCGACGGCGGTTCCTATTTTTATACCGGGCCGAAGTGGTGGCTGGGTGCGGAAAAGAAGGGCGGTGTCTGGTCGGAAGAAAGCGGCTGGGCCGTCGCAACAACCAATGACGTCAGCGAACTGCTGGTTTCGCTGGATCGGAATGTCCTCACCAACAACCTGGTGATGGGACTGTTATTCAACGATCTGGCCGGCGCCACGATGAAAGTAAGTTTGCTGGATGCCAATTCCCAGGTGGTGGCCGGCGATCTGTTCGGCAATATCGTTGCTGGCACGGGTGATCAGGTTTACAAAACGCTTTCTCTCCCGCTGGTTTTATTCCCGCAGGCCTCGACGATAGGCATCGTTGTGCCGCCTGCTTCCGGGCCGCTTAATGTGCATTCGACGATTCTCTATATTGATGAAGATCAGGATGGACTGGATGCGGATCAGGAGTTGCAGGCCGGGACTTCCGACTACAACCCGGATTGTGACGGCGACGGACTGTCCGATGGCAAAGAGGTGCTGGTGACGGGAACGAATCCGCTTCTTGCGGATACGGACGGGGACGGCCTGTCGGATTTCACCGAAGTCAACGGCACGGTTTACGCCTTTGTGCGCGGGCAGTTCACATGGCTGGACGCCAAGGCGGATGCGGAACGGCGGGGCGGGCATCTTGCCACGATCACCAGCGATCAGGAGCAGAACAGCCTGTTTCAGTGTATCGGCTATCAGGCTTTTTACGACAACGACTTTTGGCTGGGCGCCTCAGATCTCGACGGAGACGGGCAATGGAGCTGGGTTACCGGTGAACCGTTCGTCTATTCCCGCTGGGGAACGGGACGGCCTGTAGCAGAAGCCGGCTTCGCCGCAATCTATAAATGCTCCTATACCCAGCGCAACAAAGGACAGCTCTGGCATGATTTCAGCGCAAGCAGACTGTACGGATATCTTCTGGAATATTCGGCTTCATTGAATCCGCTCAGCAGCGATACCGATGGCGACGGAATCAGTGACTTGGACGAAATTCGTTTTGGCGGCAATCCGGCGCTTATAGACAACGACGGGGACGGGCTCGCGGACGCGCAGGAACTGGCCATAGGCACGGATCCGACCAATCCGGATACAGACGGCGACGGTTTGCCGGATGGTCTGGAGGTCTGCGGATCAGTCTATTATCCGGTGTATGAGGTTCTTCATTGGGAGGATGCCAAAATTCATGCTGAACGGCTGGGCGGGCATCTGGCAGCGGTAACCAGTGGACAGGAACACGACAACATCGTCCTCGCCCTCGGCTCTACGGTGATGAAACGCTATAATTTCTGGCTGGGCGCCAGCGATGAATCACTCCAAGGCAACTGGCGCTGGGTTACCGGAGAGCCGTTTGATTATTCCCGCTGGCGTCGGGTGGAAGACGGAATGACCCCTGACAATAAGACGGGGGATGAAAAGTTTCTGGGTTACATATGCGGCGGTAATAATCAGTGGGATGACTCAGCCAATTCGCTGTGGCAGCCATACATTATGGAAATCAATGCGTCGCTTGATCCGCTGAATCCCGACTGCGACGGGGACGGCATTTTGGACGGCGCTGAAATTGCAAAAGGAATGAATCCGCTTAGTCTGGATTCCGACGGGGACGGACTCAGTGATGCCTATGAAGTGGCGTGTGGGCTGAACGGCGCGGTGGCCGACAGCGACTTTGACGGCCTGAACGATAAGGATGAAATTGACCTGGGAACTGATCCGTTGAATCCCGATTCGGACGGCGACGGCCTGCTCGATGGGGAAGAAAAATTTATCACGTTTACGAGTCCTCTCAGCAAGTGCTCTATAACCAATACAATCGCTGATATGTCGATCGTCAGCACCCTTACGGGGATTCAGGCATATCCTCCCGTGTTACATACAAACATCGGCTCCGATCTCATTATTCAAAATTTGACGCCGGGACATCCGTTCGTTACGTGGGTGCTTACAAATAATACAGCCAACATGTACCGGTTGGCTCTGCAAATGGAGCCATACAAAGAAGACCAAGGCGAATACTACCGCTATCCGGTGGAAATCAGCATCAACGGCGTTGCTGTCGGCGAAATTCTGGCGGTGACCAACCGCGGTGAGCTGGCGGAAGGTTTTGTTTATACTCCGTGGCTCAAGCCCGGCGTTTATGAAATCAAATGCGACTTCAAACGGTTCGTGCCGGTTACACTGGATGTGCGGATTCATGCGCTTGAACTGTGCGCCATCAACGGAACCGACAGCGATCGCGACGGCATCCAGGACTGGGTCGCGCTGCGCCTCAACTCCGGCGTGGACTCCGACGGCGACGGCCTGAGCGACAATGACGAAGTGCGCCTGTATGGCTCCGATCCGCTCAACGCCGATAGCGACGGCGACCGCCTTGCCGACGGGGATGAGCTGAAATACGGCACGGGCATCCTGAATCCCGACAGCGACGGCGATGGCGTGCGTGACGGGACGGAAGTTCATGAACTTCTCACCAATCCGCTGGTTGCTGAGTTTGACGGCACGGTGGTCAACGTTCTGACCATTCCCGGAGCGGCCACCAACCGTGCAACAGGGCACTGGTTTGTGGACGGATCCTCTATATTTTCTGACAGCCGCAGGGGAGAGCTTGAGTATCGCTTTGCGTTGCCGACGCAGGATATGGTTCGGGTTGAAGTGGAGGCCGCTCATCTTTGGAGAATATCCGCTGACGCGCCGTTTCAGACCGAGAAGACCAGCGGGCTCGATTTCTATGTGGACGGAATCTATCTCGGAAGTCGCCAACTGGCTTCCGTGGGTGGAGCGACCAATGTGCAGATCTTCCTGCCGGTTCTCTCCTCCGGCGAACACACACTGACCGTCTTCTGGGAAAATCTGGAAAGACGTTTGGCTCTTCAAGTCAAGGAACTGCGTTTCCAGCAGCTTGGCGGTCCGGATGCGAATGGTGACGGCATCAAAGACTGGATGCAGGCCTCTCTTGCCGCGATAACGAGCGTGGACTCGGCGATCCGGTCGGCGGTTTCTCCGATTTGCCTCGAAGGCGCAGACCGCTATCCGGAATTGGCAACCATCTCTAAACCCGCATACTCCACGCTCCCTGCTCCATGCTCTACGCTCCAGCGAGCCGCAGGCGATCGCTGGTATGCCAATGTTCCGCTCAATGAGGACGGATTGACTGATGTGACGGTCTCTTTCCAGAACGGGGCCTACACCCGCAAGGTTCAGGCCGAGTGGACCGCCTTCAACATCCTGCAGAGCAGCCAAAGCAACCTGACCCTGCGTGTCGGGGACACCGTCAAGCTCACCGCCCTGCCGAACGGTGCGAACGGCGGACAGATTACTCTGTGGCTTGATGGCAAAGAGTACCGTTCGCCCAACTGTCATCCGCTCTTTTTCAAGTTTGATCAGCCCGGCACGTACAGTGTCGATGCGGAATATCGGCATGGCAATCAGCAAACAACAGGACATTTGACCATCACCGTCGTGGATTGGGCATTCCCCGAAGAATCCCCTGCATGCGAACGTGGTGGGGAACGTGACAGGAGTGTCACTCTTCCCGAAGGGGCTGTTTTGGAAACAGACGACTCTGTTCAGCTCAAGGTCTTGAGTTCTTCTCCGGCAACCAACCGCCAGCAGCAGGTAACCGTTTCACTCACGGCCTCGGAGGAAAACGGCGAACATCGCATGGTCGCCCGATTATACGCAGGCGGCCCCGTATTGGCCACAACGAAACTCTCCACCTTCCGGGTGGTCACCTCGGCGGACAAGTACTTGCGGGTCGTTGAACAATATGAAGACAGCGAGCTGTGGGAAACCACCGCTGTCGCCAAGCATCTGCCGCCCGGCGTGGACGTGTTGATCAAGGTCGCTGCAGGCGGGATCCTGCTCGATGACTATACGACCGAACGCCGGATCACGGCGGAAGACTTCAGCGACATCGGAGAATACACCTTCGGGTTTTTCCACCCCAACGAACGGGAAGGTTCCACCTGCTACCGCACCGAGGTGTATCAGAATGAGCAGAGGATCGACGCCCATTAAAGCAAACGAAGAACCGAGTTAGGTCATGAAAAAGGCACTCCTCATTTCAATTCTGGTTATCGGCGGGATCGGCGCGCTGTTCTTTGCGCGCCGCTCATCCGAGCAGATCATGGAGCGGAGCCGTGACGCTCGCGGGGCAGACATCCTTGTCTGCCCGTCACCGCAGAATTGTGATCCTCGCGGGACAGACACTCTCTCCAGCGCATCCTCGCAGACAGGAGTGTCCGCATCGGTTTCTCCGGAGCAGGGGCGGGAGCAGGTTGTAAAGGAGCGCAAGCGGGTGCTGTCAGACGAGGCGAAGAGCATTCTTTCAGACGAAACTCCGTATCCCACCCGTGCCTCGCTCATCCAAGGTTTGGGACGGAATTTACCGGCCGATGGTGTGGCTGCCTTCCGCGACTTCCTCAACTCCCCTCTGGCTGATCATTCGACCATTCGGCCGATCGTGTTGAACTCCATCAAAAACGAGCTGCTTGAAGTGCTGATGAGGCAGGTTGAGCTGCCCGCCGGGCTCGGACAGCAGGTCATCGACATGTTTAATGACCCGTCTTCTGATTATATGTGGCGGGAATACTGTTTGCAGTTCATGCAACCTCTCTACGAAAGAGTTTCTGCTGAGAGCAGGGCGCATGGAGCAGAGAGTGCGCCTCCCACTTCCAACCTTCCACTTTCCACCTCCCGCTTCCAACCTTCCACGCGCCCCATCATCGAAGCGATGATGGGCGCTCTCGACGAGCGCGATCAGGATCTGGCAGGCACCGCACTGCTCGGCCTGAGCCGGCTAAGCGAGCGGAACGAAGGATTCGATCACGAAGAGATTCTCGCTAAAGCCGTTGAAATGGCCGGAGACTCAAAAGCCTCTGCCCGCTGCCGCCTGACCGCGATGCGTATCGCCGCCGCCGACAGGCGTGCAGAGATCCTTCCCGCCGCCCGCGAACTGGCCGTGAACGGACAAACCGTCCTGCTGCGCGGCGCGGCCATCACAACGCTTGGAGATTTCGGAGTCCAGCAGGATCGCAGCCTTCTCGAAAAACTTTCTGTTTCCGGTAGCCGCCAGATTATGGCTGCCGCGAAAGCGGCGCTCGCCAAAGTGGAGGGAAGGGAATGATCGACACAAAACACACAAAAACAGTGGATGTTTTAATGGGGATTCTCTTTGTGACTTTTCGTGTTTTTTGTGGCTACCGCTCTCCGTCTTCCGCTTCGCGCCCCATGCTCTTTTTTAACTGTTAACAAAGTGAGATTCCCTATGAAAAAATTAAGAAACATAAACAGCTCGCTTGGCCTCAAACTCATGTTAACCCTCGCGCTGCTGCTGTTCAGTCAGTTGGCCCCGATGACCCCCGTTTTTGCCTTCAACGGCCCCTCGGGCGGCGGAGGTGGAGGTAGTCAACAATTGGGTGGCCCTACAGCTACAGAAGAGCCGATAGACACCACTACAGGCAACAACTATTTTGTGGAAAGCAGGCTCCATGTGCCTTGTCCCGGTATTCCGCTGGAGCTGGAGCTGATATATCAGAGTGTGACGACACAGCCGGAAGGACTTCTAGGCAAAGGCTGGCTTCACAGTTATGAATGGTTCCTTTCTTCCGCCGACAACAATGCAACGCTCTATACGGGTACTGGAAACAAGTATGTCTTTAAAAAGGATGGCGGCAGCTACCTTTCTCCCGAAATCAACAATTGGAAGCTGGATGAGATCTCTGGCGGATATCGGGTGACTCTGCCGGGCGGGAGACTCTATTTCTTTGATGCGGTCGGTCGGCTGAAAACCATCCAAGACGCATGGGGCAATGTCGTGACCTGTTCCTATGATGCGAACCACTGTCTGGATGCGGTGATTCACAGTAATGGACGCCGGATCAACTTTAATAACATCTGGAACGTCTATACAAACGGGAATTCTTCTTTGGGAGCGTGGCGCGTCAATACGATCAGTGTGCCGAATGGAGCTTCACTTTCCTTCTCGTATAACAGTGCCGGCCAGATTTCCAAGATTATAGAACAGGTTGGAGGCGTCATCAGCACGTCGCGGTATCAGTACGGCAATGGCTACCTCACCAACAAGGTCAATGGAGCGGGTTGTAAATACACCTTCGGCTATAAGTCTGATGGCGCCAAACCTACCGGCAAAGGCACCTCTCTTGATGTGGACGGTTATTACAAACACACGGTGGACTATGTGAACAGCAACACCACTGATGTGGCCTATTCCACTCGCGGGTTGAATCAGTGCTACCGCTATTCGCGGGACGCCAACGATATGCTTCAGACCATTTACGGTCCGGCCACTACAATACAGGGAGTGCAGACACTGGGTAAGAACTTTGGCTATGTCGGACAAGACACAGTCGTAGAGAGTCAGTTTGATACGGCGAAAAACGCGTGCTGGACCACATATAGGCAGTATGACAATTCACACAACGTGACCAATTTCTCCGTAGCCTATTGTAGCGCGACGAAAGTGCAAGTGGCAGGAACCCGGTACGATCCGGTCTGGAATCTTCCGGTTTCGGTGGTGAATGCCGAAGAGAATCGCGTTGAAATCGTTTATACCAACGGCCTACCGCTGACCGTAAAGGCGTTTTACTCGGATACGCAGAGTTATGACACCCGCTATAGCTACAACGCCAAAGGCTTGCTTGCTGCCATCACCAACGCCAACGGGCACACGACCCGATGCACCTATGACAGTGCGGGAAATCTTTCCGCCGCATTCGCTGAGCGCGGGCCGGTGGTCAGTAATGGATATAACTCACTCGGGTTTGTAACGCGCACCGAAATGCTTTCCGAAAGTGGGACGTCCAGCGGACGCATCACGCAGTTTGACCGCGATGTTAAAGGACGGGTTGTGAAAACGACCTATGCCGACGGGTTGACCTCATCAAACAGCTATAATGCGCTCGATTATCGGATGAACACCGTTGACCGGGCTGGACGCAGAATGGAATACACTTACGCACCGACCAAAAAGCTCACCTCCGTCACGCAATATCTGCAACAGAACGGCAGCAACGTTCCGGTACGCCTCGCCTACGACTACGACGAGCAGTTCAACATCCTGAGCATCAAAGAACCGCGCGGACGCTATGTGGAAAGCTACGCTCTCGATATTCAGGATCGCATCACCGCTGTCACCAACATTGAAGGGCAGGCCATGACCTTCGACTACTCCATCGGCAGTTTCGTCACCAACGTCACCCGCTTTGACGGCTCAAAAGTCTCGACCGCTTATGATTCCGCCGGCCGCAAATCCACCGTCACCTATCTTTCTCCCGGCCACTCGACACTCGACACCCTCCACTACACCTATTACGCGGACTCCCAGCTCAAGACTATTTCCGACGGCTCGTCTTCCGTTGACAACTGCTACGACCGCCTCAACCGCCTGACGAATGCCGTCACCACAATTGGCAATCGGCAGTCATCAATCGCCAATGCCTACGCCCCTGCGGGCAACCTCACGAACTCGGTTGTCTTAATCGGCAATCAACAATCGGCAATCGCCAATGCCTGGGCATACGATAACGCGGAACGGCTGACGAAAATTTCCCAGAGTGGAAGCGGCATCCTGCCGCTGGCCTTCTCCTATTCGTACTCACCGGTTAACGGTCACGTTGCCTTCATCACTAATGTGCAGTCTGGCGTCGTCACCTCGTACGCTTACGACCTCATGGATCGTGCCACGAACATTTCCTACCGCACCGCATCCGGAACTCTCATCCGCTCGCTGGGGTATCAGTACGATGCTCTCGGCATGATCACGAATAAAACGGAGTTTCAAGTTTCAGGTTTCACGTCTCAAGTTTCTTATGAGTACGACACCCTCAACCGTCTCATTCGTGAAGCTTCGGGTAATTCGCGGGTTGAATATTCTTATGACTTAGCAGGCAACCGCACAACGGTTAAGGATAACGGCGCCACCAGCACCTGCACCCTCGGCAGTGGCGACCGCCTTGCCAGCGTGACATCCCCGTCGCGTTCTCTCGCCTTCGGCTATGACACTGCGGGCAACACCACTAGCATCGTCACCGGAACCAACGCCCTTGCGCTGACGTGGAACAAACGCTACCAGCTCACCTCCGTTAAAGGTAGGGACGGCTCGCCGCAGCCGTCCGTCTTCTACACATACGACGTTTTGGGCCGGCGCACATCCAGCACTTGCCGCTCGCCACTTGCCACGAACGAGGTTCACTACGTCTACTCCGGTAATCAGGTTGTGGCCGACCTCGATGCCAGCGGCAACATTCTCCGCACCTACGTCTGGGGCCCCGGCATCGACAACCTCCTCAGCCTCACCGTCTGGTCTGGCGGGTCGGGTTCCACCCCGACTGCAACCTACTACCCATTGAAGGATCATCAAAATTCCGTGCTGGCCTTGGCCGACAAAAACGGTAACGTCGTCGAATCGTACGAATACGATGCTTGGGGACGTGTGCAGATGTACTCATCAACCGGACAACCGATCAACTCATCAACTGTTGGCAATCGGTATCTCTTCCAAGGAAGAGAGTACGATTGCCAGACCGGCCTCTACTACTTCCGCGCCCGCTGGTACTCGCCCGAAACGGGAAGGTGGCTCTCCAAAGACCCCATTGGAATCTCCGGTGGTCTCAACCTCTACGTCTTCTGCGGAAACAATCCTGTCAACTTCGTGGATCCTCGGGGGCATGAAGTGGTGTATTTACACGACGATGAGGGCGCAGGGTATTTCGGACACACCGCCATTGCTGTTGGAGGTGATGATGTTGGATGGACCTATCTTAGCTACGAAATGCGTGATGATGGGACAGCTAGTGACAATCTTATTCCGATAGGCTATGGAAGTTTAAGTGAATTACTGAGCGAAAATTCGCGATATGAAGGTTATATCTGTTATCCTACAGACCCGACGGAAGATGCGGCTGCCCTAACTGCGGCCATCGGCTTTTGGGGGACAGACTATGACTTTTTGTCCCATAATTGTGACGACATGGCTACAGCGGCGATGGATGCAGCTGGAATAGATGTTGATCATGGGATTACTCCAGACGGCACATGGGCAAATCAGGTTGCGACGAAGCCTGAATGAAAAATCTGACGATGTTTGGAAGTATTGTTGAGAATCAATAAACATGCTGGTTCAGAGATTAATGAGGACGGAAAACAAATGAAAAAACTTCTTGTCACTGCAGCCGTTCTTTTGCCGCAACTTGCACTGTTGCTGTTCTGGATATATGCCAGATCAAGCATATGGCTCCCCCTGTGGCAAATGTCCTATAACGCATTAATTGGACCGTTTCTTATCGGGATTTATGGAGGATGGGAAATAATCCAAAAAAACGAATCAGCGTGGAAAGTGACGTTGTTTTGCCTATTACTCATAATGCTCATCGAATTTACGGGCTATGCGAATTGGGGTTTATCCACAGGGCTTTTTTTTAAGCCCGATACCGAAACCTTAATGTTACAATTCTTTGAGTGTGTAGCTGCGGTTATCACAACAGGCTTCCTGCTGATCCTGTTCTTCGCTGTTCGACGGCACTGCTATCCAAAAAGAAAAAACGGGTGGGATCACCCGTTAGAAATTAATGAGAACGAAAAAAAAATGAAAAAACCGCTTTTTACTGCTGTTATTCTTTTGCCGCAACTTGCACTGCTGCTGTTCTGGATATATGCCAGCTCAGATAGTTGGCCCTCTGCATGCCAATTTTTCTATAACGGATTAATTGGACCGTTTCTTATTGGGACTTATGGAGGATTGGAAATAATCAAAAAAAAAGAATCAGCGTGGAAAGTGACGTTGTTTTGCCTATTACTCATAATGCTCGTCGAATTTACGGGCTATGTGAATTGGAATTGGGGCTTATCCGACAGCTTTTTTCTTAAACCCACCACAGAAATTTTAGTGTTTACATATATTTTAAGTGGAGTTGCGATTATGATAACAGGCTTCCTGCTTATCCTATCCTTCACTGTTCGCGGATTAAAAAGGGGTCAAAAAGGGGAAAAAGGGGTCAGCCGATGAATTTTAGAATCCAGGTTGACGCCTTTCGTTTGTAAGTCTACTCGAAAAGGGGTCAGCCGATGAATTTTAGAATCCAGGTTGACGCCTTTCGTTTAAAAGGGGTCAGCCGATGAATTTTAGAATCCAGGTTGACGCCTTTCGTTTGTAATAAAAAGGGGCCAGTCCCGTAATCTAGTAATGTTTAATCTGTTTTTATGAGGCAGGGGGCCGATGCAGGAAAAGGTGTCGGCCCTATCTTTTACCCTTGTTTAGCGAAGTGGTTCTCGCATTAAGGCCGTTTCGTTTCCAAGGGTTGGACGAATCAGCGCGGCTATAAAGCGGAAGGGTTCTTGGCGGCCTTTTTCTTTGATGCCTTCTTGTCTTTCTTCGGCGTGTTGCCGGGCGGAGGTTCCATCCCGTAGCGCTTGGCTCCGGACTTGATCGGATTCGACATCTCGGCGAGCCAGGCGTCATGCAACTTGGTCAGCTCGGCGACTTTTTCCGGCATCTGTTTCGCGAGGTCGTTCTTCTCCGAGACGTCTTTGCTGAGATCAAAGAGCCCAACGCGGGCCTTGTCGCCGACGAGTTTCCAGTCGCCGGAACGCACAGCCCACCAGCCTTCATTGCTTCCTGAGCACCAGAATAAGTTGCGAGGCGCCGGTTCCGTTTCGCTGCGGAGCACGGGGAGAATATTCATCCCGTCGAGCGGCTTGTTGGTCGGCAGCGAAATGCCGGCGGCCGCGAGCGCGGTGGGAAGAATATCGAGCGAGCTGACCACCACCTGACTTTCGCCGGGCTTCAACTTCGCGGGCCAGCAGACGAGGAACGGCACGCGGATGCCGCCTTCGTAGTCCTGATGCTTGCCCCCGCGCAACGGCGTATTGTTGGCTGTCTGCGCCAACGGCCCGCCGTTGTCGCTGATGAAGAAGAGCAGTGTGTTTTCCCAGACTCCCTCGCGTTTGAGTTTGGCGACGACGTTGCCGATGGCGTCGTCCATGCGTTTACCCATCGCGAGGAGGGTGTTACGGTCTTTGCTGCCGGTGTTGAATTTCGCGATCTCGTCGGCGGGCGCCTGCAGCGGCGCGTGGACGGCGTTGAAGGCGAGGTAGAGGAAGAAAGGTTTTGTTTTGTGCCGCTCGATAAACGCGACCGCCTCGTCGCCCCAGCAGTCGGTGAGGTAGCCGCTCGGCTTGACCGGAGTGGTGCCGCGATAAATCGGATCCTCGGGGTCATTGAGTTTGTAATAGTCATGCGCGCCGCGGCCGAGAAAACCGAAAACCTCATCGAAGCCGCGCAGCGCCGGGCTCCATTCCGGCGTCGGGCCAAGATGCCACTTGCCGATTTGGATCGAAGTGTAGCCGACCGGTTTTAGGAATTGCGGAAAGAGCTTTTCAGTCATCGGCACACCGGAGCCGGCTTCGCCCGCGGTGTAGAGTCCGAGACGTTGCTGGTAGCGTCCGGTCATCAGGCCGGTGCGGGTCGGCGAGCACACGTTGCCGGTCACGTAACCTTGGCGGCAAATCACGCTCTCTTTCGCCAGTTGGTCGAGATTCGGCGTGGTGACCTCCTTCGGATGCTTGGGGTTGAAGAGCACATCGGCATAGCCGAGGTCGTCGGCGACGATGACGACGATGTTCGGCTTGCTGACGGGCGACGCCTTTTCGGCGGCGGATACTTGCCCGGCGGTCAGAGCCAACGCCGCCATTTCAGCGCCGGCGAATTTTAGAAAACCAGTATTCTTCATGCGACTGCTCCTTTTGTTGCAACATACTTGAACAAAACGTCTGGATGAGTCCGCACGGTTATAAATCGGAAGATTTCTTGGCGGCCTTTTTGTTGGCAGCTTTTTTCTGTTTCTTTTTACCGTCTTTAGCGACGACGGGAGCGGCCTGATGATCATCAAGAACCTTCTGCAGAACGGCGCGGGCCGCCTGAGCATCGGCGTTTGTCGTGTTGGCCGCCACCGGGATTTCCTTGAACGGAGCGTCGCTCATATCGAATAGCTCGCTGCGGTTGGTCAGTTTGAACCCGGCATTGCGTGCATAGGACTTCCCGCTCAGCTCAACATATATCCAGTCGCGCGGAGTTCCTTTTTGGCCGCTGATTTGCGGCGCGAAGCTGTGTCCATCAATGGTTACGCCTTTGGGCAGTTCAGCTCCGCCGAGTTCGGCAAAGGTCGGGAAGAAGTCGCTGAAGTCGACCAGGTCCTTCTTCACCTGTCCGGCCGGCGTGGTGCCGGACCAGTTGACGATGAGCGGCACGCGGCTTCCGCCTTCGAGCATGGTGCCTTTCTGGCCGCTGATCGGTTTTCCATCTACGGTTGCCAGTTCGACGCCCATACGCGCGGTGCCGTTATCGCCGGTAAAGATGACCAGCGTTTTTTCGCGCAGGCCCAGCCGATCCAGTTCGCTCATTAGACGGCCGACGAGCTTATCCATGTACTCGATGTTGTCGGTGTAAAGCTGATCGGGTTCATTGCTGGCGGTGCTGTCTGGAGTCCGGAGGATCGGTCCGTGCGAGTGGGACATGGGGTAATAAACGAAGAACGGCTGGTTTTTGTGCCGGGTTATGAAGTCCGTAATGAAGTCATGTGAAGCATCCGGGAAATAAGATCCGGCCGGGAGAGTCGCCGGTTTTCCGTTAATGAGATAGGAACTCTTCGAGCCGCTCCAGTAGCGACTTTGCTCTCCGCCGGAAAAAATAAAGGACTCGTCAAAACCCCATTCGGCCGGGCCGTAGCTCATCTGGCCCCATTTGCCGGCGCAGGCGGTGACGTACCCGGCGCGCTTCATCACGTTTTGAATCATCACCTCATTAGACGGATCAATGGCGGTTTTGCTTTGGTTGCTGATGAGGCCGGTGCGGAACGGATAGCGTCCGGTGAGCGCCTCGCAGCGCGACGGTCCGCATAGCGGGGCAGAGTAGCAGAGTTCAAACCGCATGCCGGTTTTCGCCAGCGCATCAATATTCGGCGTTTTGAATGCGCCTCCGCAGCTGCCGATGTTTCCCAGGCCAACATCATCGGACAGAATGAAAATGATGTTCGGCTTGCTGACGGGCGGCGCTTTTACGGCGGCGGATACTTGCCCGGCGGTCAGCGTCAATGCGGCCAGCTCGACGCCGGCGATCTTCAGGAAGCACTTATTTTTCATAATGCGGCTCCTTTGGTTGCGGGACTTTCACATAAAACGGCCGGGAAGGGAATATATTGTCTGGGCGGGCAAAGAATCCCGAGGCGGTGTAATGGCATAAGTGCTTGCGTCGAAACGGGGGGCGAACTATCTTTCTGCCTCTTCGGGCCCGTAGCTCAGTTGGTCAGAGCAGGAGACTCATAATCTCTTGGTCCTCGGTTCAAGTCCGAGCGGGCCCACCATTCTTTTCCTTCTGCAATTGCGCCGCGCACCAGCGGGACTGTTTGGCGAGGCCGAGCAGAATTTTCAGGTCGTTTTCTGTGAGTTTGCCGCGGCTTAGAATGCGGCGCAGGCCGAGCATCATGTGGTCGAGTTTTTCTATTTCGCAGAAGCCGGTTTCGAGCATCATGGAGCTCCATGCTTCATAGAGCCGTTCGCGCATTTTACCATCGGCTTCCGGCGAGCATTCCTCCGGCGGTTTGTAGGAAGCGTCGTTCGCCAGCAGAAAGATTTCGTAGCAACAGACCATGACGGCGTGTGAGAGGTTCAACGAGCGGTAGAGTTCGCTCGACGGGATGTTGATGATGTGAGTGCAGACCGCGATCTCTTCGTTGAAGAGTCCTTTGTCCTCGCGGCCGAAAACGA